>CAYRME010000017.1:0-11412 GCA_964425505.1 uncultured Candidatus Saccharibacteria bacterium
TAACCTTTCCAAAAGGATTGAGGTCCATTGTGCGTCAGGACCCGGATATCGTGATGGTTGGTGAGATCCGTGATGAGGAAACGGTTGATATGGCCTTGAACTCGGCGATGACGGGTCACTTGGTTCTCTCTACCATGCATGCCAATGATGCATCGACAACTTTTCCGAGATTCCTGGAAATGAATGCCGAACCTTTCCTTGTTGCTTCCTCTATCAACATGGCCATAGCGCAGAGATTGGTAAGAAGCATATGTGACGAATGCAGAGATGTTTATTATCTTTCAGAAGAAGAAATAAGAAACCTTCAAGAAGAAGAAAGTGGCCTTATATCCATCATAAAGGAGATATCGGGAGAGGATGATATCAAAAAAGTAAAGTTCTATTACGGAAAGGGTTGCAAGTTCTGTAATGAATCCGGGTATGAAGGAAGAACGGGTATTTTCGAGGTTTTGGAAGTTACGGAGGAGATAAGAAACCTGATAGTTCAGAAAGAGGCTTCCGATATCATAAGAAGAAAAGCTATAGAACAAGGAATGTCGAGTATGATTCACGACGGGATAACTAAAGCTCTTACGGGTGTTACCACATTGGAGGAGATAAGAAAGGCAGCGAAAACATGAGACTCTCCCCTATTCATTTTTGTTATTAGGTCGATATGCCCCTATTTGAAAAGATCAGTACACAAGAGAAGACTGATTTCGTTAAGAACTTGAGTCTTCTTGTAAGAAGTGGGAAGCCCATCAATGAATCCTTTGAGCTTCTTTCCAGGCAAGCTACTTCTCCTTATCTTCAAAAAACCCTTTCGGAGGCCAGAAATAAAATAGAGAAAGGAACCTCTATTTATGAGATCTTTGAGGAGAGCCCTCATTTCGGAACGGTTTTTGTTAGTTTTGTGAGAGCGGGAGAAGAATCGGGAACTCTCGAGGAGAATCTTCATAATTTGGCCCAGTGGCTTGAAAGGAGTAACAGATTGAAGAAAGAGATAAGTTCGGCAACTTTATATCCGAAAATAATCGTGAGCTTTGCTGTTCTTTTGGGGGGAGCCCTTACTGTTTTCGTTCTTCCGCAACTTGTTCCCATTTTTGCGACACTGGATGTGGATCTTCCCATAACCACAAGAGCGCTTCTTTATGTTTCGGATGTTATGGAAGAACATGGATTTCTTGTGGTGGGAGGAATTGTAATTCTCGCTGTTCTTTTTTATTTTTCGTTGAGATTAAAACCCGTAGGAAGACTTTACCACTCCCTCGTGCTCAAAACACCAGTAATAGGGATCATACAAAAGGAATACCAGCTTACCATAATCGCACAATTGATGAACACCCTTTTTAAAAGTGGTCTGACCATCAATAGTTCTCTTGAGATTATAGCTGATTCGGTGACCAATGTTCACTATAAGGAGGCCTTGAAAAATATAAACATCAGAGTGGCAAAAGGTACGGGGCTTGCGGAGGCAATGAGTGAATACCCCGAACTTTTTCCCGATGTTTTCGTTTCCGTAGTGGCAACCGGTGAACAAACGGGCTCGCTTGGTGATTCTTTTCAGTACTTGGCGGACTTTTTTGCAAGCAGGGTAACGGAGAGAACCCAAAAACTACCCAATGTTCTCGAGCCCATCCTTTTGATTGCAATAGGACTTTTTGTAGCACTTATAGCGAGTGCGATAATACTTCCCATATATGAGGTTACGCAAGGACTTTATTGATTCAAGGGAAGAGGGTTTCACTCTTCTCGAACTCATGATAGTTATAGGATTAGTGGTCCTTCTTACTGTTATGACGATACCTTATGGAATGGATTTTTATCGTTCTCGGATCCTTGAAGAAGAGACAAAGAGTGTTTCCGTGGTGGTGGAAAGAGCGAGAACGAATGCCCTGACCGGAAAAAGGGACAAGGACTGGGGTGTTTATTTCTTGGAAGATGATTGTTACGAGATCTTTAGTGGGGATGGAGAAAGATATGAGGAAGGTGGCAGAGATGATATCTATGATCAGAGATTCTGCGCTCCTTCGGGAGTGGAGGTTGATACGGATATAGAGGAGATCATTTTTCGGAGAGATGGAGGTGGATACTCTTGATTTTGAAGCCGATGGCAAGGCGGTAAACATCGAACTGGAAATGAGTTTTCACAATCCCGCGGAACTTGAAGAGTACGAGGTCACAAGGAATTTTAGAACCTTAGAGAATGTAAGGAATTGATATGAAAGAATCTCGTGATTCTTGTTCTTTACGGGCGTAGTTGCTATAATGACCGAATGTTTCTCTCTTATTAAAAAGGAGGGTTAGCGAAATCAATAAATGCCCGAACATGACAACAAAAAAAGAGAGGGAGTGTTCTCCGATGAGCTCAAGACCATCAAGGAGCTACAGGAAAAAGTAGAAAGAACGAGAAAAAAGATAAAGGAAGAAGAAGAGGACCGTAAACGAAAAGAGGAAGAACTAAAGGAGTTTGAAAGAAAAAAGGAAGAGCTCAAAAGGGAGAGAGTTAAGCTTTTAAAGCAAAAGAAAGCTCTGAAGAAGAGGTTGTCTTCTTTTACTCAAAAAGAGTCCCAAATAAAGAAGAAAAAGAAAGAGGTAGAGAAGAAGGAGAAGGCCGAGACCGATCCGGAAAGAAAAAGAAAAATAGAAAGGGAGAGGTGGAACATAGAAGACAAGAGAAGGAAGGTGGAAGATGATATATGGAAGATAGAAGACGCCATTGAAAAATTAAGAGGAAAGATAAGAGAAAAAGAAAAAGAGATAACGGACAAAATAAATCCCGAAAAGAAAAAGGTATCCTCCTCTGTTGGTGAACTTGAGTCCTCTATAGCAAAAAGAAAAAAAAGGATTCCCCTCTTAAAGAAAAAGATAGAAGAAGAAAAGAAGAGAATAGAGGAGAAGAAGAAAAAAGAAGAAGAGAGAAAAAAGAGGGAGGCTTTCAAGAAGGAATGGATGAAGAAGGAAAAAGAGAAGTTATCTTCTGCCAAGGAGAGTTATGATCTTGGTAAAGTGGATGAATCCATAAGACTCTTTAAAGAAACTCTTAAGATAAACTCTGAAAATGAAGAGGCTCAAAAAGGTCTTGAAAGGGCAAAACGAACAAAGGAGGCCGTAAGTCTTTATACTTCCGGGGAATACGAGGAGGCGAGGTCTGCCTTTGCCGATTTACTAAAAGAGAACCCTAATGATGAAGTAGCCAGAGAGTATCATGAAAGGGTGGACAAGATATTGCAAGAAAAGAAAAGAAAGGAACTAAGAAGAAAAGAGAGGGAAAGATATAGGTCTGCCATTAAAAAATATGAACGAGGAGAACTGGATGATGCTATAAAATTCTTCGGGGAGGTTTTAAAGGTGAACCCCAAGAATGATAAAGCGAGAGATGGTCTTGAGAGAGCCAAAGGGGTTAAAGAGGCTATTGACCTTTATGTTTCCGGCAACTATGAAGAAGCAAGTTCCGCCTTTGAAGAAATTTTAAAGAAGCACCCCAAAGATTCCATCGCAAGGGATTACAGAGAGAGGATAAAAAAGGTACTCAAAGAAAGGGAGGAAGAAGAGAGGAGGCAAAAGGAAGAGGAGCTCTTCCGGAAGGCACTCTCCTACTATGAATCTGAAGACTTCGAAAAAACCCTTGAATTTCTCAAGGAAGTTCTGGAGGTGAATCCCGAAAACAAGGATGCAGAAGGATACCTACAGAAAGTGGAGAAATTAAAGAAATTAAAAGAAGTTTTTGAGTCAGGGTCTTTTAAGGAGGCCAAGAAAGAAGCTGAGAGGTTCTTAAAGGAGTACTCTCAAGATAAGACGGCCCAAAAATACTTAAAAGAAGCCGAGAAGGCCTTGGAGAAAGAACAGCAAAAGGAGTTAAGGCAAAAGGAAGAGGAGCTCTTCCGGAAAGCACTCTCCCACTATGAGACCGAGGATCTTGAGGAGTCCCTTGAGGGTTTTCGGGAAGTTCTTAATTTGAATCCTGATAACGATGATGCAAAAGAATACCTTCAGAACCTTGAGGAGTTAAAGAAAATAAAGGAATTATTTGAATCGGGAGTTCTAAAGGAGGCCAAGGGACGAACAGAAGCTTTCTTGAGAGATCACCCCGAGGACAAGATAGCCAAGAAATATTTACAAGAAATAAAAAAGGTACTCAAAGAAAGGGAGGAAGAAGAGAGGAGGCAAAAGGAAGAGGAGCTCTTCCGGAAGGCACTCTCCTACTATGAATCTGAAGACTTCGAAAAAACCCTTGAATTTCTCAAGGAAGTTCTGGAGGTGAATCCCGAAAACAAAGATGTGAAGGAATACCTTCAAGCAACTGAAGATTTGAAGGAAATAAGAAAATTACTTGATTCGGAATCCTTCAAGGAGGCAAAGGTAGAAGCGGAAGAGTTCTTGAAGAAACATTCCCAGGACAAAATAGCGCGAAAGTATTTAAAAGAAGCCGAGAAAGGGTTGGAAGAAAAAGACGCGCAAGAGAAAGAAAAGAAAGAAGTTGAAAGAGAGAAGGAGAAAGAAAGGGTCAAGGAGGAAGAGTCTTCTTACGAGAATTTATTGGAAAACAAGAAGCAGAAACTACAAAGACTATATGACGAGGCAAAAGGGCATTATGAAAATAGTGACTTCTCGGCATCCGTAGTAGTTCTTGAAGATGCCTTGAAGATACTTCAAGAACCTTCTTCTGAAAAGGAGAATGTGATTCAAGAGATAAAACAGAGAACACCTCTTTATTCGGATATAAGAGAACTCTATCAGAGGGCCAAGAACAGAAAGGAGTTAATAGAAGAGAAGGAGACCGAGTCTCAAAGAAAGACATTGGAAAAATTAAGAGAGGAGGTAGCTCAGAAAAATGAGGAACTTGAAGAGCTAAAAAAGAAAAAAGAAGGTCTCGAAGAAGGGGCTGCGGGAGAGGAGGCACAAGAGAAAGAAAGAAGGGAAGAAGAGGAGAGAGAGCTTAAAAAAAAGAAAGAGGAACTTGAAAAAGAACAAAAAGAAGAAGAAAGGCAAGAAATGGAAAAATCTTTAAGAGAAGCCCGAGAAAAAATGGAGAATGAGGAATTCTCAATAGCTTCTTTCATGCTCGAAAAGTTGCTTGAAAATTTGGAGGATGAAGAGGGAGTTCTCAAAGAAATAGAAAAAGAAACCTCCTTGAAAGAGGAAGCGAAAGATCTCCTTGAGGAGGTGGAAAGAAGGAGAAAAGAAAAAGAGGAAGAAAAGAAAAAGGAAAGAAGAGAGATGCTGAGAAAAGAAAGAGAGGAGCTTGAAAAGAAAATGAAAAAAGAAGAAGAAGAAAAAGAAAAAGAGGAAAAAAAAGAAGAAAGGAAGATGGTGGCGAGTATTATCCAGGAAGCCAAGGAAAAAGAAAGGATAAAGGAGGAACAAAAGAAAGATCTTCAGGATTCTTATGAGAAAGCGAAAGAACATTTTAATAACGGAGAATTCTCTTTTGCTACAACTCTACTCAAAGGTATTATTGAGAAGCTCGAGAGCTCGGAGAATGTTTTTGCAGAGATAGATAAAGGAACTCTACTGAAGGAGGAGGCGGAGGTGCTTCTTGAGAAAGCGGAAAAAGAGAAAGAAAAGAAAGAAGAGCAAAAGAAGAGAGTAGAAGAGAAGAAGAAAAAAGAAGAAGAAAAGCTAAAGGAGGCCAAAGAAAAATATGATTCCTTACGTTTTGTTGAAGCCGGTACTCTCTTTGGGGAGGTATTGGAATTGAATCCTGATAACGAAGAAGCAAGAGAGAAATCAAAAATAATAAAAGACTTGAAGGAAGTAATCTCTTCTTATGAGAAAGGAGAACTTGAAGAGGCAAAAGAGAAATTAAGAGAGACCTTGAAGTCTTTCCCCCGAGAAAAAGCGGTAGAGAGTTATCTCCGGAAGATCGAGGAGGAGCTCAAGAAGAAAAAGGAAAAAGAAGAAAGAGAACGCAAAGAGAGAATGGAAAATCTTCTTCATGAAGCTGAAGAGGAGCGCAAAAAAGAACATTTTGAAAAGGCTCTCGAAAATCTGGAGAAGCTCTTACGTGAATCTCCCAAAGAAGAAGATAAAGGTATTTTTTCCGGGCTTTTCACTTCCTCCCCCGTTGATAGGGCAAAGAAAATGAAAGAGAAGGTTTTGAAAGAAAAAAGAGAAAAAGAAGAGAAGGAAAGAGAGATAGTAAAAAAAATAAGAGAGAGAGCCGAAAAAGAGAGGGAGAAAAGAGAAAGAGAGGGAGAGCTGAAGAAAGAGAAAGAGCAACAAGAAGAGAAAAAGAGGAAAACCAAGGAGCACCCCAAAGAAGAAAGGAACCTTGAAAGGGCCAAAAAGAAAAAGTTTAAAAAGGAAGAGATATCTGCAGGATTGTCCGGTGAAGAAACTGATGAACAACTCAAAGAGAAACTCAAGAAAGAAGAGGGAGCTCGAAGGAGGGCCGGCAAGATGGTCTCCCATGATCTTGAGAAGAGAAGAAAAATAAAGAAGGAAGAATCCTCTCTGGGTAAAGAGATGGATAAGCTAAGAGGGGCGGTCAGAAAAAAGAAAGAGGAGATAGATCCTCTTGAGAGTGAAGTAGAAGAGTTGGAGCAAAAGCTTGAGAGCGCTTCCACCAAAAAGGAAAGAAGAGAAATGGAGAAAAGCAAATGGAAGAAGGAGGACAGGATCAAGGAACTCAAAAAGAGTCTTTGGGATCTGGAGGAAAAATTGGAGGAAACAAATAAAGAAATGAACACTTTACGAGAGAGATTTGAAAAAGTTGAAGAAAAGAGAGAGGAGAATGAAAGAGAGCACGGGAAAAGATTGTTCAGAATAGAAGAAATAAAGGAAGAAATGAGGAGAAGGGAAAAGGAGCGGGAAAAGAGAAGGGAGAAGCTTCGAGGGCTTCTCAAGAAAGCGAAAAAGGATTACGAAAATAATAAAATAGGAGGGTCCCTTTTCAAGATCGACAAGGTTCTTTCCGGATTACCTGAAGAAAAGGGAGGAATTCTTCAAAAATTTTTTGATAATTCTGAGCGCAAAGAAGCTTTGGATCTTTTAAAGAGGATCGATAAAGCACAGAATGATTCTTTGAGACGGATCGAAAAAAAGAAAGAGTGGAAGGATGTTGAGATTCCCAAACTTCCAAGGGAGAAAAGTTTCAGCTACGAAGAGGAAAGACAAAAGAGAGAAAAAAGGAGAGAGGAAAGAGAGAATGAATTGAGTTCCCTAGAAGATCCCGGAAAAGTGCAAGAACAGATAGAAGAAATAAAGAAAGAAAGGAAAAAAATAGAAGAAGCAATACAAGATATTCTGAAGAGAGAAGAGGTAATAAGCAACAAGATAAATGAATTAAAGGAACTTGAGAGTTATTTGGAAGAAGAGATGGAAAAAATAGAAAAGAATAAGGAGGAGGCCGAGAAGAGGAAGAAGAGTATTCAAGAAAGAATTGAAAAAACGGAGACAGAACAGGTAAGAGGTGTATTTGAAAAACAAAAGGAGGTGGAAGAGAAGAGAAAGGAGAAACAGAAAGAGGCCGAATCCTTCTTCAAGAAAAGGCTCGGGGAAATCGAGGAAAGAATGGAGAATCTCATCCCTTTCTCCGCGAACCTGAAAGAAGAGAGAGAGGAACTTGAAAGGCAACTTGGGCAGTGGAGTGTGGATATAGAGAAAAGAAAGGGAAAAATTGAAAAATTAGAAGAAAAGATTAGAATGAGGAAGGAAAAAGAAGAAGAGGAAAGATTGGTAAAGGAAATAAGAGAAAGAGCGGAGAAAGAAAAGAAGGAGCGTGAAAGAAAGAGAAAAGAGGAAGAAGAAAGGAAGAGAAAAGAGAGAGAGGAAGAGGCAAAAGAGAAGTTTGAAGAAGCTCTTAAGAGCTATGAATCTCTTGATCTTAATGAAGCACAAAATCTTCTTGAGGAGGCTCTGGAAATAAACCCCGAAAACGAGGAGGCAAGAGAAAAGTTAAAGAGAGTGTGGGAATTAAAGGAAGTAGTGTCTCTTCACGAAGAAGGGAAGCTCAAAGAAGTTAAGGAAAAATTAGAGGGAATCTTGGAATCTTCTTCCCGAGAAAAGGTTATACAAGATTATTTGAAGCGAGTTGATAAGGAACTTGAAGAAGAAAGGAAGAGAAAAGAGGAAGAAAAAAGAAGAGAAAAAGAAGAAGAGGAAAAGAAAGAAGAAAAGGAAGAGGTAAAAGAACCGGAGAAAGAAGAAAAGAAAGAAAAAAACCAAGAGAAAAAAGAAGAAAAGGAAGCTGATATATCTGATATTGATTTCAGTGTTTAAATAAAAATATTTTGAATGACCGATATAGTAAGAAAAATTGAAGAGGAGAGAAAGAAGACCGAGGATGACAACCAGGTACTTCAGAAGGTAATGGAAGAGCTCCCCGACAAAAAGAAAGCCTTTCAGGAGGCTTTAAACAGGGGTGCGAGCTCTACGCAAATACTTGAAAAAATAATAGAGGACAATAAGAACAAGGAAGAGAAGGCAAAAGAAAAGAGAAAGAAAGGAGGGAAAAAAGCAGAAGCAAAAGAGAAAAAGGAAGAAAAGGAACAAGAGAAGAAAGAGAAAGAAAAAGAAAAGAAGTCCTCTTCCAGAAAATCCAAAGAGAAAGAAAAAAGAAGTTTCGCCGAGAAAATAAAAAGAAAGCAAGCTGCTCTTAAAGGCTCTCAGTTCTTTAAAGACTTCTTTACCGCTACACGATATTTACTTGTAGGGGTGGATATAAGCGACCACTCCATAGAGGTGTTGCTTCTTGATAAGGATGGCACAGTAACCTCTTATGGGCGTTCGGTGCTTGAAGAGGGGGTGGTTCAGAATGGAGAGATATTGGATCAAAAAACCCTTTCGGAAAATCTTAGAAAAACCTTGGAGAGTACCAAGCCCTATCCCCTTGAGGTTCCCGAACACGGGGAAGAGAAAGGAGTAGCCCTAAAAAGAAAGGAGCATAAGGCTATTGTTAGCCTCCCCGAATCCAAGGTTTATGTACAAACATTCAATTTCAACGATAAGAGCAATTTATATGCTAAAGTAGGAGAGGAAATAAAGAATGCTCTTCCTTTTGAAGGAGAGGACTTTTATTGGGACTTCTTGGAAGTTCCGAGCAGGAAGGGTGTAAAAGTGGTTTGTGTAGCTACTCTCCAGGATTTTGCAGATGCTTATATCCACTTCTTTAAATCCACGAACATAGATCCCGTGGCATTTGAGGTAGAAGGGGAGGCCATTGGAAGGGCCTTACTTCCCATAAAGAGGATAAAGAAAAGCAAGAAAGGCTTTTTAGGAAGGAGAAAAAGTGAAACGGAAGAGGTGATGGCCGACAAGAAGAGCAGGATGATCCTTGACCTGGGAGCGAGAAGTACCATGCTCAATATTTTTAATGAGAATGCGGTAATGACGGTTTCGGTGCCTCTCCCTTATGCCGGGAATTATTTTACCGACAAAGTGGCAAAGGAACTCAACGTTTCCAAGAAGGAAGCCGAGAAAATAAAAAAGAAAGAGGGATTCAACAAAGATGGAAGAACTTACGAGACATTAAGAGAGCATGGAAAGAAAATAGTGGAGGAAGTAAAAGAAGCACGACGTTATTATCAAAGAGAATTCGGTTCCGACATAAAAGAGATCTTTCTTGCAGGAGGTACCGCCCTACTTCCGGGATTGCAAGAATTCTTGAATGAGGAAGTGGAAGATGTGGAGGTGAAAATGGGAGATTCCTTAAGAAGGATAAATGACCTAGGACTCTTTGAGGAAAGGGAATCCATACTTTATGCCAATGTTGCCGGTCTCGGTCTAAGGTCCCTTAAGAAGGATCCTATAAGTTCCGGGATCAATCTTTTACCGGAAGAAGTGAAGAGCCAGGCAAAGAAGAGTCAACAGGAAACACAAAGATCGGTATTGCTTGTAGCACTCTTTATAGCCATTGCGGGAGTAATACTCTTAGGGCTTGCTATTTATTATCTTATGTATCTCCCCGTGCCTCCTGTTATGCAACCCTTAAGAGATAGGGTACTCATGGTGACGGAGGAACCCGATATAGAAGTGGAGGAGGTAGATGTAGCTTTTATTATTGATGACGTGGAAGAAGAATTCCCTGTCCACGAGGGTCCCGGAGAGCAAACGGATGTAGTGGAGTTTGCGGAAGAAGGAAAAGCGTATAGAATAACCGCTCAGAGGGCTGGTTGGTTGAGATTGGAAATAGAAGAGATAAGTGGCTGGATCGAAGGTGATCATGTTGAAGAGATAACCACAATGGAATTGAATGAATTTGAGGAGCTTCAAGAGGATGAGGAAGAAACGGAAGAGGGTCCTGAAGATGATGAAGAAGAGGAAGAGGAGGAAGAAAATCTAGAAATGGAAGATTAACCCATCTTTTTAAAGGTCGAAGATTTACTTAAAACAAAAAATAATGATAAGAGAAAGATATCTTAGGTACTTAACAGCACTTCTTATCGCTGTTGCGGGGTTAGGGTTCTTTGCGTTCGCTACTTATTATATTGCCTATCTGCCGGTTCCTACTGCCATGCAACCGTTGCGAGTGAGAATACTGACAGCACTGCAACTTGAGGATATTTTGGAGAGAGAGGTTGTCTTTGAGGAAGAAAAGGAGGTGTATCTTGAACCCTCGTTCGATGCCGAAATAATTTCGGGAACGGATCCGGATAGAGTATACAGGAGAACAGAAGAAAAAGAGGAATGGTTGAAAATAAGAGTGGGCGAAGAAGAGGGTTGGGTTCCGATTGATGATGAAGAAGAGGAGGATCTATAGTATTTGCAAAAAAAGTAATTTTCTTATAAAATCCTTAAAAGAGAATAATCATAAAGGTCGTTTATTGTAGTTAAGGTGATCATGAGTTATGAATTCAAAGAATAAAAAAGGTTTCACGCTCATCGAGCTTCTTATTGTCATCGGTATCATCGCCATTTTGGCGGCCGCGGTGATAATCGCCATCAATCCCGGACAACAATTCGAGCAGGCAAGGAATGCAACAAGGTGGTCTCACCTGAACTCCATTGTCAACTCTGTTTACTCCGCAACTATCGATGAAGGGGGTGAATTCCCCGACTGTTTGACTAATAAAGAAGGAGAATGGGTGGATGCTTCGGAATGTGAGGGTGATGCTATGGGAAATCACATGGAGGAAGCTCCCCTAGACCCCCAAGGGGGGGGAGGAGATAATGACTCTTGTTACGGTATCAAGCTTGATGGTAACACTATTACGGTTGCTCCGGCATCTGATGATCATATCGATGGAGAAGAGGTTCCCGCATGGGTAGCGGATTGTGATAATGATATAACGGACGATGTTACGGATCTAGAGGTGGTCCAGTAGTAGGTTCTCCAGAGAATCCAAGACTTCTCCCGGAGCATTTTGCTTCGGGAGTTTTTGTTTGACAAATATTTACTTTTCGGTATATTATATGCGGTTCTCTTGTAAAATTCCTAAAAAGGAGGGAAAAGTGTGTACTTAAAGTTCTTCGTGGAAAAAGGACTGGAAG
>CAYRME010000018.1:0-11240 GCA_964425505.1 uncultured Candidatus Saccharibacteria bacterium
AGAGTTGCTTTCTCATTTCAAGGATATTGATGTCGGGGACAGAAAATTCCTGAGAAAGACCATGGAAAGGGACACTTCCAGAAACAGAGAGGAGGCGCTCGTGGAGATATACAAAAGAATGAGGCCCGGCGATGTCGTTACTCCCGAGACGGCGAGAGAGCTTGTGGAGAACACCTTTTTCAATTTCGATCGTTACGATCTTTCCGAAGTGGGAAGGTGGAGAATGTGGCAACGCCTCCCTGAGATCGAGTCCCGAGAGAAAATAGATGTGGACGACAGAGTTCTTTACCCGGAAGATGTGGTGGCCGTAATGAGAGAGATCGTTCGCATGAACAACGATCCCGAGGCAAGGGAGGACGAGATCGATCATCTCGGCAACAGGAGAGTAAGACCCTTTACGGAACTTTTGGAGAACACTCTTCGTTTGGGACTTACGAGAATAGAGAGGAACATTAAGGATAAGATATCCACTACCGATATAAGCGGGATGAATCCCGGTAAACTCGTTAACACGAGGCCGTTCGCCGCGGCGGTACAAAGATTCTTCTCTTCTTCACAGATCTCGCAATTCATGGATTGCGCGAACCCCTTATCCGAAACGGAGCACAAGAGAAGAATGACCGCTACCGGTCCCGGAGGATTGAGAAGAGAGAGAGCGGGATTTGAGGCGAGGGACGTACAACCCTCCCACTACGGAAGGATCTGCCCCATACAAACTCCGGAAGGACAGAATGTGGGACTCGTCAATCACCTTGCTCTCTACACGAAGGCCAATCGCTACGGATTCCTTGAAACCCCCTATTTCAAGGTAAAGAACGGCAAGGTTACCTCCGAAATGGAATATCTCAACGCTCACCAAGAAGAGGAATATGTTATCGCTCACGGAGGGATCAAGACCGACAGCAAGGGAAGCATCCTTTCCGAGAAAGTGGAAGGGAGGTACAACGGAGCTCCCGGTGTGTTCAAGAAAGAAGAAGTTCAATTCATAGATGTTTCCGCGGAGCAACTGATATCGGTTGCTTCTTCCATGATCCCGTTTTTACAGAATGACGATGCGAACCGGGCTTTAATGGGATCCAACATGCAGAGGCAAGCGGTACCTCTTCTTAATCCGGAAGCTCCTCTCGTTTGCACGGGAAGCGAGGAGAGGGTCGCCAAGGATTCCGGTCATGTGCTTATTGCAAAAGAAGCGGGAGAAGTGACCTCGGTGGACGGGAAGCATATAAAAGTAAAAGGAAAGAGCGGCGAGAAGAGGTACGATCTGGAAACCTTTTCCGAAACCAATCAATACACTTGTTTTCATCAAAAGCCCGTGGTCAAGAAAGGAGATAAAGTGGAAGAGGGTCAGTTCTTGACGGACGGAGGAAGTGTCGAGAATGGAAGGGCCGCGCTCGGGAAGAACCTCCTTGTCGCTTTCATGTCCTGGAGAGGAAGGAACTTCGAGGACGCGGTAATAATCTCTGAAAGGATAGCCAGGAACGATACTTACACCTCTATCCATATTGAGAACTTCACTTGCGACGTGAGAGAGACCAAGCTCGGTCCCGAGGTTACCACTTCGGATATTCCCAACGTTTCCGAAAAGAAGTTGAAGGATCTCGATGAAGAAGGGATCGTTCGCGTAGGAGCCGAGGTGGAACCGAACGATATCCTGGTCGGAAAGATCTCTCCCAAAGGAAAAACGGATCTTACCACTGAAGAAAGGTTGCTCAAGGCGATCTTCGGAGAGAAGGCCAAAGAGGTGAAGGACACTTCCCTTGTTATGGAACACGGAAAAAGAGGAAGGGTCATTTCCGTAAAGGTTTTCTCCAGAGATGAAGGTTATAAGCTTGATACGGGAGTGATAAAAAGAGTGGAAGTGAAGGTGGCTCAACTAAGAAAGATAAGAGCGGGGGACAAACTCGCCGGAAGGCACGGGAATAAGGGTGTTATTTCCCAGGTCCTTCCCGAGGAGGAGATGCCTTTCTTGGAGGACGGAACTCCCGTAGATGTTGTTTTGAACCCTCTTTCCGTGATCTCTAGGATGAACCTGGGACAGATTCTGGAAACTCACCTCGGACTTGCCGCGAAAGAAGGCGGATATACCGCTGTAACTCCCGCTCTTTCGGGAGCTACCACTGAAGAAATAAGAGAAGAACTGGAAAACCAAGGACTACCCGAGGACGGAAAGATGCAGATCTTTGACGGCAGAACGGGAGAAGCGTTCCCTCACAGGGTTACCGTGGGATACACATATATAATGAAGCTTGAGCACATGGTGGAGGACAAGATCCACATGAGATCCATCGGTCCTTATTCGCTGATCACTCAGCAACCCCTGGGAGGAAGAGCACAGTTCGGAGGACAAAGGTTCGGAGAAATGGAAGTGTGGGCTCTGGAAGGATATGGAGCGGCACATGTGCTTCAGGAGATGCTTACCATTAAGTCGGACGATGTTCCGGGAAGGGCTGCCGCATATGAAGCAATACTCAAGGACGAACCCATCCAAACACCCAATATACCCGCCTCCTTTGAGCTCCTTGTCTCCGAGATAAAGGCTATGGGGCTTAGCGTGGAGGTGAAAAAGAAAGGGAAATAACTTTTGATCTTACTATTATGCGTGTAGAAGATATTGTCGCCATAAGAATAAAGCTCGCCTCTTCCGAGGATATCCTCGAGTGGTCACACGGAGAGGTTCTCGAGGCGGAAACTATTAATTATCGCAACCAGAAACCGGAGAAAGACGGTCTCTTTTGCGAGAAGATATTCGGTCCCGAAAAGGATTACAAATGTTACTGCGGTAAGTATCGTAAAGTGAGATACAAGGGGGTGGTGTGTGACCGTTGCGGAGTAGAAGTTACCAAAGCTTCGGTAAGAAGAGAGAGGATGGGACATATAAATCTTGCGTGCCCCGTTTCTCACATTTGGTTTTTGAGGGGGATTCCTTCTCGTATGGGATTGCTCCTTGATATTCCCATGAAGAAGATAGAGGAAGTTGTTTACTTCACTTCTTACGTTATAACAAGCGTGAACGAGGAAAGAAAGAAGGAACTTCTCAAGGAAGTGGAAAAGGAGTACAAGGAGAAGGTGAAAGAAAAAAGAAAGGAACTAAAAGGAGAAGCTCTTGAGGAGGAGCTCCAAAAGCTCAATGAAAAGAGAGAGACCGCTAAAGAAGAGCTCAAGTCCATTAAACCTTTGGAGATACACTCCGAAGTCGACTACCATCGACTTTCCGTGAAATACGGGGAAATATTCGAAGCCGGAACCGGAGCGGAAACCCTGAAGAAGATCTTTGAAGGGATAGACATGGATGCCGAGATAGAGAGACTCAAAAAGGAGAAGGACAACACCACTTCTTCCGGAAAAAGAAAAAAGATCTTACAGAGATTGAGGCTTTACAGGAGAATGAGGAAAGCGGGCATAAGACCGGAATGGATGTTTGTCAATGTCCTACCCATTCTTCCTCCCGACCTTAGGCCCATAATCCAGCTCGACGGAGGAAGATATGCGTCTTCCGATCTCAACGACCTCTACAGGAGAGTTATAAACAGGAACAATAGACTCAAATATCTACTTGAGATAAACGCTCCCGAGGTGATCGTAAGGAACGAAAAGAGGATGCTTCAAGAGGCGGTGGACGCCCTTTTGGATAACCAGATGAGGAAAGGAGTGGTCACTCAAGCTTCCACCGGAGGAAAAAGGTTCCTGAAATCTCTTGCGGACATGCTCAAAGGAAAACAAGGAAGGTTCAGGCAGAATCTCCTCGGAAAGAGAGTTGATTACTCCGGAAGATCCGTCATTGTCATTGGTCCCGATCTCAATCTCAATGAATGCGGTATTCCTAAGCAGATGGCGCTTGAAATATTCAAGCCTTTTGTTATTTCCAAGATCCTTGAGAAGGGATTGGCTTTCAATGTGAGGGGTGCTTCCCGCCTCATTGAAGAGGGGACCGATGATGTATGGGCCATCCTCGAGGATGTGGTAAAGGACAGGATGGTGCTTTTGAACAGAGCTCCCACTCTGCATAGACTCGGTATTCAGGCTTTTAAACCCATTTTAATAGAAGGACTTGCCATAAGGATACATCCTTTTGTCTGTGAAGCGTTCAATGCGGACTTTGACGGAGACCAGATGGCGGTACATCTTCCTCTTTCCGGAGAAGCTCAAGAAGAAGCCAAAGAGAAGATGATCTCTTCCAATAACCTTTTAAAGCCCGCTACCGGACTTCCCATAGTCTCTCCTTCGCAAGATGTGGTCCTTGGAGCTTATTGGCTCACCATGGAAAAAGAAGGACTCAAAGGAGAGGGTAGATACTTTTCTTCCGGTTATGAAGTGGAGCACGCTCTCTTGAACAAGGAAGTGGAGCTCCACAGCAAGGTAAAAGTGCGAGTTGAAGGAGAACTCATAGAGACGACCCCGGGAAGAGTGATCTTTAACAGTATCTTACCCGAAGGAATTCCTTTCCATAACAAATTGATGAAGAAGAAGGACCTAAAGAAGGTCGTGGGAGATATAATACAGGAGCATCGAGATGAGAACACCCATCTTCTTCTTGACAGAATAAAGAATCTCGGCTTCGAGTACGCCACAAGGTCGGGAGTTTCGCTGGGAATGGACGATCTTATCGCTCCCGAGGAAAAGAATGAGATCATGGAGAGAGCCGAAAAAGAAAGGGATGAAGTGGAAAGTTACTTTGAGCAAGGGTTCTTCTCCGAGGAAGAGAAGAAAGAGAAAGTGGTGGAAGTATGGACAAAAGCAAAAACAGAGATAGAGGAAAGAGTCCCGGAGATCCTTCCCAAGTATGAAGAAGTATTCATTATTACGGATTCCGGATCGCGAGGTTCTTGGTCTCAACCCATTCAAATGTCCGGCATGAAAGGTCTCGTGGTGAATCCTTCCGGTGATATTATAGAGCTCCCCATCAAGAGTTCTTACAAAGAAGGATTTGACGTCCTCGAATACTTTATTTCCACTCATGGTGCCAGGAAAGGTACCGTGGATACCGCCCTTCGTACCGCTCAAGCGGGATATCTGACAAGGAGACTCATTGACGTGGCGCACGAGGTTATCATCACTGAGCAGGACTGTGGAGACGAGGAAGGGATAGAGGTAACGAGAACCGAGGCCGATGAAATAGATCAAGATCTTCTCTTCAAGATAAACGGCAGAGTTGCTCTCGAAGACGTCCAAGTGAACGGAGAGACGATAGTGAAAGCGGGAGAAGTTATCAGCATGGGATCCGCAAAGACAATAGAGAACTCTGATGTGGAAAGTGTCCGCATAAGGTCCATTTTGAGTTGTAATACCGTGGGAGGCGTTTGTGTAAGGTGTTATGGATGGGACATGGGACACAATGAGGATGCCAAAGAAGGTGATGCCGTGGGTATCGTTGCTGCGCAGGCTATCGGAGAGCCCGGAACTCAGCTTACCATGAGGACCTTCCATACCGGTGGAGTTGCCGGAGGTGCCGATATTACCATGGGACTTCCTCGTGTGCAGGAAATATTTGAGAGAAGGGTTCCCAAGGGTAAGGCCGAAGTTTCCGATGTGGAAGGTAAAGTGGCGGAGATAGCCTCGGATAATACGATCAAGATAAGACCAAAGGACGAAAAGAAGACCGTGGATTATAAGGTGGATCCCAATAGGGCTTTGTATGTCAAAGAGGGTGATGAAGTGAAACAAGGAGATGCTCTCTGCGAAGGTAATCTTGATCTGAACAAATATTTCAAATTGCGAGGAAGAGAAGAAGTTCAAAGATATATTCTCGGAGAATTACAGAAAGTGTATGTATCTCAAGGAGTTGACATTCACGACAAGCACCTGGAGGTCATAGTGAGGCAGATGTTCTCTCGTGTGAGCATTACCGATCCCGGAGACAGTTCCTATATACCAAAAGAGATAGTGGAGAAAGAGCAGTTCTTGAAGACCAAGAAAGAACTTGAGGACAAAGGAAGCACTCCTCCCGAGGCGGAAGAGGTGCTTCTGGGCATCTCGAAGGTTGCTCTCTCCACGCACTCTTTCCTTTCCGCCGCATCGTTCCAGCAGACCTCCAAGGTTCTCATTGATGCTTCTCTCGAAGGAAAGGTGGACAATCTCAAGGGACTCAAGGAGAATGTCATTATCGGTAAACTCATCCCCTCCGGAACCGGATTCAAGGAAAAGTGACAGAATCTCTTGAAATTATTCAACTTTACAATGTGCGCGGCATCTCAAGCCGCGCACTATTTTTGATGAATAATAATAGTTCATATATAATTTCCAAGCTCCAAATATCTTCAATTTCCAAATAATTTCCAGTTCTTCAATCTTCAAACCCGCCACCTCGCTCAATTTTTTGATTTCGAGTTTCAGGTTTGTTTGGAGATTAAGCAATTGGAAATTAAAATTTGTTTGGAAATTTATTACTTGGAAATTGGAAATTGGTAAAAATAATATCTCTCCATCTTCTATGTGGACTTCGGAAGTCCACGAACTCCCCTGTCATCCTGAGTGATAGCGAAGAATATCGTTAAAAAATTCAAGAATTAAATATTTTAAAATTCATTCGAAATTTAAAATTAAGGAGGGATGGTGGGGTTTAAAGTTCTGGTCTTATTTCTCCTTTTTATGTTAGAATGAGCTTACCGTGTCGGCAAAAAAGAAGAAACAAAAGAAGAACTCCTCCCGAAATAAAAAGGAGGACAAGGAGAAGCGAGAACCTCTTTTACCCGAAGGGATAAAGAGGGTCGTGGTGGGAGTGGTGCTTATTCTCTTTTCTGTCATCACCGCCTTTGGTTTTTTTGATCTGGCGGGGCCCGTAGGCGATTTCTTGGCTGATACCGTGTTCAGAGGATTGTTCGGTAGAGTGGCAGTATTCGTTCCCGTTCTTCTTATTCTTGCGACCCTTGTCTATTTTAAGACCAAATATGAAAATTTCCTCCTTCCCCTTTTTGTTTCTCTTATTCTTTTCATGACGGGAGTTTCGGGAAGTGTGAGCACTTTCAATTATCTTTCCGATATAGAAGAGAATAACGGAGGATGGTGGGGAGAAGTAGTAAGTGCCCCTCTTCGGGATTATCTTGATGTTTATGTTACGCAGATCATTTTTGTTGTCTTTGTCCTCGCGGGAATTGTTATTCTTATTAAGCTCTTTAGTAAGGACTTTTCTCTTTGGGAGTTCATCAAGACCTCTCTTTCCGGGGATTATGACATAGAACCTTCTACCATAAAGAAGACCTTCCTTCCTCCCGAGAAAGAGGAGAAAAAGGAGAAAGAAAAGGAAAAGACGTCCAAAGAAAAGAAGGAGAAGAGCGATTCTCCGCCCGAAAAAGAAGAAACGATCGAGACCAAAAGAAAGAAGGACAAACCTCTCTTGGTGCCTCCCCTCAACCTCTTGAAGAACGGCGGAGCGGACCCCGATCCCGGGGATACGCGTAGGAATTCCTCCATTATAAAGAAAACCTTTAGTGACTTCGATATATCGGTTACCATGGGAGAGGTGAATGTGGGCCCTGCTGTTACTCAATATACCTTAAAGCCCGCCGAGGGAGTGAAACTATCCAAGATAACCTCTCTCTCTGATGATCTGGCACTTTCTCTTGCGATGCATCCCGTAAGAACGGAAGCCCCCATTCCCGGAAAATCTTTAGTGGGCATAGAGGTGCCCAATCGAAAAAGGGCTCAAATAACTCTTTCGAGCCTTATAAAGAACAAGGACTTTTTTGAAACGAGTTCTCTCACTTTTGCGGTGGGGAAGGATGTCTCCGGAAATCCCGTTTATTCCGATCTTTCCAAGATGCCGCATATGCTTGTTGCGGGATCCACCGGATCGGGTAAGACCATCTTTTTGAACACCTTCCTTTTCAGTCTCCTTTACAAGAATTCTCCGGATGATATGAGGCTCATCCTTGTTGACCCCAAGAGAGTGGAATTTTCACTTTATACCAATCTTCCCCATCTCTTAACCCCCGTGATCTACGATGCCGAAAAGACCTCCAATGCTCTTTCTTGGCTCATCGGGGAAATGGAAAGAAGATTCAAGGTGCTCTCCGAGGTGGGGTCGAGAAATATTTCAAGCTACCAAGAACTTTGCAAAAAGAACGACAACTTGGAGAAGATGCCGTACATTGTGCTTGTGGTGGATGAACTCGCCGACCTTATGGCCACGAAAGGAAATGAAATAGAGGCGGGCATTGTTCGTATCGCTCAAATGGCGAGAGCGGTGGGGATACATCTGGTGCTTGCCACGCAAAGACCTTCTGTGGAGGTCATAACGGGACTCATTAAGGCTAATATCACCTCGCGAGTGAGCTTCCGGGTGGCTTCGCAAGTGGACTCCAGGACCATCCTCGATAGTGCCGGGGCCGAGAGATTACTGGGAGCGGGTGATATGCTCTTTCTTTCCGCGGAGAATTCCAAGCCGAAACGTATTCAAGCACCTTTCATAACCGAGGAAGAGGTGAAGAATGTTTCCAGGTGGCTTATTGAGAATCAAGACACGGAATCGGACGATCCCTTGGCCGAGAATCTTGAGGAGTCCCTTGAAAAGAACGAAACCAGAGAAGGAGCAGTGGATCCCGAAGAGGATGATGACGCCCTTTACGAGGATGCCAAGCAAGTAGTGGTCTCTTCCGGGAAAGCTTCCGCTTCATTGCTGCAAAGGAGACTTAGAGTCGGTTATGCTCGTGCGGCGCGCCTCCTTGACATCTTGGAGAGCAGAGGTGTAGTGGGTCCCGCCGAAGGAGCGAAACCGAGAGAAGTCTATGGCGAAGAAAGAACGCCCGACGAAGGCAGTAATGATGATAACGAGAAAAAGGGTGAAGAAGAAGGAAAGACAGAGGATGGATGGGATAAGGTGTGAAAATTTCAAAATAAAATGTCATAGGTACGACCTTTGACATTTAAAATTAAATAACTACACAAACTACGAACTATAAACTACAAACTGAGTTATGGCAAAAAAGAAAAAAGAAGAAAAAAATACCACTCAAAACTCTCAAGGTTCTAAAAAAGAAGAAAAGAAGGGTGAGAAAAAGGAGAGCTTGGAAAAGACCATAGAAGAGGTTAAGAAGCAATTCGGGGAAGGTGCCCTCATGAAACTTGATGAAGTAAAGCAAGTGGATGTAGATAGTATCCCCACGGGCTCGCTTTCTCTTGATGGAGCTCTGGGAGTGGGAGGCATCCCCAGAGGCAGAGTGGTGGAGATCTTTGGTAGCGCTTCCACTGGAAAAACCACTCTTTCCTTGCATGTTCTTGCTAATGCCCAGAAAGAAAACGCCGTGGGGGCCTTTATAGATGTAGAGAACGCTTTGGATCCCAAATATGCTCGAAAAGTGGGCGTGAACGTTGAAGAGCTCCTTATATCCCAACCCGATTCGGGAGAACAAGCTCTGCAGATCGTGGAAACATTGGTCCGTTCGGGAGAGGTGGATATCATCGTGGTCGATTCCGTTGCCGCTCTAGCGCCCAAGGCCGAAATAGCGGGTGAGGTTGGTGATCCTCAAGTGGGACTGCAAGCGAGACTCATGTCTTCCGCCCTAAGGAAATTATCCAAGATCATTTCCGAGAGTAATGCGGTGGTGGTTTTCCTTAATCAGACTCGTACGAACATCGGACAAAGATTCGGCAACCCTCAAACCACTTCCGGCGGACTTGCTCTTAAGTTTTACTCCTCGGTGAGAATAAGTCTTTCGCAAGTAGCTCAAATAAAGAGCAAAGAAGAGATCATCGGGAATCGCATAAAGGCCAAAGTGGTGAAGAACAAAGTGGGACCGCCCTTCCGAAGCGGTGAGTTCGATATCTACTACGACGAAGGAATATCAAGAGAAGCGGAGCTCATAAACTTGGGGCTTCGAGAGAAGATAATCTCAAGGACCGGTGCATGGTATAATTACGGAGATAAAAAATTGGGACAGGGAATGGAGCAAGCAAAGTCTTTCTTAAAAGAAAACCCCGATACCGCTAAAGATATCGAGGAGAAAGTTAAAGAAAAGATCTACTCAGAAGAATAAGGAATCCATTTTATAACCGAGTATAGGGAATGAGAGCCAAGTAACGAGCTCTCTTTACCGCTCTTGCCAGTTTCCTTTGATGCTCTGAACAAGTCCCGGTCTTTCTTCGGGGCTTTATCTTATACATCTCCGACATGAACTGCAAGAGAAGGTCGGTGTTCTTGAAGTCGATCTTCTTTATATTGTTCTGACAAAAATAACACTGCATAGTAAATTCTAAATTCTAAAACGGTATATCTTCTACATTTATCTCGTCCTCATCCTCGTCTATGACGGGAATATCCTTGCTCTGGTCGCCTTGTGCTTGGGTGTCTTGCCCGCTTTGCTCGTTGCTCTCTTGGGATCCGCTATTTTTCTCATTACCAAAATTTCCCCTTCCACCACCTTCTCCGGCTCGCGGCCCAAGTTGCAGACTCTCTCCCACTATCTCCGTTCTATATTTCCTGGTTCCGTCCTTTGCCTCCCAGCTCCTTGTTTGTAATCTACCTTCAATGAGAGCGAGAGCACCCTTTTTTAGGTAATTGGTGGCGACATCGGCAAGATTCCCGAAAAGAACTATATCGTGGAATTCTGTTTCTTCTTGGTTTTGTCCGGACCTATCTTTATAGTACCTATTCGTTGCTATTGAGAAATTGGTGACACTTGTCCCGCTCTCGGGAATGGTCCTTTTCTCGGGATCTTGGGTGAGACGTCCCACCACAATGGCCTTATTGAAGTTCATAGGATTGGAGAATTAATGAATGATGAAGTTTTATAGCATTTCGTCTATTTTTTCATCGAGATCATCGAGTTTCGCTTTGTCGGTCTTTTCCGATTCCTCGGATTTTTCTTTTTCGGCCTTCTCCGGTTTGAGGGACTTCCCCTTCTTTTTCTCTTGAGAATCTCCTTTCTTTTCCTCCGCCTTCTTGGGAACTTCCTTCTTTACAAGAAGGTATCGGAGCATGTTCTTTTCTTTCTTCAATTTTTCGGATATTTTCTTTATATCCTCCTCTCTTGCCTCGAAATCCAGGGAAGCGAGGTATGCTTCCGGGTTTTTCTCCACGGGATAGGCCAGAGATTTTTTGGATGGAACCTGCTCTTTTCCCGGAGTTCCTCCGGCTTCTTCGATGACATTCTTCATTCTTTCGTGATACTCGCTCGCTTCTTCGATCGTCAACGAGGGCACGATAAGGTATGTTATTTCGTATGGTTTCATGAGAATCTTTCTTTACTTTTAAGTCATACTGTAAAGCTTTGTGATTATAGCACTTCTTTCCTATACAATCAACCCAT
>CAYRME010000019.1:0-11117 GCA_964425505.1 uncultured Candidatus Saccharibacteria bacterium
TTCAATATAAGGAAAAAGAAAGATGCGGATCTACCGCAGAACAATAAAGAACTCTTTGAAGAATTCAAGAGACTGAAAGAGGAGAACGAGATAATAAAGAAAGAGATGAGAAAAATGAGAGAAAGAGAGAAGGAGTCCCTTAGAAAGGTGGGTATAGTAAGATTCAATCCTTTTTCGGATGGAGGAGGAAACCAAAGTTTCTCTGTGGCTTTTTTAACAGAAAAAGGGAGTGGAACGGTGATAACAAGCCTTTATACCAAAGAGGGGAACAGGGTTTATGGCAAGCCCGTGAAAGATGGGCGCTCGGAATATTCCTTGTCCGAAGAAGAGAAGAAGGCCATAAGCAAGGCTTTGGGTGAAAATTAACAGCACGAATTCTGAAAAGAGATTCGGGAAAGATTATCATGAGTCAAGAAAAGAAGAAAAAAGAGAATGATGCACAAGCACGACCGCCGGTGGTCGTGGTGCTTGGTCATGTTGACCACGGAAAGAGTTCGCTGCTTGAGGCCATAAAGGACCTAAAAATAACCGGTGGCGAATCCGGAGGAATAACTCAACATATAGGAGCTTACATGATCTCGCACGAAGGCAGTGATATTACCTTCATAGATACCCCCGGTCACGAGGCCTTCTTTGAAATGAGGTCAAGGGGCGCGAAAGTGGCTGATATAGGAATACTCGTTATTGATGCGGAAGAAAGTATAAAAGAGCAAACCAGGGAAGCCATAAAACACTTAAAAGAAATGGAGATCCCTTATGTGGTTGCGATGAACAAGATGGATAAAAAGGGAGCTGATCCGGAAAAGGTCAAGCAGGATCTCACCAAGGAGGACATTCTTGTCGAAGCCTACGGCGGAAATATCCCCACGGTGGAAATATCCGCAAAGAAAAAAGAAGGAATGGACGATCTTCTAGAGGTGATAAATCTACTTGCTCAAATGGAAGACCTTAAAGCGAGAAAGGATGCCGCGGCGGAAGGTATGGTGATAGAAGCGAAAAAAGACCCCCAAAAAGGAATGGTGGCAACCTTTCTTGTAAGAGAAGGAACCTTGAAAAGAGGGGATATTATTGGTACGGAAGGGGCACATGGAAAGGTAAGGGCCATGGAGGATTTTCAGGGAGAGGAAAAGGAAAGTGCCACTCCTTCCATGCCGGTTCAGGTAATAGGATTAAAAGGAGGTCCCAAAGCGGGAAAGGACTTCTTTGTTTTTGATAGTACGAGCGATGCTAAGAAATTCTCCAAAGAAGGAGGAGAAAAGAGGGGAGGATCCGCGAAGCCCTCGGAGGACAAGAAGAGCCTTAATGTGGTAATAAAAGCGGATGTAGTGGGATCACTTGAAGCAACATTGGATTCCATTTCCAAGATCCCTCAGTCCAAAATAGATATAAATCCTGTAGTATCCGATATAGGGAATGTAAGTGAATCCGATATAGAGAGTGCCAAAGCGGCCGAGGCGGAAGTTTTCGCTTTCAGGGTGAATGCGGACAAGGCGGCGGAAAATATGGCGAAAAAAGAGGGTATAAAGATAAGAAGTTTTGATGTTATATATGAGCTCATTGATGAGATAAAAGAAGAGGCAAAGAAGAGATTGGATCCCGTGGTGGTAAAGAACGAAACAGGAAAGGCCAAGGTGCTTGCCATTTTCAAGACTCAAAAAAATAGGCAAATAATTGGAGGAAAGTGCTTGAAAGGAGAGATCACCAAAGGGTCACCTTTGGAACTATGGAGAGATGAAGAAAAGGTGGGAAGAGGAAAGGTGGTAAATGTCAAGAAAGAGGAAAAGGATATGGAAAGGATTCCGGAAGGAGAAGAGTTCGGAACACTTGTTGAAACCAATGAAAAGATCAATGAGGGCGATGTCATCGTTCTTTATAAAGAAGAAGAAAAAGAAGAAGAGCTCGAGTGATCTTCGGCCTGGTGGCGAAGTGGCTAACGCATCGGTCTGCAAAACCGACACCGCGGGTTCGATTCCCGCCCAGGCCTCACTTTCCCGAACCACCCCGCCTCGTCCAATTTCCAATTGTTCAATTTCCAATTTTCAAACCCGCCCCGCCGTCAATTTGTTTTTGAATTTTATAATTGTTTGGAAATTCGTTATTTGGAGCTTGGAAATTAGGCCAATAATGCCCGGGTGGTGGAATTGGTATACACGCACGACTTAAAATCGTGTGCCGCAAGGCATGCGGGTTCGAGCCCCGCCCCGGGCACAATAAAACCCCCGCTTAATGGCGGGGGTTTTCTATTTTTTTGATTTTTTACTCTATGATCTCTATTTCCGAGATCACTCTCCCAAAATTATTGGCCTCGTATCTGTTCTCGAACCAGATGTCCACGTATCCTTCGTGAGATACATGGTCATAAGGGGGAGAGAACCTTCTGTTCATCCTATCCTTTACCACGAACTCTTTTTCCCCGAAATATTCGGGAATTCTTAATTTGGTACCGAACTCTAGAAAGTTCGCGGCCACTATTCCTTTCCTTACCCTATACCCCGAGGCCGTAATGAATGGCTGGGAATTGGTTTGGTCCGGAGTACTTGAATAACCGGTAAGTTCCACTTGAAGTGTTTCCTTTACATTCACCTCATCTTCCTCTCCCTCTTCTTCTTGTTCTTCTTTGATTTCCTCGGAAGACTGATCCTCCTCTATTTCTCTTGCACCCATTACTTGAGGATTAAAATGGGAATTGGAGGAACTTGCGAACAATGTGTCCTCTCCGAGGAAAGCGATCTCCTCGGCGCTTTCTTTTTTCACGCTCTCGTCTACGGAGGACAATACTGCAGTATTCTCTTCGCCTTCTTTTCCGGGTGTTTCTCCTTCTGTGAAGAGGAAAAAGGAGAAAAGTGAAATAAAGAGAACAGAAAAGAAAGCTATGTTAAGACTGCTATCGTCCAGACTGCTACTTTGTTTTTGCATAGCAAATATTGAATTTTTAATTTACTACCAAATAAAAAAACTCCCACTTTCCGTAGGAGTTGCTCCATCTTATCACAGGAGAAAAAATAAGTCAATAGTTAGTTCACATCCCCGGTCCATGGCGCATAAAAAAGGGGGTGGCACTATGAACTAAAAACTATGAGCTACGAACTAATTTGGAGCGGGAGACGGGATTCGAACCCGCGATCTTCTGCATGGCAAGCAGACGCTTTACCACTAAGCTACTCCCGCCTTAAAAAATTAAATTTCATTTAATTTTAATTTCCAAGCTTGGAAATTAAGTAATTGGAAATTGGAATTTGTTTGGAAATTTTTATTTTATTTTTGCGTAAATCGCAAAAATGTGCCGCGGGTCGGGATCGAACCGACGGCCTCCTCTTTTTCAGAGAGGCGCTCTACCACTGAGCTACCGCGGCAGAAAAGGTGGGTGGGCGGTGTAGGACTCGAACCTACGCCCTCGTCGATGTAAGCGACGCGCTCTAGCCGACTGAGCTAACCGCCCTGAACACCTAAAGTGCGCGGGGTGGGACTTGAACCCACACGTCCTTACGGACACAGCGCCCTCAACGCTGCCTGTCTCCCAATTCCAGCACCCGCGCTCTATTTTATTCCGATATAACGATCATTTGATCTTTCGTCTCGTTTCCTTCTTGGTCTTTTCTCTCAGGTAGTATGCCTTCGATCGTCTTGTCTTTCCTTTCCTTAGAACCTCTATCTTTTTTATCAATGGAGAGTGCAAGGGAAATGTTCTTTCCACCCCCACTTTGTCCATCACACTCCTTACGGTGATCGTTCCGGGAAGACTCTTTTCGCTCTTCTTTGCTATCACAATTCCTTCAAAGGATTGAGTCTTACCGTTTACCTCCTGAGTCACTCTAACCGTATTCCCGGTATTTATCTCCGGAAGATCGGTCCTTTCTTTTTCTTTTTCGAATTCTTTTATTTTTGTCGACATATGTTTATTTAATTTCTTTTATCACTTTCTTTAGATCCTCCGGCAACCCTGCTTTAATAACTTTCTTTCCGTTGGGGGTATTGATCATTATTGCTTTTGCGTGAAGAAACAATCTTTGCAACCCGGGAGGATCCACTTGATCCTTGAAACGATACAATTTTTCTCCCGCCACGGGATGTCCCATATGGGAAAGATGGCATCTTATCTGGTGCTTTCTCCCTGTTAAGGGAAAAACCTTGAGGAGAGTGTGATTCTCGAATTTCTTTATGGTCCTGAATATGGTGATCGCTCTCCTTCCGTCGCTTTCTTTAACGGTTTGCTTTCTCCGGTCCTTTTTCGACCTTCCCATAAGATTGGAGATCTTGACCTTATCCTTTTTCATTCTCTTAAAGACCAAGGCTATGTAACCCTTTCTTACTCTCCTTTGAAAGAATTCCTCTTGAAGAAGGGATAGAACATTCTCGTTCTTTGCAAAGAGAACCACTCCCGAGGTTTCCTTGTCCAGCCTATGAACTGCTCCACTTCTCTCTCTTCCAACACCTCTTATCCGAGGATATCTCTTTTCGAGCATACAAGCTAGGGAAGTTCCTTGAGAAGGATCCTCTTTGAATGTCACCACTCCCGAAGGTTTATTTACAGCTAAAAGGTGCTCATCTTCGTATATGACGTCTACCATTTCTTTCATTTTACAAACTTCGTTTTCGTTCAACGCTTCCCAAACTCACCAAAGGCGAGTAAAGGGGTGGACGCGCCTGGACTCGAACCAGGGACCTCTACCACGTCAAGGTAGCGCTCTGGCCAACTGAGCTACGCGTCCCTAGATGGATGAAGGGTGGGCGCACCTGGACTTGCCATGAACCACGTAGGGTTCATGGCACCCTAAACCCCACGTGGCTTAGGGTTGAACCTACAGGTATTTTTTATACCAAGGTGGGTGGGCGCACCTGGACTTGAACCAGGGACCTTGGCCTTATAAGGACCACGCTCTTACCGACTGAGCTATGCGCCCTTCAGCCCTTTTATTCTAACACAAAAAATGAAATTTTAAAGTCCCGTAAACTTTCTTGTTATTCCTTGTCCTCGGTCCCCTTTTCCCTGGAATTCTTTTTTCCGGTGCTCTTGCTTTTCTTTCCCTTCTTTTCTTCGACATTCTTTCCTATTATCTTCTCATAATCTTCTCTTTCCAGGGTTTCTTTCTCCATTAGAGCGCTTACTACTTTTTCCAGGACATCTTTCTTTTCTTTCAATATTTCTTCCGCTTTATCTTGGGCTTCTTGTATGAAGGAAGCAACTTCCTTGTCTATCTTTGCAGCGGTCTCCTCCGAATAATTCCTTTCTTCCGCCATTTCTTTACCTAAGAAGATATGCTCTTTTCCTCCCTTGAAGTGTACGGGGCCCAAGGAAGACATCCCGAATTCCTTAACAAGCTTTCTCGCATAATTGGAAGCTACTTCCAGATCGTTGGCCGCTCCCGTGGAAACTTCTCCGAAGACTTGCTTTTCCGTGACATATCCTCCCAAAAGCACCGCCATTTCCGAAAGAAATTCCGATTTTTTCTTTATTCTACTCTCCTCGGAGGGAATCTTTAGAGTATATCCTCCGGTCTTACCTCTTGCAACTATGGAGATCTTTCTTACGGGCTCCGCATGAGGAAGGAAAGAGGATGCTATAGCATGCCCGGCTTCGTGATAAGCACTAAGTTCTTTTTCTTTTTTCCCCATAGCATAGCTTTTTCTCTCCGGACCGAGGAGTACTTTCTCTATTGCCTCCAAGAGTTCTTTTTGACTGATCTTCTTTTTCTTCTTCCTTGCCGCGAAGAGCGCCGCTTCATTGGCAAGATTGGCGATGTCCGCGCCTGAGAACCCGGGAGTCCTTTCGGCTACTTCCTTTAATTTCACATTGGTGGAAAGGGGTTTCTTGCTTGTATGTAATTTCAAGATCTCCTTTCTTGCTTTCTTATCGGGAAGATCCATTATTATTTTTCTATCAAATCTTCCGGGGCGAAGGAGCGCGGGATCCAACACGTCGGGTCGGTTGGTGCTTGCAAGGACCACTATTTGAGAATCTTGACTGAATCCGTCCATTTCGGCAAGGATCTGATTGAGAGTTTGCTCTCTTTCGTCGTGACCACCTCCCACTCCGGCGCCTCTTGTTCTCCCGATAGCGTCGAGTTCATCTATGTAAACGATACAAGGTTGTTTTTTCTTTGCCTTATCAAAAAGATCTCTCACTCTTCCGCTTCCTACTCCCACAAAGAGCTCAATGAACTCGGAACCGGAGATCTCAAAGAAGGGAACATTGGCTTCTCCGGCCACTGCTCTCGCCATTAAGGTTTTCCCTGTTCCGGGAGCTCCCGTAAGGAGCACTCCTTTCGGTATTCGTGCTCCGAGGTCAAGGAACCTTTGAGGGTGTTTTAGAAACTCAACAACTTCTTTCAATTCTTCCTTTGATTCCTCTTGGCCGGCGATATCGTTGAAGGTTACTCCCGATTTGGGAGCTCCTTCTTCGCCGAACACCCGAGCTTTGGCCTTGGAAAAGTCAAAAGCTTGCATTGCTCCTCCTTTTGCTTGCTTGGATATGGTGCGAAAGATAAAGATCAAGAAAAGAATGGGAAGAGCGAGAATGAATACCGTCAACAAAAAGGACCAATCTTGCTCCTCTTCGAACTCCACATCCACTTCTCTTATCATTTCCTCTTCCGCGCCCCATTGCACAAGAGACTCAAAAAAAGGAGTTTCTGCTTCTCTTTTCGTGAATCCTTCACTTTCATCTTCGAAGACCACATTCACTCGCGGACCCACCACTTCCATACTCTCTACTCTTTCTCTGTTTATCTCCTGTGCCAACCTGTTCATGCTTATTTCTTCCACGTCTCTCAATGATTCCGAGGCGATAATAGCAAAAAGGAGTACTACTGCGAAAAGGAGAAGTAAAAAAGAGATGATATTCTTGCTAAAATTCTTTTGTAGTTTTTCCTTGGAGATCTTTTTCATGATTCGTTTTTGGTTCGGTTTGAAATATAACTCTCTAAAAGACTAGCATAAGAAACTCAATCCGCAAACGAGTGTTTGCGGAATTTCATACTTGTCTCTCCGGGAGGACTCGAACCTCCACCTACGGCTTAGGAGGCCGTTGCTCTATCCAATTGAGCTACGGAGAGATCGTCCCTCTTGTTGGGCGACCGACGGGATTCGAACCCGCATGATCTCGGACCACAACCGAGTGCTTTAACCTTTAAGCTACGGCCGCCATATTGGACGTTACTTCTTCGGGTACTCGTCCCGCCGGAGCTAGCCTCCTCGGGAGGACTCGAACCTCCAACCTACTGCTTAGAAGGCAGTTGCTCTATCCGGTTGAGCTACGAGGAGAATAGGTCGGACGGGACGAGATCCTTTTTGCATCATATTTTTATTTTTCCACCACTCTGAGGCTTAAACGGTGCTCGGGAGCGTTCAGAGATAATATCTTGAAGTCATAGGTTTTTCCTATCTCCAGTATTTCTTCCGCTCTTTCCTTGGAAGAGAATTCCGATATGTGGCAAAGGCCTTGAATTCCTCCTTCCACTTCCACGAAGACCCCAAAGGAAACGAATTTAGAGACCGTCCCTTTGATCACATCACCTTCTTTGTAGTTCTTCTCAAGCTCCTTCCAAGGATCTTTCTTTAGTGCCTTAAGAGAAAGGAAGAGTTTTCCGTTCTCGATATTTATTACTTTCGCTTGCACTTCTTCTCCCTCTTTCACTATATTACGAGGGTCTTCCACGAGACTCCAATCCATTTCTGAGATGTGAATGAGTCCTTCTACTCCGTCTTCGAGGCGAACGAAGGCTCCGAAGTCCACGATTCCCGTTACGGCACCTTTTACTACATCCCCCTCATTGTAATTCTCAAGAGAAGCTTGACTTTCCTCCTCTTCCTTGGTTTTCTCCGAAAGGATTATCTTCTCTTTCTCCTTGGAAAGATCGAGAATGCGAACCTCCATCTTCTTTCCGATGAATTTTTGAAGTTCTTTCAATACTTTTGCGGAGTCTCCTCCTTCCACTCGAGGATAATTCTCCGATGACAATTGTGAGGAGGGGATAAAGGAAGGTATACCCGATATCTTGGTGAGAAGCCCTCCTTTGTTCGCTCCCTCTATCTTTACTTCCAAGGGTTCTTCATTCTCCTTTTGCTTCTCGAGAGTCTCCCAAGCCATCTCTTTCTTGGCCTGAATTCGGGAACATTCTACGTATCCTCCGGTGTCCTCCGAATCAAGGGAGAGGATCTTCACGGAGACCACATCTCCGTTCTCGAGATCTTTTAATTCGTCTTTTGCGGCATGAAACTCACGTCCGAATATTATCCCCGTTCCGAAAGCGCCCAGATCCACAAAAGCGGCGGCCCTTCCTTTTCCTATGATCTCCGCTTCCACTATTTCTCCTTCCTTGGGGATCTCAAGCAGATTTTTTTCTTTTAATTGTTCCTTCATTGCTTCTTTCGAAAGTCCGTATATGTACTTACCTTAGGTTAATGATTAATAATGATTCGCAAAGGACCTCCCAATAAGGTGATAAGGAGTCCCAAGCTTGACAAAATGCAGAGCTCTTTCATTCTACATTATTTCTTGATTTTTTCAAGGGGAATGCTATCATCCCGTAGATGATAAAGACATAGAAATTCAAAAATCAAAGACCAAAATATTCTAATTTCCAAACTCCAAACACCTTCAATTTCCAAACAATTTCCAAAACCTTAATTTCCAAGCTCCAAACTTGTTTGGAAATTAAGTAATTGGAAATTAAAATTTGCTTGGAAGTTTATTACTTGGAACTTGGAAATTACAAATACTTGTTATTTTGCATTATAAGCTTATGAACATAACTTGGTACGGACAATCTTTCTTCAGGATAAGCATGCAAGGGCAAAGGAAGTCCAAAAAATGGACTTCCTTGGTAGTGGACCCTTTTGATGAGAGCGTGGGATTAAAGCCCCCCAAGCTCGAAGCGGATGTTCTTCTCATGACCCATGATCATTTCGATCACTCGAACAAGGATGCTATCAAAGGAGATCCTCTCGTTATTGATTCTCCCGGAGAATATGAAGTGAGTGATATCTTTATAGAAGGGATCCGCTCCTTTCATGACAAGAGCGAGGGAAAAGAAAGAGGAATGAATACCATCTATATTTTGGAAGGGGAGGGAGTGAGGGTTTGTCATATGGGTGATTTCGGGCAAGAAGAGCTTACCGATGAACAACTGGAGAGGATCGGAGAAGTGGATATCTTAATGATACCTGTGGGAGGAGTATATACCGTGGACGGAAAGGAAGCCACAAAAGTGATATCTCAAGTGGAGCCTCGTCTCGTTATACCCATGCATTATAAGGTGGAAGGATTGAAGGTGGACCTCGAAGAATTGGATCAATTCTTGAAGGCGATCGGAGAGAAAGGTGCATCTCCGGAGGATAAATTGAACATTCAAGAGAGTAAACTTCCTTCCGGGGAGATGAGGGTGGTGCCCCTGAACCCTCAATCAAAATAATAGAGAAATAATTAATATAGAGACAAAAAATGGCGAAAGATGAGCAAAAAAAGAAAGAGCTGGGGGCCGATATCGGATACGTGAAACCCCGTAGTATAGTTGAGGAAATGCAGGAGTCCTATATGGACTATGCGATGTCGGTCATCGTGGGCAGAGCTTTACCCGATGTTCGTGACGGACTGAAACCTGTTCACAGAAGGATCCTTAACACCATGAAAGAGGACGGGGTTACTCATGCGGCGAAATTCAAGAAATCCGCGAGTGTGGTGGGTACAACCCTCGCCCGTTACCACCCGCACGGTGATATGGCGGTCTACAACTCTCTTGTTCTCATGGCACAGGATTTCTCTATGCGTTATCCGCTTGTTCAGGGGCAAGGGAATTTTGGTTCTATCGATGGGGATCCTCCGAGTGCTATGCGTTATTCGGAGGCGAGATTGAGCAAGATAGGAGAAGTGATGCTTAACGACATTCAAAAGGATACGGTCGATTTTGATTTGAACTACGACGGCACAAGAAAAGAACCCTTGGTACTTCCTGCTCCTGTTCCTCAACTTCTTTTGAATGGTTCCTTGGGAATAGCGGTGGGGATGGCCACCAATGTCCCTCCTCATAATCTCGCGGAAGTGATCGATGCTTGTGCGTATCTTATAGATAATCCGGAGGCCGACACGGAAGATCTCATGCAATTCGTGAAAGGTCCCGATTTCCCCACGGGAGGGGAGATCTACGACAAGGAAGCCATTGTATCCGCTTACTCGCAAGGAAAGGGGTCGATCACTGTAAGAGGAAAAGCGGAGATCGTGGAAGAAAAAGGGAAGAGTCAGATAATTATAACGGAGATACCTTATCGAGTGAGAAAATCCAAGCTTGTCCAAGATTTTGCGCAGTTGGTTCAAAAGAAGAAGTTGGAAGGAGTTAAAGACATAAGAGATGAATCCGATAGGGAGGGTATGCGTATCGTTCTCGACCTCAAGACCGGAACTTATCCCAAGAAAATATTGAATCGCCTCTACAATTTTTCTGCGTTACAAGATACTTTCCATGTGAATATGCTGGCGCTTACGGATGGATTGCAGCCGCGTGTGATGGGTCTTTCCGAACTTTTGGGGCATTATTTGGCCCACAGAGAGGAGGTGATAACAAGGAGAACCAAATACGACCTGGAAAGAGCCAAAGAAAGAGCACACATCCTTGAGGGTCTCCATAAAGCGCTTTCGGATATCGACGAGGTGATAAAGACCATTAAGGGATCCAAGAACAAGGAGGAAGCAAGAACCAACCTTATGAAAAGCTTCGGGTTCACACAAGCTCAGGCGGAAGCCATCTTGGAAATGAAATTGCAAAAGCTTGCCAAGCTGGAAAGAGAAGAGATCGAAAAAGAACTTGAAGAAAAAAGAAGGATCATAGAGGAGCTGAGCGAGATCTTAAAGAGTAGAGAGAACATAAGAGGGGTGGTCAAGAAGGAGCTCCTCGAAATGAAGGAGAATTTCAAGGACGAAAGAAGAACTCGGGTTTACGAAGAGAAGCTGAGAAAGACGGATGATCTCGATCTTGTACCTCAAGAGTCTACCATTGTCACTATCACTCAAGGTGGATATATAAAGAGAGTCAATCCTTCTACTTATAAGTCTCAGCAAAGAGGAGGAAAGGGGATGGTCGGCATGAAGACCGGCCAAGAAGATGTTGTGGACCATTTTATAGAAG
>CAYRME010000020.1:0-10670 GCA_964425505.1 uncultured Candidatus Saccharibacteria bacterium
ATCTCGGGAAGACCTCATAATTGATATGAGGAGCCCACGCACCTTTGGTAATATCCAAGATCGGCCTTCTAGTGTTGAAAAGATAATAAGCTAAGTAATATATATCCTTGGCCGTAGAAATATTCCCTCTCTCGCCTCGGGAGTGAAAAAATTCCGTATCTTTCATTTTTATGCTCTCCCCTTTCTCATTCATATACTTCACGGTATTGTCTCTCCCGAGATAATGAGAAAGAATGCTTGTGGCATCATGGGAAGAATCCGCAAGAACGGGGGGAAGGAGGTCTATCAATCTAAAGCTTCTCCCCGGATAAATATCCTTCATATCTCTTTCTTCGGGAAGCATATACTCCCTGGCGATCAAAGAAGTTCGTACTCCCATCTGTTCAGTGGTGACCACAGCCGTCATCACATTTGTCAGATCCCCGATGGACCTTCTTTCTTTTGAATTCCTTTCGGCGAAAACTTTTCCCGAATCCACATCAGCAACAAGAAAACTCTCAGTTTTCATTTCCGGAAACTCCGGGATTCTTCTTTCTTCTTTCGTGAAAGCTTCTTTTTTATGAACAATGGAAAGTACGGGCATTCCTTTCTCGGAAAGGGCATAAAGATTTTCCATTTCTTCGTTTCGAACCCTTACACACCCCCCGGAAACTTCAGAAGTATATGGTATTCCCGAAGGGTAATAAGCTTCTCCGTGAATAAGATATTTTCCATACATTCTCATGGATAGAGGCATATATACTTCCGATTCTGTTGAGAATCTTAGTCCTTCTTTTGAAAGTACTTCGTATAACCCGGATGGCGTCCCATTCCAAGTATGAGGATCCCCGGAAGCGAGAATATCAAAATTCCTCTCTTCCTTACCTTTTCTTATATAGTCTACCTCCCCTTCTTCGGTATCGATCCTTATATACTCATCTAACCCTTCTTCAAAAGCTCTGTAATCAGACAACTCTTGTACGGAGTTTATATGAAGTGAATCCCTTATGATCTCCAATTCTTTTCTATAAGGGTTGTCCTCACCGACAACAAGACCCCCATCCTTGATATTTAATTTAATGGGATAAAGATCCTTTGCTTTTGAATGAGAAAAAATAATGTTCTCCTCGTCTCTCCATACCTTCCAGTTACGTGGGATCTTTGTTCTGAATCCCGCTTCCGGTCCGGCAACCTTCTTGGTTTCCAGAGTAAAATCCAAGAAATGACCATCTATCAGTCTATAAGCTCCTTTTTCTTCATCTCCGAACATGGTACGTACTACCCCTTTCTCGGATTTTAGGTTGTCGACCTCTTCTTCCAAGAGAGTTTCCCCCGAATGACCTTCTTTTTCATGAACTCCAACCAACCGAATCTCCACGGGCCTCCCTTGTATTCTCGAAACTATAAGGGCCACTCCCTTGTCATCCTCCAACATTTCCACATCCAACATAGAAGCGGAAAAAGAAAGTGAAGGTAGGCTATCATCCTCACACTCCTCTCCGATATCTCCGGTACGAAAGTTTCCATTGTCAAAAGAAAGTAAGCAATGGATCTCTATCTCCGAGTTCTTGATCGCTTCCTCATTGAATCGATCTTCCCGGGATTCCTCCTCAAAGAACATCGGGTGAACGAGAAGAGAGATCGCTAAAGATAAGAGGAATAGAGGAAGAATAGTGATCAGCACTTTCTTCCTCGTTGCACCGCCCTTCCATAAAAAAGGAAAGAGTTCGGGATTTATAAGCCCCGCAATGAGCAACAAAAAAAGTATCGGAATGGCAATGAGTAGTGCGTTCATGTTTATCTTATTCTGCCACAAAAGTTCTTCCCTTGAAAGCTTGCTTTTTGGTGAAGAAAAAGTATATAATGATTAAAGAAAAATAATTTCAAAAAAATGAAAAAAGGAACCATATCGATACTACTGGCCTCACTACTTCTTGCACTTTTTCCCGTTGCTTCCCCGGAGGCAAACTGGAACGGTAAAACTTACCTCCGAGAGTATCTTGATGTAATAAGAAATGATTTCGTTCCTTCACAAGAACAATTGAATTCTTGGGAAGATAAACGAATAGAGCAACAAATAGAGATAACAATGCAAGAGGTTTCCCTCCTAAGAAGTCTTCTTTCCGGGATGGAAAAAGAGGGGGGACCCGATTCTTCTTATTACCTCGTAAGCAACATTGAGAACGACTCCGTGATCCTGGAAAGTAATGCGAATAAATCTCGCCCCATAGCATCCATAACTAAATTAATGACGGCTGTTGTGGCAAGGGAGCATCTTGAAAAACATGATACCATCACACTTACTCCGCAAATGCTCAGCACATACGGACAAACTCCCGTGCTTTTTGAGGGACTTGAAATAAGATCGGAAGAGCTCCTGAAGGCATCATTGATACAATCAGTAAATGATGCTGCCAATGCGCTTTCCCACTTTAATGGAAAAGAGAGGTTCGTATCCCTTATGAATACAAAAGCAAAAGAACTGGAGATGCACAACACTTCATTTTCCGACAGCCACGGATTGAACATTGAGAACCGCTCCACTGCGAGAGACCTCATGAAGTTGGCATCCTATGTCCACGAAGAACATCCGGACCTTCTTGAGATAAGCAGAAATAATGATTTTTGGTTGCCCGATAGAACGGGAAGAGATCTCAAGTTCAAGAACACCAATAACTTCTATCCCATATCAAGTTACTTGGGAGGAAAGAACGGATATCTCCCCCAAGCGGGAGAAACTTCTCTGGCTCTCTTCGAGGTACAAGGAAAGACCGTTGGTATCACGCTCCTTGGCTCAGAGGATAGAAAAGCGGATATCTTCTCCTTGCTTGATAGAACAGCGGAGAAATTGTGATCAATACTCTTCACACTTCAACTCGTAGAACCCTTTCGGGTGATCGCAAGAAGGACACTTTTCGGGAGGTTCCTCGGAAAGAAGATGGTAACCGCATTCACGACACACCCACCACACCTCTTTTTCCTTTTTAAAAAGAGAGTTTTCTCTTAGTTTTTCAAGTAATTTAGAATATCTCTCCTCGTGATGCTCCTCAGCCTTGGCGATAGCTCTCAATCTATCGGCTATTTCCTTATAACCTTCTTCTTCGGCCACTTTTGCGAACTCCGGATACATATCCGAGTGTTCATAATTCTCACCTTCAATGGCTGCCTTCAAATTCTCTTCCGTGCTACCAAATACGAGAGGGGCCGCGGCCTCCACTTCCACCTCATTCATATCTCCCTTAAGCTCTTGAAGGTGTCTCATTAACCACTTGGCGTGCTGCTTCTCTTGATCGGCCGTTATATTGAATATCTCCGCTATCTTCTCATAACCTTCTTTTTTGGCAACACTTGCATAGAAGGTGTATCTGTTCCTTGCCTGACTCTCCCCTATGAATGCCTTTGCTAGATTCTTTGTTGTTTTGTTACTCATAATAAGTTTTCAAAATTAAATTTATATCCTTGTGAATTCACATTAACACAAAAGACCCCGATCTTCAATCTTCGATCTCATAGAAGAGAACCCCGTCATGACCCTTCCCGGAAAGATACTTCAAGAAATTGTCCTCCACCACCTCTCCTTTTTCTTCAGAGGCATGCACCAATCTTTCTCCTTCAAAAAGAAAACCTTCATGGACCACATCAAGACCTCTATCGAACGAGTCCTCTTCCACGAAGCCTACTCCCACCTTCTCGGGTACATTTTCAATGAGCAAAGAAATATCCTCTACAAGAATATAACTCACTTCCGCTCTCTTTTCCCATTCTATATCTATTAACCTCCCTTCTCCGGGAATGTATTTATTAAGAATAACCTCTTCCTTCTCTGTTAGGTCACCTCCCACTTCTTCGGTTATATCATTGAAGTGTTCCGATACCCTGTTTCTATCGGTGGAAAAGTGTAACCTATTCTCGTAACTTATCTCTTCCGGGGAACGATAGTTGATCTCCTTCATTTTCTCTTTTGGATCTTCTCCGTTCGCGGTTTTCATGGCCACCACCGTAAGAACAAAGGAAGTACAATCAAAGGCATCCTTCCTTATTATTTCCTCACCACTCCCTTCTCCCAAAGGGCCAAGCTCATAAGGAGAACCCTTGAGCTCATATGCTATTTCTTCAATGGTCCTCCCCTCTTCACCTCTCTCCTCTTTTTCTTTTACCTCCTTTGACCGCCCCACTTTCGTATTTTCTTCTTGTGAAAAGAAATAAAAATAAAAGGAAACAGCGACAAGCAAAAGAAGAATAAGGATTGTTACCGAAACCCTTTTTTGCATGACTAATTCACTTCATTGAACTCAAAGAAGGTTACCCCGTCAAATTCACTATCTTCCAGATATTGCACGAAGTTCATTTCTACAACTTCACCCTTTTCGCTGGAGGAATAGACAATATCGGTTCCATCCATCATTATACCTTCGCTTCTTACATCCAGTCCGATATCCTCATCCCCTTCCATGATGAACATAACTCCCGCCACGGAAGGAACTTCATTTAGTACATCAATTACATATTCGGAAGGAATATAAGAAAGAGTGACCTCCTTTTGCCAGTCGATATCAATAAGTCTCTCTCCTTCTTCATACTCCTTGTTCAGAACGATCTCTTTTTCTTGAATATGATCTTCCGTCAACCCTTCAGTGATCGGGTTAAAGTAATCCGAAACTTCATTCCTGAAACTTGAGAAATGTAATCTATTCTCATAGTTCACATTCTCGGGAGGATAATAGTTTACCCTCTTCATCTCTTCTTCAGGATCATTTTCAGCGTTGGTCTTGGCCGCCAGCGACAGAATTAAAGTGGTGGAATCAAAACCTTCTTCCGTATAAAGCCTCTCCTCATCAAGAGGACTACTCTCATAGGGCTCCCCCACGAAACCTTCTACTACCTCCTTTTTCTTTTCTTCGAAAGTCAACTCTTCTTCCTCCTCTTCTTCGGACTCCTCTTCGTTAACAACTTCTCCATCCGATTCTTCGGGATCTTCTTCCTCGGGGAATCGGAAAATAAAAAATCCGATGACCATCATCAGAACAAGAAGCCCTATTATTATAAGGACCATGGTATTGTCATTCATTTTTCTGCGGTCATCGTTCAACGAGATCTTCTTCATAACCAAATATCTTTACATTATTAAATTCTTTTAAAAGGGTATCACAAAATCCGAGCAAAGAACAGGTTCAATTTCTCAAATAACCCTTGATTATTCTGCATAATTTACACAATTCGGATACCGTAGCATGATCACATTTTTGCACCTCGAGACCACTTCTTCTTCATTGCCATTCTTCAGTTCTTCTACCCTCATAAGGAACTTGACTTTCTTCATACTCTCACCTCTATCACGGACAATTGTTATTACATTTTCCCCGGACCATATGGACATATTCTATTAATATCCTTAAAATAAAAAAGAATCAAAGGTCGCCTTAAAAGAAAAATAAAGAACTATGTTCGATGATCATTTATATAACCTCATGAGCCAACTCGTAGAAGAGCATAAAAGCCTTTGGAGAATAAAAGGGAAATACAAGGAGGATGCCGATCAATGCGGAGATTGTACCGCTATATTCGAGAAAATGGAGAAAAGAAAAGAACAGAACATCAAAGACATGAAAAAGATGCTCAAGCACCACCTGCAAGAAGAATGATCTTTATATTTGTGTATAATTCTCCGGTTTGATGAGGTAGTTTTCCATTCTCATTTCTTCCGTCCAATCAAAGGGCTCGGAGTGGCCGGGATAAATTTTCAGTCCCGAAGCCAAATATTCTTCCTCCATTCCTTTTAGAGTTTTTTCTAGATCCTCACGAGAACCCCCGGGAAGATCCGTTCTTCCGATGCGATCTCTATAAATAATATCCCCTGTGAACAATATATCATTTCCCACCATTGTTATACTTTTCGGGGAATGTCCGGGAGTAGCGATCACTTTAAATAATTCCTCTCCCACTCTTATTTCCTTGCCTTCTTCCGGAATACCCAATATCTCTCCTCCTGCTTCTTCTTTTATTTCATCGTTGGCCTTAATGTGGTCATAATGTTCGTGAGTATTAACAATGTATTTTACTTTCCCCTCCATTTCTTTTAAGTTTTCCAGAATGTGGGAAGCATTATCACCGGGATCCACCACCATTATTTCTCCTTGAGATTCCACAAGATAACAATTGGTTCTGAGATAACCCACTACGAGATTATTTATTCTCATAATTGAAAATATTATTTTTTAACTTCTTGCATTTTACAATATCTCTTTTTCTCTTAAAAGCCACTTCTTAAAAATAAACTTCCGAGAATATTTCTCCTCGGAAGTTTTTTAATATAATGGAGCGGCGGACGGGACTCGAACCCGCGATCTTCTGCTTGGGAAGCAGATGCTCTGCCAACTGAGCTACCGCCGCACTATCTTTTATGTTCCTTTAATTTAATAATGAAAAAATTGTCCTCATTGCGCTCTTTCCAGTCCTCAATATCCTTTTTCAAGGCATCTTGGTCGTAACCAATACACACTACATCAGGGTCTATTTTTTGAAGTACTCTATAAACAGACAACTCTTCATCCCCTACCACAGCCTCATCTACATCTTTTTCTTTCTTTACAATACCCCTTCTCGTGCTTTCGTCATTTTTAGGATACCTCCCTTTAAGTCTAAGGCAGATTTTGACGAGCCACGATCACAAGTCAAGTGCCCCCTTTTTTAATCCTTCGCCTAAGAAAGCAGACTTCTGTGCCTGTCATGCACACCGTTAAAAGTGCCAAATAATGCTACTTTTTCATTTCAAATATTCATTCATTATTTTCCAATTACCTCTTCTGCTATCTTTAAAGCACTCTTTCCCTTGGCTCCTGATCTAAATAATATCGCAAGAAGCTCTTTGTTTTTTAATCTTGAAGCTCCCTTTTTAATAAGTTTCTCCCTCGGTCGGTCCACGTTGGGAATATCTTTCATCTTGGTCATAACCGAGGTTTTATTCTTTAGCATTACGTAAATAAAAGTGAGAAATCAAGAGGCCCAAGGCAATACCGGTAACAGGAAGAGTTATTTGCAGGAATAGCGGCAGAAAGCAATGATAAGTGGAAGTAGCAGATTTTAGCACCAAACCGTCACTCAAAATACTATTAACATAAAACATCTCTATAATACCGTGAGCTATAAAGGAAAGGAGAAGCCCGGCTAGCGCTCCCAAGAAATAATAAAACGTCTTTTTGTTTTTCATAATTATCGGAAAAGTTTACCTATTCCCCTGCCCGCTTTTCTTCCCACCACTCTACGACCAAATCTTTTTCCCACTCTTCCTTTTTTAACGGCAGAAATATCTCCGAGAAGACGGGCCAAGGTGTATAGAAATCCTCTGGTGTTTCTCATATGTAAACTTAAATTAGTACTATTTAAATATATCAAAATTTGGGATAAGAAAAAATAAGGGCGGAGCATATGCTCCGCCTTGGGTCAAGATCCTCCGCAACAATTAGCTACGCGAGGAAGAAAAAACTTCTGAACTTTTACAGGGTTCTTCCTCATCATGGATCCCTCCTTTCGTGATGCCGGATTATATTGTAAGAATTGCAATATTTCAAGTATACCTTAATCATTGCCAAGATATTTCTTACCTTTTAATTTTTCCGGCAGATAATCTTCTTTGGAGTATTCCTCATAACCCTTTCCGTAGCCCATCTCTTTCATGAGTTTTGTTTCCGGATTCCTCAACATGAGAGGAACCGGAAGATTTCCAAGCCTCTTAACATCCTCCATGGCGGAAAGGTAGGCATTATAAGCACTTCTGTCCTTCTTGCATTTTGAAAGATAGGCCGCGCCGTGAGCAAGATTTATTCCACACTCGGGAAGACCAATGGTCTCCACCGCCTTGAATACTTCATTTGCAACCACTAAGGCCGTTGGCTGAGCAAGCCCGATATCTTCCGAGGCAAATATTACCATTCTTCTTGCTATGAATTTAGGGTCTTCCCCCGCCTCTATCATTCGGGAGAGATAATAAAGAGCGGCATCCGGCTGACTCGCCCTCATGCTCTTTATGAAGGCCGAGATAACATTGTAGTGTTCCTCTCCTTTCTTATCATACCTTAGGTGTCTTGATTGCAAAGTTTCTTTCAGGTTCTCCAAAGTTATCTCTCCGTAAAGATTGTAAGTATCATCAAGCATGGTCACCGCTTGCCTCGCATCTCCGTTCGCCATGGAAATGAGCCAATCCTTTGCTTCTTTTTCCATTTCAAACCCCGCCCTCTCTATGATCGACAGAACATCATCCTCCGAAAGTTCGTTGAGAGTAAAGACCTTACAACGAGAAAGAAGGGGTGAAATAACTTCGAAACTGGGATTTTCAGTAGTAGCTCCTATGAGAGTCACCTCCCCTTTTTCAACATAAGGAAGAAGAAAATCTTGTTGAGACTTATTGAAACGATGTATCTCATCAAGAAAAAGAACTTTAGGACTTCCTTCTGCCTCATCTTCCACTATTTTCTTTATATCCTCTTTCCCCGCCGAAACAGCGGAAATTTCATATAGCTTCGCATTGAGAGCATTGGAATATATTCTCGCCAGCGTGGTCTTTCCCGTCCCGGGCGGACCCCAAAGAATAAAGGAAAACAAATGTTTCTTCTTTATTGCAACATTAAGAGGCTTTCCTTCTCCTACCAGATGCTCTTGTCCCTGGAATTCTTCCAGAGACTGCGGTCTTATTTTAGAAGCTAGGGGTTCCATTGCCTTTAGTATATCACTTCTTCTTGTTGTTTTTAACCATCGATATTGTATTTCTCCTTGTTAAGTGATATTCATATAAAAGACCGATTTAAAAAATAATTTCAAAAAATGAGAGAAAGATTTGAAATACCTCAAAATAATAATATTGAAAAGAAAGAAGATGCTACTATCTCCGAAGATGAGATCCTAAGAAGAGCTTCAGAATTTTCAGAGAATGAATCCGAGGTTAATACAGGTCCGGAGGAGGCAAGAGAAATAGTGGGAAAAATAGAAGAAATGCCTACCTACCAAGAATATAAAAATATAGATTTTTCTCTAAAGGAACTCTCTAAGGAGATAGAAAAAATAGAAGAAGAAACAAAAGAAAACGAAAATTTAAAAGAAATTCTTTCTTTTCTTCAAGAAGAAATAGATAAAATAAAGACCCTCTCTCATAGGTATAATAAGATGGTAAGAGCGCACGAGAGATCCATGAGAATCGAGAATTTCAGGTTAGGTGAAGAGAGTAAAAAGGAGAAAATAGAAAAATATGACCGAAACCGAAGAATTTGTCATGACAATCTAGTTTCTTCTTTTGAGGTATTAAGAAGGCATCTCAAAGAAACCCTCCCTGAAAAATTTGACATTCATCCCTCTGAAGAAGTACTTCCTTCAGACCAACAACTACAGAATAGGGATTTCATCAGCGATTGGGCAAGACTTACCGCTACCGGAGAAGAGCTTGAAAATTATAAAAATAAATTAGCCACTATTCTGGAGGAAGAGGGTAAAGAAGAGGCAGCTACCTCATAAAAAAGGAGAGAAGGAGTAAAAATAACTCACCTTAAGAAGGGTCGATCATTCTTCCCAAGAATAATATGTGCCCACTCTCCTTTTCTTGAAGAAGGAATAAAAATGGGTGATCCGCTCTAAAGATCGGGAGTTCTTCTTCATCCTCCATATCCGCTGATACAGGTTGAAACTCTACTCCGGTTGCCGCAGCGGCCTCGGTACCTTCTTCATCAACAGAAAGAAAGGCATCATGTACTATATCATCGATCATCAACTCCTCTTCGCCTTCTTCATGCATTCCCGTAAAATCAGCTTCTTTACTGAAAGCGGAAGTAATTCCAAGGTTTTGAAGATATTCCTCCAGATCATAACTAGTATCCATCTCAAATTTCGGCAGATATACACTAACTTTCCTTTCCTCTATTTCTTCTCTCCACTCATCTATCTCCTCAAGAGAAATATCCTCCTCTAAAGAATGGAGGTTCTTATCCTTGGGAAGAAAGAAAAGCATGGATAATTCCTCTCCCTTATAATCCATCTCCAGGATCTGAACCTCATCATTCTCATAATATCCATACTCCTCTTCTCCTTGCATCATGGGAACTTCCACTACATTCTCCTCGTCGATATGGAACTCCTCTTCTTTGGTATATTCTTCTTCAAATCCGGTCATCCATTCCCCTTTAAAGTGAATAGCATTGGCTATAACAAGCCTTGTATCCACTGTAATGGAACCTTCGACAAATAACTCCTCTATAAGGTCGTTGGTCTTTTCCTTGACCCACTCATTTATCTCCACCCTGGAAGCTTCGGGTTCACTCTGAAAATCCAGGTTCTCGGCCTTTGCAACATAGAACCTTTCCAGGGTATCAATAAATTCAGAGAGTGCCTCATATTCCTCCTCGATCCAAACGGAGTTCGCCACCCCCCACTCATATTCCGGCTCTTCCGGATTGAGTCTATTGTAAATAGCCGCTATAGCGGGTTGCCTCACATCATCTTTTTCAGGGATTCCTAGCACTTCCTTTATTTCTTCCGCCGTATCACCCTTTGCTCCTTCATAGGTCATGGAAAGCGCCGTGGAGATGCTATAAGGAGAAAAAAGAAGATTCTCCCCTTCTTCCGAGATCTCGGAATACATCTCCCAGGCAAATTTATTACTTGCCTCTTCTACATTTCTTATACCTTCCACAGTTGCGCCATCGGCATCC
>CAYRME010000021.1:0-9934 GCA_964425505.1 uncultured Candidatus Saccharibacteria bacterium
GAAGAAATAGATTTTTTTCAGGATCGGAATATGGAAGGGTTTTATTTTGCCGCCCATAAGATAATGGAAGAGGATATCCCGGAAGAAGTGAAAAAAACTCCTTTCCTTGTTAAGGTCGGAAGAAATTGGACCCTGGAGGGACTTTTTCATGTTCTTTCCGGTTATGCTTTCTTTAAGATTCCATTGCTCGGAGGAAGCTCGGATGAAGAGGTGTTGATGATTTGTAAGAATATGGAGCTTCCTTGGGGAGGATTTCCCCAAGGAAAAAGAAGCAGAAGTTTGCTTTTAAAGTGGTTGAGGAAAGCGGATAAATGCTATCCTCGCGATACTACTATGGAAAAGGAAATGGAAAACTATTTTATCTTGAAGAAACTAGCAAAAAAAGTGCACGAGAACATAAGCGAAAGCTCGCCCTTTTAGGCGAGCTTTTTCATTTGATATTTCGGGGATATTGGATAGAATGAGGAAGATAAGATAAAAGGATATTCATGTTTTTTGACACACACGCTCATCTGAACTTTGATGACTTTAACAGCGATATAGAAGAGATCATTAAGAGATGTAAAGAAAAAGGAGTTCCGGTTCTTAATGTGGGGACGGGTCTTGAGTCAAGCAAGGAAGTTGTTTCTCTCGCAAAGGAGAATGAGGGTCTTTATGCTTCCTTGGGAATTCACCCTCTCCACATAAAAGAAGAAAGTTTCTCCTTGGAAGAATTTGAGAACCTTCTTTGTCCCGAAGTGGTGGCCGTGGGAGAAACGGGCCTTGATAAAAAAGGAGAAGACATGGAAAGGCAAAAAGAGCTCTTCAGGGAGCACATTGAATTCGGGGAAAATTTCGACCTCCCTCTCATTCTCCACTGCCGAAAGGCGCACAAGGAAATGTTAAGTATCTTGGAAGAGGAGTGCATGAAGCTCGGAGTGGAGAGAGGTAACGCGAGCGGGGTGGTACATTGTTTCACCGGCGGAAAAAGGGAGCTTCATAGATACCTTGACCTGGGTTTCTCTATCGGGTTGAACGGGATCATCTTTAAGATGGACCTTGAGGAGGTGATAAAGGAGACGCCTTTACGGAAGATATTACTGGAGACCGATTGCCCCTTTCTCTCTCCCTTGAAGGAGAAAAAGAGAAATGAGCCCGTTCTTGTTGAATACATTGCAAAAGAGGTGGCACGGATAAAGGGGCTCTCACTTGAGGAGGTAGCGAAAGTTACCACACAAAACGCGAGGGAGATGTTTAAAATTTAATAAAAATGCAAACATTTATAATTTCCAAGCCCCAAACATCCTCAATTTCCAAACAATTTCCAAAACCACAATTTCCAGCCTCCAATCTGTTTGGAAATTCATTACTTGGAAATTGGAAATTAAGGAGGCGAGGTGGTGGAATGTTTGTAGTTTGTGATTTGGAATTTCGAATTTGTTTCGTGTTTCGATATTTGGTATTCGAGCTTCGGTGGCGGTGTGGTGGGTTTGAGATTTCGGTTCTTGGAGCTTATTTGTGATTTGTTATTTGGGATTTTCTCTTTGGGATGGAGTGGATTTGAAAATTGAAAATTAAGAATTTGGCGGTGGGGTGGTTTGGGGCGATCATTGAAATTTCTACCATTTCTTAGTAGAATGTCACCCATGACCAAAATGAATATAGATGAAAAGGGTTGGCAAGAATTCTGGGAAAGAGAAGGAGTATTTGAGACAGAAAACACTTCCTCAAAGCCCAAATTCTATTGCTTGGACATGTTCCCCTATCCTTCCGGGGAGGGGTTGCACGTAGGACATCCGAGAGGTTATGTGGCAACGGATGTCCTTTCTCATTTCAAGAGAATGCAAGGGTATAATGTCTTACATCCCATGGGCTGGGATGCTTTCGGTCTTCCCGCCGAGAATCATGCCATAAAAACGGGAACGCACCCCAAAGATGCCATAGAGAAGAATATAGAGCGTTCCAAAGAACAGTTGAATAAAATGGGTCTTTCCTATGACTGGAAAAGAGAGATAAATACCACCGATCCGGAGTACTTTAAGTGGACCCAATGGATATTCTTACAGATGTTCAAAGAAGGACTCGCTTATGAGGACACTCTTCCCATAAACTGGTGCCCTTCTTGCAAGACGGGACTTGCCAATGAAGAGGTCGTCGGCGGTCTTTGCGAGAGGTGCGATGCTCAAGTTGAGAAGAAGGATGTCAGGCAATGGGTCTTAAGGATCACGGACTATGCGGACAGACTCCTTGATGACCTCGAGGAGCTTGAGTGGCCGGAATCCATTAAGGAGATGCAAAAGAATTGGATCGGGAGATCGGAGGGAACAGTTATAAAATTCGAGACTACGAGAAAAGACGAGGAGGAAATAGAGGTCTTCACCACGAGGGCGGATACACTCTTTGGAGCTACCTTTTTGGTGCTTGCTCCGGAACACTCCTTAATAGAGGAAGCCTTAAAGGGAGAAGAAGTGGAGAATCCCGAGGAGGTTCGGGGATATGTGGAGAATGCGAGAAAGAGATCCGACCTGGAAAGGACCGATCTCTCGCAGGAGAAAACGGGAGTGGAAATAAGGGGCCTGAAGGCCGTTAATCCGTTAAGCGGAGAAGAGGTTCCCATATGGGTAGCGGATTATGTACTCGGGTCTTACGGAAAGGGAGGGATAATGTCCGTTCCCGCACATGATGAGAGGGACCACGAGATGGCAAGGAAGTACGATCTGGAGGTCAGAGAAGTGGTAAGGGGCGGCGAGATCCCTCATGAAGGAGAGGGGGAGCTTGTAAATTCCGGAGAGTTCTCCGGTTTGAGTTCGGAAGAGGCGAGAGAAAAAATAACGGAAGAGCTTGAAGCAAAAGAAAAAGGAAGAAGGGCCGTGAACTATAAGTTGAGGGACTGGATATTCTCAAGACAAAGATATTGGGGCGAGCCGATGCCCATTGTCTTTTGCGAGGAATGCAACGAGAGGGTAAAAAGATACAGGTCCGAGGTCATGGATTACAGAAGCGCTTGGAGCTCCACTTTCAATGTGGAGGGCTTTCAATACACTTTGGGAGAAATAAGTAATCCCGGATGGATATCAATAAAGGAAGAGGATCTTCCTCTTACTTTACCGGAAGTGGAAAAATACCAACCCACCGGTACGGGAGAATCCCCTTTGGCGCTCGAAGAGAAGTGGCTTTCCACCGAGTGTCCCAGGTGCGGGGCCGAGGCAAAAAGAGAAACCAATACCATGCCGCAATGGGCGGGCTCTTGTTGGTATTATCTCGCTTATATCATGAAAGGAGAGTCTCCTTCTCTGGAATTCCCCGTTTCTCGTTATGAAGAAAAGTTCAAGGAATGGCTTCCCGTCGATCTCTATGTGGGAGGAGCGGAACATGCGGTGCTTCACCTTCTTTATGCGAGATTCTGGCACAAATTCCTTTACGACTTGGGCGTGGTTCCCACCAAGGAACCGTTTCTGAGATTAAAGAACCAAGGACTTATCATGGGAGAGGGAGGTATAAAGATGTCCAAATCCAAGGGCAACATTATCTCTCCGGATGACGTCATAGAAAAGCACGGAGCCGATGTTTTAAGACTCTATGAGATGTTCCTCGGGGGATTTGAGGATGACGTGGCTTGGAGTGAAGAAGGTGTTAACGGGATGAGGAGATTTTTGGAGAGGGTTGAGAAACTCGTGGAGAAAGTAAAGGAAGCTCCGGCGAGCAGAGAAACGGAAGCTTCGCTTCACAAGACCATAAAGAAGGTTACGGGAGATATAGAGGAGTTCAAGTTCAATACGGCGATAAGCAGTCTCATGAGTTTTTGCAATGAATTAAAGGACCTTGATCGTGTCCCTCAAAGAACTCTGGAGGATACCCTAAAACTCCTCTCTCCTTTCGCTCCTCATTTTTGCGAGGAGATGTGGAGTAAGTTGGGCAATGAACCTTCCATACTAAGGACCGAATGGCCGCGATTCTCTGAGGAGAAGACCAAGGAGGAGCTTGCAACGGTGGTGGTGCAAGTGAACGGAAAGGTTCGTTCCCAAATAGAAGTTAATACCGGAGCAAAGAAAGAGCTTGTAGAGGATATTGCCAAAGAGATGGTTGAAAAATGGCTGGAAGAAAAGGAGATAAAGAAGGTCGTCTTCGTGGAAGATAAACTTATAAATTTCGTGACCGAGTAATTTCTTATGTGCGGTATTATAGGATACATCGGCCCCAAGGATAATTTGGAACTTGGAATGAATTCCTTGAAGAGGTTGGAATACAGGGGATACGATTCCGCGGGGATGGCCATCATTGAAGAAGGCAAGATCTCTTCGGAGAGAGTGACGGGAAAAGTGAATGAATTGAAGGAAAAATTAAAGGAAAGGGATTCGGAGGGCACTCCCTGTCTCTTTCATTCGCGATGGGCCACTCATGGGAAGCCCACACAAGAGAACGCTCATCCGCAATTTGACTGTAAGGGAGAGGTGGCCGTGGTACATAACGGAATAATTGAGAATCATAAAGAATTAAAGGAGGTATTGAAAAAAGAGGGTCACAAATTTCTTTCCGAGACCGATACGGAGACCATAGCTCACCTCGTGGAGAAGTTTCAGGGAAAGGGGTTATCTTTGGAGGATGCTGTGCGCAAGACATTGGAACTCATCAAAGGAGCTTACGGGATCGCCGTTATTTCCGTAAAGGATCCGGAAAAGATAGTTGCCGCAAGAATGTCCAGCCCCGTCATTGTTTCCTCTAACGAAGAAGGGGGTTTTGTCGCCTCCGATCCCGCGGCGATAGTGGAACATTCTTCAAAAATGGTCTTTCTTGAGGACGGCGAACTTGCGGTAATAAAGAGAGACGGAGTGGAGGTTACCGATATGGAGAAAAAGAAGAGGGAAAAAGAAGAGGTGCGGATCGATTGGGACATCGAGGAAGCACAAAAGTCGGGATATCCCCACTTCATGATAAAGGAGATAATGGAACAACCCGAGACGATAGAGAACACCTTGAGAGGAAGGGTCATAAAAGAGGATGGAGATGTAAAGTTGGGCGGTCTTGAGCAAGTGAAGGAAGAACTTAAAGAGGTTGAGAGGTTGACCCTTCTTGCTTGCGGAACCTCTTACTATGCTTCCATGATCGGGAAGTTCCTTATCGAAGAGATCGCCGGGATTCCCACGGAGGTGGATCTTGCCTCCGAGTTCCGGTATCGGAAAAGACCTTATGAACAAAGGGAGGCCTTTGTGTTCATCTCTCAATCCGGAGAAACCGCGGATACTCTCAAAGCACTGGAGGAGGTTAACAATAAAGGGGCTTTGAGCCTCGGTATCGTTAATGTGGTGGGATCCTCTATCTCCAGATATACGGATGCGGGGGTTTACAATCATGCCGGACCCGAAATAGGAGTGGCATCCACCAAGGCCTTTACTTCTCAGCTTACCGTCTTAACTCTTCTTTCCGTTTTCTTGGGAAGACAAAGGAACCTTTCCTTGAATGAGGGGAAGAAGATCCTCGAGGATCTGGAATCCCTTCCGAGCAAAGTGCGAGAAGTGTTGGAGAAAAAAAATGAAATACAAGGGGCGGCTAAGAAATATGGCAAGTATGAGAACTTCCTTTTCATGGGGAGAAGGTACAACTTTCCCACGGCTCTCGAGGGAGCTCTTAAACTAAAGGAGATCTCTTATATTCATGCCGAAGGGTATTCCGCCGCGGAAATGAAGCACGGAGCTATCGCTTTGATCGACGAATCCTTCCCCGCCTTTGCTATCGCCCTTTCCGACAGCATGAGAGAAAAGATGATATCCAATATAGAGGAGATAAGAGCGCGGAGCGGACCGGTGGTCATTCTTGGCACGGAAGGAGATAAGGAAATAAAGGAATACGGAGAGGATTCCATTCTTATCCCCGAAATGATCGAACCCCTCTCTCCTCTTCTCTCGGTGGTTCCACTTCAATTGTTCGCTTACTATGTGGCGGTCTCAAAAGGTTTGGACCCCGATAAACCGCGTAATTTGAGTAAAGTTGTCACCGTGGAATAATAGATAATTATTATGAGCACTAAAGAAAAAGATATTCAAATAATAGTCGCCGGCGCGGCCGGTCAAGGCTCCAAGAAGGCCGGTAATATGATAGGAAAGATACTGAATTCTTACGGTTATCGTGTCTTTGTTCATGAAGATTATGAGTCGGTAATACAAGGGGGTCACAATTTCTCTCAAGTTTGTGCTTCCGAAGAAGAAATGAATGCCATAAGAGAGAAAGCCGACTTTCTCCTTGCTTTAAATGATGAAGCGGTGGAAAAACACAAACACAGACTAAAAGAAGGAGGCACTCTTATTCACGATTCCGGTATCAATGAGGAGCTTCTCTGGAGTGAGGAGATAAATATACTTGAAGCTCCTCTTGATGAGATAATAAAAGAGGCGGGAGGTATCGATCTCATGAAGAACACTGCTCTTGTTTCTTTCTTTCTTAAGGCGGCGGGAATGGATCTTGAAGAAATGGATCCCGTATTGAGAAAAGAGCTTCCCGTGAAGACGGAGGAGAACATGGAAGTGGCAAGGGTCGCATTTGAAAAGGGAGAGGAGAGAGTACGAATAGAAAAAGGAGGAAACGACCCTCTTCCCCTCCTTCCCGGAAATGCCGCAACCGCTCTGGGGGCGATCGATGCGGGCCTTGAGAATTATTTTGCTTACCCTATGACGCCTTCCACCGGTATTCTCAATTTTCTTTCCGGAACGGAAGGAGTGAGGTCCGTCCAACCGGAGAACGAAATAGCGGTAGCGAGTATGGCGCTGGGAGCTTCTTATGCCGGAAAGAGAACCATGACGGGAACTTCGGGAGGAGGTTTCGCGCTCATGACGGAGAGTGTTAGTTTTTCCGCTCAAGCGGAGGTTCCTTTTTGTGTAGCTTTGAGTCAAAGAATGGGTCCCGCAACGGGAGTTCCCACCTATGAAGCTCAAGCGGACCTTCTTTTTGCCTTGAATGCGGGACACGGCGATATGATGCGTTTTGTGGTAGCTCCCGGAGATGCGGATGAAGCTTACTATCTTTCCGGGAAAGCTTTGAATGTAGCTTGGAAATATCGACTTCCTTCCATAATTCTCCTTGATAAAGAGGTTTCGGAGAATACTTATGGGCTAAAAAGAGAATATGAAGTGACGAAAGAAGAGGCGCAAGAAGGCCCCGCTAAAGTTAGCGGTTATGAGCATGATGAAAAAGGAGTGGCCACAGAGGATATGGGTGCTATAAAAGAAGGCCATGAAAGGAGGCTTCGCAAGTATGAAGAATTAAGAAAAGAAGTGAACGAGATGGACCCGGTAAAGGTTTCCGGAGAAGGAGAGGTTGCGGTGGTCTTTTGGGGGTCCTCAAAGGGTGCGGTATTGAAGGCGACGGAAGAAGAGGAAGTAAAGCTTGTGCAACCTTTGATACTACAACCTTTTCCTGAAGGAAGAATGAAAGACGCTCTGAAGGGAGTGAAAAAAGTGATCTGTGTGGAATTGAATGCTACGGGACAACTCTCTCAAATTTTAAGGTATTACGGAATAGAAACTCATGAGAAAGTTCTTAAGTATGACGGGAGGCCGTTTACCGTGGAAGAACTAAGAGAGAAATTGCGGGAATTGTTATCAGCTACGAACTAAAAACTACGAACTAACTTATGGATGATATAATTTTACCCACAAAGAATACCTGGTGTCCCGGATGCGGAAATTTTGCCATCCAGAACACCCTTAAGGAGGTCACCTCGAAAGTGGAGAAGAAGATAGCGCTTGTCACGGGAATAGGGTGTCATGGCAAGATGGCTGACTATCTTAATGTGAGCAGTTTTTATGCTCTTCACGGGAGAGCTGTGCCCGCGGCGACGGGAATAAGAACGGGAAGTGAGGATTTCCAGGTGATTTGCTGTGCGGGTGACGGAGATGCTTACAATGAAGGTATTTCTCACCTTATTCATGCCGCAAAAAGGAACTCGGATATTACTGTCATAGTTCATGATAACCATGTCTTCTCGCTTACAGTGAAGCAGCCCACTTCCACGAGCCCTGAAGGCTTCAGGGGAAGCTCTACTCCCAAGGGTCATATCGAGAGACCCATTAATCCTTTGGATATGATGCTTTCGGCGGGAAGTTCTTTTGTTGCCAGGAGTTTTGCCGGCGATCCACAACACCTCGAAAAGACCATACTCGAGGGGGTGCAACATAAAGGATTTTCCTTTATAGAAGTACTCCAACCTTGCGTTGCTTGGTATAATACCTTTCCGGATTACAGAAAAAGGGTGTATCAAATGGAAGAGCAACCCTCTTCTTTGGAGGAAGCGAGAGAAAAGGCCAAAGAGTGGGATTATGAAAATGAAGAGGTTTCCATTCCCTTGGGGGTGTTCCGCAAAGAGGAAAAGGAGGTTTTTGAGGAAAGATTGGAAGAGGTGGGAGAAATAAATGTCGAAAAGATACTTGAAGCAAGTAAGTGACCCTATGAAGAGAAAAGAGCAAAAGATAGCCTGCTTGGGAGGAGGTAATGCTATGCCAAAGGGACTCCTTGAGGGATTGAAGAACTACGAGGATGTTGAGATATCGGTAATATGTGCGATGCTTGATTCGGGAGGCTCTTCGGGGAGATTAAGAGAGGATTACGGTATACTTTCTCCCGGGGATATAAGGAGGGCCTTCATAACCTTGGCGAACACTTCTCCCGTAATAGAGGAACTCTTCAATTACCGGTTCGAGGCGGGAGAGTTCAAGGGACATAATTTCGCCAATCTCTTCATTGCCGCTTTGGAACTTTCCACCAATGATCCGGAAAAGGCGTTCAAGGAGATGAATCGTATATTGAACACTTCTCACCAGGTGCTTCCCGCTACATTGGATAATTCCAAGGTATGTGCCAAGCTTGAGGATGATACTCTCATAGAAGGCGAGTCCAATATAGATATTTGTAAGCACAACGGCAATTTGAAGATAAAAGAGGTTTTCTTGGACCCCAAGGCGAAAGCGTATTCTAAAGCTTTAGATGCCATAAGAGAGGCGGACAAGATCGTTATCGGTCCGGGAGACCTTTTTTCCACCCTCTCACAGATACTTCTTGCGGAGGGGATGAGCGAGGCCATAAGGGAGTCCGAGGGAGAAGTTATCTATGTGTGCAATCTCATGACCAAATATGGAGAAACCAACGATTTCAGCGTGGAGGACTTCGTTTCTCATGTAGAGGATCTATTGAGAGGAGAGGTTGATAAAGTGATCTACAATTGTAATTTCCCGGATGATGATAGGATCGAGGAATATAAGAAGAAACATCCTGAGCTTTTGGAGCCTGTAACTCCCAAGGATGCCGAGAAAGAAAAGTTTGTCGGTGCCGATGTTGTTACTTCGGAGGGTGGTATAGTGCACGATCCTCAAAAATTATCAAAACTGATCATTGAACTATGACCAAAGCTGTTATATTGGCCGCCGGGTGGGGAACCCGCATGAATCCCTTGACTCTTACTCGTCCCAAGCCCGCTTTGTCCGTGGCCGGCAAAACTATTTTGGAGCACAACCTAAAGGAACTGAAGGGGTTGGTGGAAGAGGTGGTGATAGTGGTGGGGTACAAGGAGGAGGTCATAAAAGAAATATTGGGAGAGGAATACGAAGGAATGAAGATAACTTACGCGAAACAGGAAGAGCAATTGGGAACGGGGCATGCGGCACAGGTGGCTCTCCCTTTTCTTGATGATGACTTTTTGATATTGAATGGGGACGATCTTTATTTGAAAAGAGATATTGAAAGAGTGTTGGAAAGAGCTCCTTCCATGCTTGTAAAAAGAGTAGAAGATCCTTCCGGATATGGGCAAATAGCGGTAGAGAATGATGAGGTCAAAGAGATAGTGGAAAAACCACCTGAACCCATAAGCGATCTTATAAACGTGGGCTGCTACCACTTGAGCAAGGAATTCTTTAAAAAGAAAATAGAAAAATCCTCGAGAGGAGAATATGAGATAGTGGACTTTTTGAAG
>CAYRME010000022.1:0-9512 GCA_964425505.1 uncultured Candidatus Saccharibacteria bacterium
AAAAGTAATCATTTTACAGACCTAGGTGTATCACATGTATCTGAACCTAGACATCATTTCTTTAGCTTCCTACTTGCTTCTCTGTCCATCTCTCTTCTCTTAATGGTCTCTCTTTTATCATGCTTCTTTTTTCCTTTTGCCACTCCTATTTCCACTTTCACAAAATTACCTTTTGTGTAGATGCTCAAGGGTATGAGAGTAATACCTCCTTCTTTCATCTTTCCATAGAGAGTCCCCATTTCTCTTTTCTTTAAAAGGAGCCTTCTGTCTCTTTTTGGGTTGTAATTGGAAGGAGTGTTCTTGGGCTGATAAGGAGGTATGTTGGCATTAACAAGAAATGCCTCCCCTTTCTTTATAGTAACAAAACTCCCGGCAATGGAACCTTTGCCGCTTCTTAGTGACTTGACCTCCTTCCCCGAAAGCTCTATTCCCGCTTCTATTCTATCCAGTATGTGGTGGTCAAAAGTTGCCTTTTTATTGTTTACAAGTGTTGGCATAACGCATTCATTCTAACATATGAACCCTTGATATTACCATTCTTTTGGTTCGTGGTTTATAGTTTTTAGTTCGTAGTTATTTAATTTTGAATGTCAAAGGTCGTACCTCTGACACTTTTAGTTAATAGTTATTCAAGCTCCAAACTTACTTGAAGATCACCTCACCTCTGCATTTGGATCCTGCATGTGGACTTCCGATGTCCACAAACCCCAGAGCACACGGAATGTATGTGGACTTCCGAAGTCCACGAACCCTGATGTCATTCTGAGTCCTGTACCAACTGGTGCGGGGGGTCCCAAAGTAAGTGCGTGAACAAAGAGATTCTTCCCCTGAACCATACGGTTCGGGATTCAGGATGACAAAAAAGAAATTCATTCGAAATTCGAAATTAAAAATTAAGACGGTGGGTCGGTGGATTTGAAAATTGAGAATTGAGAATTGAAAATTCGGTAGGGCGGAGGTTTTGAAATTTGGTCCTTCGGTCCTTGGAACTTATTTGAAATTTGGAGCTTGTTATTTGCAATCCTTCCTGGCGGCGGGGTGGGCGACAAATTTCCGGCGGCGCGGAGGTGGCTTTGAGCTTTCGGTCATTGGAACTTGGAACTTATTTGAAATTTGGAGCTTGTTATTTGCAATCCTTCCTGGCGGCGGGGTGGGCGACAAATTTCCATAGGTGGTGGTACGGCGGAGTTGAAGTTTGCCAAAATAGGCTGTGTGGTGTAAAATAAATACGTCATGAAGGAAAAATTGGAAGAAATTCTAAGAAAGGAACTGGGAAAAGAAGTGGTCTTGGAAAAAGCTCCGAAGGAGTATGGGGATTATGCTTCCAATATCGCTTTCACCATCTCTAAAGAAAAAGGAAAGAGCCCGCAAGAAGTGGCCGAAGAACTTAAAGACAAGATCACTTCTTCTTATTTCTCCAGGGTGGAAGTGAAGAACGGCTTTCTGAACTTTTTTCTCTCCGAGGAGGCGCTAAAAGAAGAGGTTTCTCTTGTCTTGAAGGAGAGAGGTGATTACGGAAAAAGGAAGGACAATAAGAAGGCGGTCATTGATTATTCCTCTCCCAATATTGCCAAATCATTCGGCATAGGGCACTTGCGTTCCACTATCATAGGACAGTCCCTTTACAATATTCATGAATTCTTGGGCTGGGATGTTGCGGGGATAAATCACCTCGGAGATTGGGGGACGCAGTACGGGAAACTTCTTTACATGATAAAAGAAGAAGGAAAGGATCCTGAGAAACTCTCTTTAAAGGACCTTGAGAATATCTACATAAGATTCCATGAAAGAGCTGAAGAGGAGCCCGAATTGGAAGAGAGGGGCAGAGAATGGTTCGCAAGATTGGAAAAAGGAGAAGAGGAAGCGAGAAGGATCTGGGAGGTGTGCAGGAGGAAAAGTCTTGAGGAATTCGACAGGATCTATGAAAGACTGGGAGTGAGTATCGACCATACCCTCGGAGAGAGTTTCTATGAGGATAAGTTGCAAGATATAGTGAGAGAAGCCAAGGAGAAGGGCGTGGCAAAAGAGAGCGAAGGAGCTCTTATTGTGGAATTCGAGGACCTTCCTCCCGCGATGATCCTTAAATCGGACGGAAGCACTACTTACTTTACAAGGGATCTTGCGGCGGCAAAATACAGAACAAAAGAATTCTCCCCCGATCTTATGATCTATGAAGTGGGAGCGGATCAGGCCCTTCATCTAAAGCAACTATTCAAGGCCGCGGAAAAATTGGGATGGGCAAAAGAAAGCATTTTCGTGCATGTTGCTCACGGAATGTTTCGATTAAAAGAAGGAAAGTTCTCGACAAGAAAGGGTAGAACGGTTCATCTTGAAGAAGTTCTTTTGAAGGCGAAGAAAAAGGCAAAAGAGGTTCTTGATGAATCTCCTTCTCTTGAGGGGACCTCGGAGGAGGAGAAAGAAAGGATAGCGGAAGTGGTGGGAGTGGGAGCCGTAAAATACAACGATCTTAAACGTCACCATAAAAGGGACGTGATATTTGATTGGGAAGAAATGCTTAACCTGAAAGGCGACTCCGGGCCCTATCTTCAGTACACTTGCTTGAGATGTAGAAGTGTACTCTCAAAAGAAGAAGAAAAAGAAAGAAAAATAGAAGGATCCTTTCAAGAAGAAGAGAGGGAATTGTTAAAGAGAATAGTGGAATTCAAGGAAGTGGTGGAGGCGGCGAGAAAGAATTTTTCTCCCAATATCATCGCCGAATATGCTCATAAGCTCGCCAAGGATTTCAATTCCTTTTATGATGAACTAAAGATCCTCGGAGATGAAAAGAGGATGGCGATGACGGAAGCGACTCTCATTATTCTTTTGAGTTGTTTGCATCTTTTAACGATCTCTGTTCCCGAAAGGATGTAGGGTAGCTTCCGGGCATTCCATTGCAAGAACCAGGACTCAAATTTCCCAGCGGAAATTTGGTCCTTACGCTCTCGGTAATCTAAGAACTGAGAACCATGCTAAATTGCCTCCGAGAGTTTCTTGCAATGGAATGTCCTTCAGTTCAAGGCAAGAATCATGAAGAAAACAAAGAATACTTATTTTTTACTTCGTCATGGAGAGACGGAGTATCAAAAGGAAAAGAAAGGATGGATCTATCCGCGGGACGGAATGAGGAACGTATCTCTCTCAAAAGAGGGTAAAGAGCAGGTGCAAAGAACGGCGGAAAAGATGAGGGAAGAAGAAGTTGAAGTGGATGTTATCTATTCTTCCGACTTCTTGAGAGCCAAAGAAACCTCCGAAATAGTGAGAGCGTCGCTTTCTCCCGAAAAGGTGTTTTTTGATGAGCGATTAAGAGACGTGGATCTCGGAGTATATCATGAACGAAGAAAGGAGGATTTCTATAAGGATTTTCCTCTTGAGGAGGGGGCATTTGAAAGGAGGCCCCCCGAAGGAGAGAATTATCGTGATGCGATGGAAAGAGTCATTGATCTTGTTCTGGAAATAGAAAAAAAGAGGAAAGGGGAAAGGATCTTGCTTGTAAGTCACAAGGATATCCTCCTCTTTCTTGAAGGGTGGTTTCTCGACCTCAAAGAGAGTGAGATATTGAGAATCAAGAAAGAAAGAGGGGGTCCGCGAACCGCTCAAATGAGGATTCCCGCCGATGATGTGTTTGCAAACCTTCCTTAAAAGGATTATATTGAGACAAAAGTAGAACCAAGATTCAAATATACTTATGGACTTACCAAAGATAGAAGAAGAAATACTGGATTTCTGGGATAGGGAGAATATCTTCAAGAGATCCATCGAGAACAGGAAAGATTCCCCTGTTTTTACCTTTTATGACGGCCCCCCTTTTGCCTCGGGGAGTCCTCATTACGGTCATGTGCTTGCAAGCTCTATAAAAGATACTGTTTTGCGGTATAAGACCATGCGAGGGTACAAAGTACCGAGAAGATTGGGGTGGGATTGTCATGGTCTCCCCGTAGAGAACCTCATAGAAAAGGAGCTCGGCATACGAACAAAGAGTGAAATAGAAGAGATGGGAGTCTTGAAGTTCAATGAAGCTTGCCGTAACAATGTCTTCAATTGCGTAGATGAGTGGAAAGAGACTTTGAGGAGAGTGGGAAGGTGGGCGGATTACGAGAATGATTATGCCACGATGGAGAACGATTACATCGAATCCGTTTGGTGGGTTTTGAAGACTCTTTGGGATGAGGGTCTTGTTTATCGGGACTATCGGGTTACTCCTTACTGTTATCGCTGTGGAACACCTGTTTCCAACTTTGAAGTGAATCAGGGGTATGATGAGACAGAGGACCCCTCTCTGTTCGTTCGTTTCCGGATAACCACGGGAAGGTTCAAGGAAGCGCATCTTCTTGCTTGGACCACTACTCCCTGGACTCTCATTGGAAATTGCGCTCTGGCGGTCCATCCCGACATGACATATGTACTTGTAAGAGATGGAGGCGAACAACTCATTCTCTTGAAAGAAAGAATGTCCGTTCTTGATGATCCGGAGACCATAGAGGAATTTCGGGGCGAAGAACTTGAAGGAGTGGAATATGAACCCGTTTTTGGCGATCTCTCCGAGGAGGAGCCGGAGGGGATAGAGAATGCTTTCCGAGTATATCTTGCCGATTTCGTGGGTACCGAAGAAGGAACGGGGGTGGTTCATACCGCCGTTATGTACGGGGAAGAGGATTTCGCCCTGGGAAGAGAGCACGGACTTCCCTTCTTTCACGTGGTGGATGAAAAAGGAAGATTCTCCGTGGGTAAGTGGCAAGGAAGTAATGTGAAAGAAGTGGAAGAAAATATCATCAATGATCTTGACGAAAGGGGGCTTTTAAAGAAAAGAGAAGATATTTTGCACAGTTATCCCTTTTGCTGGAGATGCGATACTCCCCTTCTCTATTATGCGCTCCGGACATGGTATATAGAGGTGACCGCAATTAAAGAGGAGATGCTCGGGAATAATGAGAAGATATACTGGAGACCGGAACACATAAAGAAAGGAAGGTTTGGTAAATGGCTCGAGGGGGCCCGTGATTGGGCTTTTTCGAGAAACAGGTTCTGGGGCGCTCCCATACCCATCTGGGAATGCGAAGAATGTGAGGCGGTAAAGTGCGTGGGAGGCAAAGAAGAACTCCGTGAAGTTCCGGAAGACCTGCACAGGCCCTTCATAGATGAGATTACCTTTGAGTGCAAAGAATGCGGTGGTCAAATGAAGAGAGTTGAAGAAGTGTTCGATTGCTGGTTCGAGTCGGGATCCATGCCTTATGCGCAATGGCATTATCCTTTCGAGAACAAGGATTATGTAGAAGAGAATTTCCCGGCGGACTTCATAGCGGAGGGAGTGGATCAAACGAGGGGTTGGTTCTACACCCTTCATGTTCTCGCCACGGCGCTTACAAGGAAGAATGTGGGCCTTGGTGAGAATGATCCCGCCTTCAAGAATGCGATCGTGAACGGGTTCATCTTTGACGAGAAAGGAAAGAAGCTCTCCAAAAAACTTAAGAATTATCCCGACATGGGGCATATCTTTTCTCAGTACGGAGCGGATTCTTTGCGGTTCTTCTTACTTTCTTCCACCCCTGTCGGGGAAGATTATCGTTTTTCCGAAAAGAGAGTGAAAGAGGTGCACAGCGGAATAATGTCCACCCTCTACAATTCTTTCACGTTCTTTGAGACCTACAAGAAAGAAGTAAAGGAGGTCGATCCCTCGCATCCCTTGAACAAGTGGATGATTTCCCGGGTGCAAAAGAGCAATAAGAGGATCGTGGAAAGAATGGAGAGTTATGACCTAACGAAGGCCTCAAGGGAAGTGGATTCCTTGGTGGACGACCTTTCTAATTGGTATATAAGGAGAAGCAGAGAGGCCATCAAGGAGGGTGAGGAAGAATTCCTCTTCGTGTTACGCTCCTCTTTGGTCTCTATTTCCAAGATGATGGCACCTTTCGCCCCCTTTCTTTCGGATCATATCTACCAAAGGATAACAGGGGGAGCTTCGGTGCATCTCGAGGACTTCCCTGTGTTCAACGAGGATCTCATAGATGAAGAGCTTTTGCGCGACATGGAGAGAATAAAGGAGATCTCTTCGAAGGGACTAAAGGAAAGAGCGGATGCGGGAATAAAGGTGCGGCAACCTCTTTCCGCGTTAAAGATTCCATCTTCTCAGTTCAGTGACTTGAAAGAGAAAGAGGACCTGTTGAAGCTTGCAAAAGAAGAGGTGAATGTGAAAGAGGTCGTCTTTGATGGTGAAAAAGAAGAAGTGGAGCTTGATAAGGAGATAACTCCCGAACTCAAAGAGGAGGGCATGATAAGAGAGATAACAAGACTCATTCAAAATTTGAGAAAGAAAGGAGGCCTGGTTCTCGAGGATGAAGTAGAACTCTTTTATGAGGGAGAGGACTTCAAGGAGCTTTTCTCCAAGTGGGAGGATCATTTCAAAAAAGAGGCGACCGCGGGATCCATAAGAGAAGGTAAGCCCGAAACTCCGCTTTCTTCAAAGGAAGGAGTAATGTTGGACGGAAAGGAACTCTCTCTTTACATAAGGATCTCGAGGTGATCGGATTTTCTTATGTTCACTCATCATCGAACCGACGGGATCGTTCTTGCTCGCAAAGAGAAAGGAGAGGCGGACGAGGTCCTAACTCTTTTTACAAAGGATTTCGGGAAGGTGGAGGTTGTGGGAAGATCGATAAGAAAAGGAGGTTCCAAGCTTCGTATGAGCATGTCCCTTTTTTCCCATGTGGAGATCAGTTTCATAGAAGGGAAAGCATATAATACTCTCACTGATGCGAGAACGATCCAAGATCCAAAAGATGCGAAAGAGGATCTGAAAAAATTATCCTTTCTTTACAGGATATCGGAGTTGACCCTTCTTCTTCTCAAGGGACCTCAAGAAGAGGAAAGAATTCTTTCTCTCTTGCTTTCGACTATTGAGGAAGTTGATAAGAAGGATCTTTCCCGAGAAGAGCTGAAGCTCCTTTTTTGCCTTTTTTCTTTCCGGATTCTTTATTTTTTGGGCTATAAATTGTATACTGAAAAATGCGTGTTCTGTGGAAGCGCAATAGAGAAGGAATGTATATTCGACCCCAAAGAGGGAGGAGTGGCTTGTAAAAAATGTTCTCGGAGTGCTTTCTCGGGAATACGGCTCCATAAAGTGACTCTTCTTCGAGACTTGTTCTCTGCGAACTCCGCTCCCTCCGAAAAGGATGTGGATACTCTCCTTCATGCGCTCGAGAACTACCTTTCTTTCATTCCGGAAGCGAAAGGAAAGAGGTTTATTCATTAATTGCAAAGTAGAAATCAAAACTCAAAATGCAATTTGAATCTTGATTTTTGCATTTTAATAAATAGAAACATGGGCGATACCAAAAAAATGAAAAACATCATACTTATTCTCGTGGTTCTTATCGTGGTTACGGGAGCTGTGGGTTGGATCTATTACGAAAGGAATATATTCGGGGATGACAGGCTTCGCTTTGAAATAGAGGCTTCCGAGGAAATGGAGGCCGGAGAAGTCGCGGAATATACTTTGCGTTACACGAACAATAGTGATGTTCGTCTTGAGGACATGGGACTCATTTTTGAGTATCCGGAGAATATGAAGCCCGTAGAGAATGAAGAAGATGAAGAAGGTGTCATAAGGAGAGGAGAAAGAAGGCGGGAAGTGGAAGTGGGAGAGCTCAATCCCGGAGAGGAACGGGTTACGGTGTTCGAGGGTCGTCCTTTTGGAGAAAGGGGAGACTCTTTGAGAGCGAAAGCCGAAATGAGGTATACGCCCAAGAATCTGACGGCGAGATATAGATCCGACCGAGAACACATGGCGAAAATAAACGAGGTTCCCATCGACTTTTCTTTTGAGATGCCTCCCACCATGGACGCCGGAGAAGAAGATGGTATAAGGATATTATTCTCTTCGGAGGTGGAATATCCGTTGGAGGATGTCGAGATAAGGGTCGATTATCCGGAAGGATTCGAATTCTTGAGGAGCACTCCTGAGGCGGACTCTGACGATAAAGCGTGGGAGTGGCCCATTTTGAATGAAGGGGATGATGGCGCCATTGATATTGAAGGTGTCCTGGAAGGAGATCCAGGAGAAGGAAAGATCTTCGAGGCAACCCTCGGTGTATGGATGGATGAAAGATTCTTGCCTCTCAAGGAAACAAGCAGAGGAGTCTCTCTCTCGGAGAGCGATCTCATCGTGGACATGCAGGTGAACGGGGAAAGGGATTATGTTGCCGAACCCGGAGAGCTACTTCATTATGAGATCTTTGTAAAGAATGTGGGAGATAACACTCTGGAGGATCTTTTTCTCCTTGCGGATCTTGATGGAGAAGTCCTTGATCTTGATAACTTGGAGCCCGCTCGGGGGAGATTTCAAGAGAACAGAGGGGTTGTCATATGGAGTCATGCTTTCGATTCCGGGCTTCACTCCTTGAGTTCCGATGAAGAAGAGAGACTCGAGTTCTGGGTGGAAACAAAAAAGGATGATCTTCCTTATCACCCGGAAGCGGAGGTGAGAGCTTCCATAGAGAAAGCAAGGGATGAGATAACCACCAAGATCGGTACCATACTTTCTGTGGAGAAAGAAGTTATTCGAGAGGATTCTCCTTTCGAAGAGTTCGGACCCTTTCCTCTTGAAGAGGGAGAAGAGTCAAGTTTTACCGTGAAATGGGATGTGGAAACTCTTTTTAACGATCTTCGAGACGTGAGGATCGAAACCGCTCTTCCGGACTTTGCCAGAGCAAGTGGAGAAAAATACCCTGATGACATGGACCTCTCCTTTGATTCCGATAGTGGTGAGGTAGTAATTGAAAAAGATGATCTTTCCGCCGGCAGAGAGGAAGAAGTCTTCCTTAAGGTCGAGGTGGACCTGGAAGATGACCTTGACGAGGATCTCATGCTTTTAGAAGAGACTGTGGTATCGGGAGAAGATAGACATACCGGAGAGGAGGTGAAAGGATATGCGGGAGGGGTCTCCCTGGGAGACCTCCTCGAAGATGAAAACGACGAAGAAGACAAAGAATAAAAAGCAACTCTTAAAATTAAAGTTTTGATTATGACCGATGAGAATCGCATGCAAAAATTAATATCTTTCTTGAAGGAAAAAGGTTTTGTTTATCCCAACTCTCTCATTTATGGGGGAATGGCGAATTCTTGGGACCTTGGTCCTTTGGGAACGGAACTTGTAGAGAGTATAAAAAGAGCTTGGTGGGACAGATTCGTCAGGGGAAGGTCTGATATGGAGAGTGTCTCTTCCGCTCTTATAATGAATCCCAAGGTCTGGGAGGCGTCGGGACACACTTCCGGGTTCTGTGATCCTCTGGTGGAGTGCAAAAGTTGTCATACTCGGCATAGGGCGGATCATTTGGTTTCCGAATCGGATTGGCAGAAAATGGAAGAGGAGATGAAAAAAGAAGACGACACGGAAAGTTTTGTTAACGAGAAACTCCCTTCTTGCTCCGAATGCGGTAAAAGTGATTATACCGCTCCTCGTAACTTCAACCTTATGTTCAAGACCTTTGTGGGACCGGTGGAAGACGATGCTTCCGTGG
>CAYRME010000023.1:0-9510 GCA_964425505.1 uncultured Candidatus Saccharibacteria bacterium
AAAAAGTAATCATTTTACAGACCTAGGTGTATCACATGTATCTGAACCTAGACATTCCTTCCTCTTCTCCGAAATGTTGCAAAAAAGAAAAGTAATAAGTTAAATAAATCCCCATTTTTTCCACAAGTTTTCCCGAGTTTCACATCAATCGGGGGTTTTCCACAACTTCTTCCGTTGTGTTATAATGACTTTGCTATCTCAGAGGAATAAGAACCTATATGAAGAATTGTATCGGCTAACCAAAACCATATATTATGGAAAAAGAAAATCTTTGGCAATCGGTACTGGCTCAGATCCAATTGGATATATCCGATGCAAGCTTCAACACATGGTTCAAAAATACTCATATTTCTCATATCGAAGAAGGGCGGGTCACTGTTTCGGTTCCCAATACTTTTGTAAGAGATTGGCTGAATAATAAATATCACAAAAGAATATTACAAGCTTTAAAAGAACTGGATCCCGAGATCAAGGAAGTTAATTACTCTATAGCTCCTCCCCCAAAGAATAACAGAGATCCCGAGGAACGATCTTCTTCCACCACAAAAAAAGAATCCGCATCGAACCAAATGGAGTTCCAAGATTTTGTGGTAGACAGAACGGGAATAAACCCTAAATATACCTTTGATAATTTTATCGTGGGCCCTTTTAACGAATTGGCTCATGCGGCGGGATCCGCTGTCGCAAAGAACCCGGGTACACTTTATAATCCTCTCTTCATATATAGCAAGACAGGACTCGGAAAAACTCATTTACTTCAAGCTGTTGGAAATAAAATAAAGAACGAGATCGAAGGGAAAAATGTTCTTTATGTGCAAGCTCAAAAATTCATCTCCGAAATAATATCCTCTATAAGGAACAATAAAATGGAGGATTTTAAGTATAAATATAAGGACATTGATGTTCTTATTATCGACGATATTCAATTCCTTTCGGGAAAAGAAAAAACCCAAGAAGAGTTCTTTCATACCTTCAATGAATTATACGAAAAGAATAAACAAATAATCCTTTCTTCGGACAGACCTCCCAAATCCATAAGTTCTCTTACCGACAGACTGAGATCACGATTTGAAGGAGGAATGATAGCCGATATAGATTACCCCGATACGGAAACAAGAGCTGCTATATTAAAATCCAAAGCTCAAGAAAGAGATCTGCCTCTGTCTGATGATGTTTGTTATTATATTGCCGAGAACGTACAAAGAAGTATCAGGGAATTGGAAGGAGTTCTCAATAAACTTATCATTCAAAGACAAACGCAAAATAATTCCATCGACCTCAATGAAGTAAAGAAGATCTTGAAAAGCATGGACCAAGGCTCCGTCACACAATTCTCTTTTTCCAAGATCTTGAAGGCTGTAGCAAATTTCTATGATGTGAATGAAAAGGACATAATAAGTTCTTCAAGGAAAAAGGAAGTGGTCAAATCGAGACAGATGGTCATTTATTTCTTAAGAGAAGAATTGAATTATTCTTACCCTTACATAGGAAAGAAGATAGGAGGAAAGGATCATACCACCGTAATTCATTCTTTTTCCAAGATAAAAAAAGAGATGCAAAAAAATGAAGATATAAAAGAAGAATTATCCTATATTAAAGAGAGTTTATTATCTGTGTAAAACTATGTGTAAAAAGACGTTGAAAATTCATGGAAAAAATGATCGGTAATAAAAAAGAATAATTATAAATAAATTTTGAACATTATTTTCACATTATTATTCCACAACTTATCCCCTGCCTGTGTGGGTAAAAATGGAAAGTTTTCCAGATAATTAACTATAACAACTAGTAATATTAAAACTTTATTTATTATGAAGATAAGTATTTTACAAAATAAATTAAAAGAAGGGTTGAATATCATTGGAAGAGCAACTTCTCGGTCGGCAACGCTTCCCATATTAAAGAATGTTCTTTTAAGAACGGAGGATAACTTCCTTAATCTCTCGGCTACCGACCTCGAAATAGGTATCAAATGGTGGACCTTGGTAAAAGTGGAGAAAGAAGGTTCGACTACGGTTCCTTATGGTTCATTTTCTTCTTTTATGAATTTCCTTCCCGATGAGCAAGTTGATATATCGGTAGAAAATAATAATCTTTCCTTGAAATGCAAGGATTATAGAACTCAGTTGAATGGAATGGATCCGGAAGAATTCCCTATAATACCGGAAGTAGAGGAGAGTAATAGGATAACTTTGAGTAGTGATGCACTATGTGAGGGGTTGATGCAGATAATAGATGTTCCTTCTCTTTCTAAGGTAAAACCCGAGATATCCGGAGTTCTTTTTCTTTTTAAAGGAAAAGAATTGAAATTGGTTGCAACTGACAGTTACAGATTGGCCGAGAAGAAGATATCATTCAAGGAAAAGGAGGATGATTTTTCTTTTATAATTCCTCAAAGAACGGCAAGAGAGGTTATCAACATCCTTAAGGATACGGGAAAGGATGTGGAAATTGTTTTTGGTGAGAATCAAGTTCTTTTCAAGGTGAAAATGGAAGAGTTCGATCACTCTTATATTGAGATCACTTCAAAGATAATAGAGGGCAATTATCCCGATTACGAGAGTATAATTCCCGCGGAATTGAAGACTCAGATCGTTATGAACAGGGAAGAGTTTTTAAATAAAATAAAAGCGGCAAGTGTTTTTACAAGTAAGGTGAATGAAATAAATCTGCAATTCATTCCGGAAGAAGGAGAGGTGGTAGTAAAGAGTAGCAATACGGATCTCGGCAATTACGAGGCGAAAGTGAAAGGAAGATCGGAAGGAGAAGAGACCGCTATTTCGTTCAATTACAGGTTCTTAGTGGACGGTCTCTCTAATATCAAGAGTTCGGAGGTTATCTTTGAGGTCAATGATGAGAATAGTCCCGGAATATTAAGACCCGTGGGTAAGGACGATTTCCTTTACGTAGTAATGCCCATAAAGAACTAAAATTCGAAATTCGAATTTTAGATAAATTACAAATTTCAAATTCCAAATCTCAAATAAATTCCAAACAAATTTTAACTGTGAGATGGAAAATTACATTACCATTTTCTAATTCCCAAATCTTTTTAGAGCCTGGAAATTCGACAGAGGGGCGGAATGTTTATAGCTTGTGATTTAGAATTTTCCCTTCGGAGTGGAGGATATTATCTTTCGATAACGTATTCCATCATATCTCTCCACATGGGAGCCGCGACACTTACACCCGGAGCATTTCTCATGGGAGTATTATCATTGTTACCCACCCATACTCCCACTACTTTTGAGGAATCATATCCTATGGTCCAAGCATCCCGGAATCTTTGTGTACTTCCGGTCTTGGAAGCAACTTCGTGGTTGGGGAAATGAAGGGGAGAGTTTTCCCCAAAGACGGGAGCTCGAGCTTCATTATCGGACATTATATCCGTCATCTTCTTTGCTATTTCTCGATCCATTACTCGTTGAGGATTGCTTGTGTTCTCTTCTATAATATTTCCATCTTTATCGGTTATCTTTAGAACGGAGATCGGGGAATTCTTGTAGCCTTCCGTTGCAAATACTCCGTAAGCAGAGGTTATATCAAGTAATCTCACATCCCCTCCTCCAAGTACAAGTGGCAATCCGTAAAAGTCCGGAGAACGAGGAAGGTCCACACCGAGATCTCTTGCCAATTCTACACTGCTTCTTAATCCCGCAAGATCGTCAAGTACTTTTATGGAAGGAATATTCAAAGATTGAGCCAAGGATTGTCTCAAGGTTACTTCTCCTCTGAACTCTCCATCATAGTTTCTCGGGATATAAGGATCTCTTTCCGTTCCGAAGTTCGTTCTTTCATCGATCACTGTAGTATCAGGAGTATAACCTTCTTCAAAAGCTCTGGCATAAACAAAGGGTTTAAAGGCAGAACCCGGTTGCCTTCTACTTGTTACTACGTTCGTGTAAGGGCTGAATCTGCAATCCGCTCCGGGAGTACATCCTTCGGGGAAAGGCTCCGCGAAGTAATCCGCCGAACCCACCATTGCCAATATTTCACCCGTATGAGGATCGATCACTACCATTCCCGCATTATGAGCATTGTGGTGGCTCATTTCTCTTATTCTGTTCTCTACGATCTCTTCCGCTTTTCTTTGAAGTTCAAGATCTATAGTAGTATGTATCTCCAAACCATCTTTTTTCAATATCTCTTCACCATACTTTCTTTCGAGCCTCTCTTTTATTTGCATCACAAAATGGGGAGCACGTAGATAATCCCCGGAACGATGAAAGACCAATTCTTCTTCTTGGGCTTCTTCTTTTTCTTCTTCATCGATCAGGTCCGCTTGATACATCCTTTCAAGGAGATGATCTTTTCTCCTTAACAGTTCGTCCAGATTCTCTCCATAAGGTGATAAATAACTCGGAGAGGGAATTAAAGATACCAATGTTGCCGATTCGGCAACAGTTAATTCGCTCGCGGTCTTATTGAAATAATTTTGAGCTGCTGCTTCTATCCCGTAAGCGTTCGATCCGAAAGGGATCTGATTAAGATAGAATTCCAATATCTCGTCCTTGGAGTATCTTCTCTCCAACTCAAGGGTAAGGATAACCTCTCTTACTTTTCTCATTATATGTCTTTCGGGGGTCAGGAACGCCGATCGTACGAATTGTTGCGAGATGGTGGATCCTCCGGCAACCGTTCTCCCCGCTTGAATATTCGCAAGGAGTGATCTTCCTATTCCTCGAAAATCCACGCCGAAGTGATCACGAAAGTCGGAGTCCTCCGCAGTTAGAAGTGCATCCACAAAATGATCCGGGACATTGTCAAGGTTCGTCATTCTTCTTTTCTCCTCTCCATATATGGTGTAAAGAACATTCTCTCCCGTTCTGTCGTATATCTCCGTAGGCTGCGCTCTCGGTTGGTCGGAATAAGTTTCAGGTCTGGGGAGGTCTCGAGCGAAATAAATGAATAGGAATAGAGAAACTAAAATCCCCGACAATATCACTATTGCCGAAACATAAAATATATTGACAAATATTCTTTTAATTCTTTCTTTTCTCTTCATTTCTGAATAGAGAATTGAACCTTTATTATACTAATTTTCTCCTTCTTCATCAAGACTGGAAAGAGGGGATTCTTTTTCCAGTATCCCCGAAATGGCGGCTCCCAGAGCATCCGCCGCATCATTGGGAGAAGGCTTTTTCTCCAGGTTGAGAGTGATTTTTATCATTTCTTGTACCTGAGCTTTATCTGCTTTCCCGTATCCGGTTATTGCCATTTTTATTTGAAGGGGAGTGAATTCTCTAACGGGAACATTCTCCTTTTCCGCGGTCGCCATTATGGCTCCCTTTGCTTGGCTGACGGGAATGACGGTCTTTATGTTCTTAAAGAAATAGACATTCTCTATGGCAAGCATTGCGGGAGAATATTTTTCAATAAGAGAAGAGATGTTCTCCGAAAGAACATGAAGACGATAAGAAGGGGAGTGACCCTTTTCCGTACTTATGATCCCGTATTCCAAGCAAAGGAATTCGTCATTCCTTCTTTCCACCACTCCGTATCCCATGGTGGCGGTTCCCGGATCTATTCCCAGAGTGATCATGTATTGGTATATATTTCCTCTATGAAGTCACTTTCTCGAAGATCTTCAAAGAGATGTTTATGGGAGTTCTTTTTTGGTTCTATAGTGGTTTTTGGTCTCCATCCGGGTCCTGCGAAAATGACTCCTATCTCATTATCGTCAAGGAAACCCCTTATTTTCTTTATATTTTCAGGGGAAGTATAGATCAAGAAAGACTCCTCCTTTTCTTTTATATCTTCTGCACCTTTTTCAATGACTTCCAATGTCATTTTTTCGTCCATTCCTTCTTTTTCCGTTTCTATGATCCCTTTCTTATCGAACATCCATGTTATCGATCCGGGATCGGCAAGCTTTCCCCCGTGTTCTTTCAGTATTTCCCTTATTTCGTTGAGAGTTTTATTCCTGTTATCCGTTTGACCCTCTATGATCAAAGCCACTCCCTCCGGTCCGTAAGCCTCAAAAGTAAAAGGTTCCAAGTTTCCTTGCTCTCCTTCTCCCGCTCCTCTTTTTATAGCTCTTTCTATATTCTTCATGGGCATATCCGCCTCCTTTGCTTTTTCTATCGCCGAGCGTAATGCCGGATTCGTTTCCGGGTTCTTACCCTTATCTTTCACTGCGGAGATTATGAGTCGTGACATTTTGGAGAAAGTTTGAGCCCTTTTCTTGTCCTCCGCTTCTTTCTTTCTTTTTATGTTCTTGTAATGACTATGTCCCGCCATTTGTCTTTTTTAAATAATCTTCCGCTTTCTTTGTTATTACTCTCCCTCGCGGAGTTCTCTTTAAGAAACCTGTTTGCATGAGATAAGGTTCGTATATTTCCACTATTGTCTCTTCTTCCTCTCCGGAGGCCAGGGAAAGAGATTGCAAGCCCACCGGACCTCCGTCGAACTTCTCTTTTAGGGTTTCGAGAACCTTCCTATCTCCGGACTCCAACCCCATTTCGTCGATATCAAGGAAAGAAAGAGCTTCCTCCACTCTTTTCTTTGTTACAACTCCTTCTTCTTCTACCTGGGAGAAATCGCGGACTCTCTTCAGCAACCTGTTCGCTATTCGAGGATTGAAGCGTGAGCGGTTCGCGATCGATTCTATTCCATCCTTTTTTATATCGATCTGCAATAATCTTGCGGATCTTTTAACTATCTCCCTTATTTCTCCGATATTGTAAGAATCAAGATGAAAGGTGGCCCCGAACCTGCTTCTTAAAGGAGAAGAAAGGAGGGCAAGTCTGGTGGTCGCTCCTATCAAGGTGAATTTGGGGATCTTGATATCCATGGTTCGCGCCATGGGACCCTTCCCTATAACAAGATTCAACCTGAAGTCCTCCATTGCGGGATATATTAGTTCTTCGCAAGAACTGTTCATCCTGTGAAGTTCATCTATAAAGAGAACATCTCCTTCCTTTAAGCTGGTGAGAATGGCGGCCAAGTCTCCACTCTTTTTTATGGAAGGACCCGCAATAGTTCTCATTCTTGTGTTCATCTCCTTTGCTACGAGATGAGAGAGAGTGGTCTTTCCCAGTCCCGAACCGCCGTAAAAGAGAAGATGTTCAATGGCGGGTTCGTTACGTTTCTTCGCAGCTTCTATAATAACTCCGATGTTCTTCTTTATGTTCTCTTTCCCCACGTAATCCTTTAATCTTTGAGGTCTTAAAGTAAGCTCCAACGTTCTATCTTCTTCTTTGAGAACGGGAGATATTTTTTCTCTCTTTTTCATGCTTTCTCTTTACTAAGTTACGCGTTCAATCTCTTCTATAGTAGTTATTCCTTCGATCATCCTGATAAATCCGTCCTGTCTCATGGTGACCATTCCTTTATCAAGTGCTTTCTTTCTTGTTTCGGAAATAGAAGGAGAGGAAAAGAGGAAGTTCTCCATTTCTTCATCCACAAGAAAGGCCTCGAAAATTCCCACTCTTCCTCTGTACCCCGTGAAGTTGCATTCTTTGCACCCCACACTCTTAGGGATCTTAAGGCGGGAAGGGAAAGAGAATGTTTCTTCTTTTACATTTTCAAGCTCACTTTTTATCTTCTCTAGAGTTTCTTCGTCCGGCTCTTCATGTATCGCACAACGTGAACAAACTCTTCTTACAAGTCTTTGGGCGATCACCATGTTTATTGCCGGAGCTATGTTGCTCATGTCCTCTCCCAGTGCCACGAGGCGTGATATGGCTCCCGGAGCGTCGTTGGTATGGAGTGTCGAGAAGACGAGGTGACCTGTAAGAGCGGCTTGCATACCGATCTGAGCCGTTTCGAGATCCCTTACCTCTCCCACTAGAATAACATCCGGATCTTGCCTTACTATGGCTCTTAATCCGTTCGCGAAATCATAACCTCTTTCGGGGTTAACCTCCGTCTGAGAGATACCTTTCAAATGATACTCTATGGGGTCTTCAATGGTAATGGTCTTTACTCCGGGTTTGTTTATGGCTTTCAAGAAAGCATAAAGAGTGGTGGTCTTACCCGATCCGGTGGGACCGGTAACGATGACCATGCCGTGGGGTTTTTCTATTTCTCTTTTGAACGTTTTAAAGAGGTCATCTCTCAGTCCCAGGTCTTCGATGGTGATAAGTTTCCTCGGGTCAAGAATTCTCATTACCACCGTTTCTCCGTATTCCGAAGGAAGGGTGGACATTCTTATTTCTACCTCCACTTCCTCCTCTTTGAGAGGGATGACAACCGTGAATCTTCCGTCTTGTGGACGATCCTCGATATTCAGTTTTACTTGAGACAAGAGTTTTATTCGAGAGACGATCTTCTCGGATATTTTGGGGTCCAAGTCAAGGGCGTCGTGAAGGATCCCGTCCAATCTCATTCTGAGTCTTGTTCCCTCTTCTTCCGGTTCGAGGTGAATGTCGGAAGCCTTAATGAAGAAGGCGCTAAGGAGTATTATTTCCAAAGATTTGGAAACATCACCTTTTAGGCCTTCCTTTATCTTCTCTTGCGCTTCGGGGAGATTGCTAATGCTTTCTTCCTTTTCTTTTACCGTCTCGCGCGGTATCTTTATTTCTCCGGCGATACTCTTTGAATTTTCTTCCATAGGATATTATCATTTATCATGATTCAATTTAACGCAATTAGGGGGTTTAGTCAATTTAAGATCCCATGAAGAGGAGAGTTGTAACAAGATCCGCAAGGGAGACTAAAAAATGCGGTCATATGATCGGAAGAAAAGCTCTTGAAAAAAAAGAAAGGGTTTTCTTTGCGCTAAAAGGGGATCTGGGAAGCGGGAAAACAACTTTCCTTAAAGGTCTTGCCGGAGGATTGGGGGTTAAAGACAGGATAACAAGCCCCACTTTCCTTATTCTCAAGAAATATGATGCGGACAACGGGAGGTACTTTTATCATATTGACGCTTTCAGAGTAGGCGAAACAGATCTTTCCGATCTCAATTTTGAGGAGATATTAAAGAAAAGAAAGAATATTATTGCTGTGGAGTGGAGTGAGAATATAGAGAACCTGATCCCTTCCGATGCGATGGTTATAGAGTTCTGTTTCGTAAGTCCCGAGGAAAGGAAGTTGATAATAAGGGATAGGAGTGGTATAATCCCAGAGTAAAGATCATCAATTTCCAAGCTCCAAACATCTTCAATTTCCAAACAATTTCCAAATCTTCAACTTCCAAGTTCCAAACTTGTTTGGAAATTAAATAATTGGAAATTGGAAATTAAGGTGGCGGTGAGGTGGAGGTGGCACGCTTGGGCCCGTAGCTCAGTTGGCAGAGCGTCGGCGTGGCACGCCGAAGGTCACCGGTTCAAGTCCGGTCGGGTCCACTTTTTGGGCTTCGTTCTTAGCGTAAGCTCAGAGCAAATTTAATAATAAATAAAAAGGGGTGGGGTGGCCGAGTGGCTTAAGGCGGCAGTCTCGAAAACTGCTATACCGGGAACGGTATCGTGGGTTCGAATCCCACCCCCACCGCCGGGAGTTGAGCGAATTTTGCCGCAAAGGCAGAAGGCCCTTAAAAACTTCAAAAGGAAGGGATTCATTATGTTCAAT
>CAYRME010000024.1:0-9342 GCA_964425505.1 uncultured Candidatus Saccharibacteria bacterium
CCTCTTACCGAGTAAAGCAGGGCGTATTTTTTCTTCCACATTACGAATCGCTTTCAAAACCCCTTTTTCTGCATACCTACTCTTATCTCCGTCACGAAGCTCCTTAGCTTCATGGCTTCCCGTGGAAGCCCCGGAAGGCACGGAAGAAACGAACTCCCCCTCCTCGGTAAAGAGAGAAACCTCCACCGTGGGAACTCCCCGGGAATCCAATATTTCTCTTGCCTTTATGTTCTTTATCATCGTTTCTTACGTTGAAAGCCAACCACCGTCCACATTGATAACCGATCCCGTCATGTAAGAGGAAGCATCAGAAGCGAGAAAGAGGACCGCGTGAGAGATCTCTTCGGGTCTCCCCAGTCTCTTCATGGGGAGCCTCGAGATCAAAGCCTTGATCCCCTCTTCATCCTCTTTTACGGGATCTATCATGGGAGTTTCTATTATACCGGGAGCAACAGTGTTCACCCTTATGTTGTGCGGAGCGAGGTCCACTGCGAGCGCTTCGGTCATTCCCGCTATTCCGGCCTTGGAAGCAACATAAGGAACGGCGTTGGGAAATCCTATCCCTTCATTACCCATGGCGATGGATCCCACGTTCACTATAACTCCTTCCCCTCTTTCTTTCATAAGCTCCGAAGCGGCTTTAATGCAGCGGAAATAACCGCTTAAATTTATATCTATCACTCTTTGCCAATCTTCTTCCGTTAATTCAAAAAAGTTCTTGAAATCCACCACACCGGCATTGTTTACCAGAATATCCACCCCGCCATAAGCATCTTTTGCCTTTTCCATTAATTTATCGACTTCTTCCTTGTTGGAAACATCACATTGTGCGGCCATAGCCTCGCCGCCCTTTTCCTTTATTTCTTCCACTACCTTCTCGCAATCTTCGAGAGAAATGTCGGAAACCACCACTCTTGCTCCCGCCTCGGCGAGAGTGAGAGCATGAGCCCTTCCTATACCTTGCCTTCCTCCGGTTACCACGGCCACCTTTTCTTCGAGATCAAAGATCTTTTTTATGTTCTGCATTTGTTTCAGCTGTCTCGCTTTCACGAGTACAGAAGTTATTTTATTATTTCCATTATTTTGTCAATAAGATCGGTTGCAACAAGTGAGTCCCCTTTCTCGTTCGCCGCCATCTCTCCCGCAATAGTATTCATACTCGCGGCACCCCATCCGGAATCAAGTATGGAGAATTCCCTCGAGACCAAGGTACCGGCAATACCGGCCAGCACATCTCCCGTACCTCCCGAGGTAAGGTGAGGAACCTCCATGTGATTCTCTCTTATATCCTCTCCGTCGGAGATAATGTCCGTTGCGCCTTTCAATAATATTCCCGCACCAAGATCCTTTGCCATTTCCCTTACCACTTCTCCCCTCTCCTCTTCCTTGAGGGTCCTTACATCCTTGCCGGTCAATACATAGAACTCATAAAGATGAGGTGTGAAGAGTACTTCCTTCTCGGAGACACAACCCCGAACAAGGTGCTTCTCTTCTTCAAAAGCATAGATCGCATCGGCATCAAGGATCAACGGAACATCCGTTTCTTTTATATATTCTCTCACCACCTCTTTGGTTTCCTGGTCTCTTCCAAGTCCTCCCCCGAGAACCACCGAAACCCTTCCGTGAGAAACATCCTTGGCACTACGAGTAAAGGTGAGAAGATCGGGAAGGTGTTCCATGGTCAAATGGTCTCCGGAAAGTGGGAAGGTGATAAGATCGGGGCTGAAGGAAGCTCCTACATCGGCAGCCCTCTCGGGGGCAAGGATCTGAGTTATATCCGCTCCCGCTCTTAACGCGGCCAAGGCGGATAAAGCCGGAGAACCCGTGTAGAATTTCGAGCCCCCTATGACAACCACCATTCCGTGGTCATATTTACACGCCCCTCCTTCTCTTTGAGGGTAGAACTTATTTACTATGTCCTCTTTATTCATTGTTCTTCAATTAAGGAATGTTTTTAAGGTGTTAATATAGGAACTCTTGTCCGTTATATGATACCACTCTCCCTCGCATTCGTGCCCGTAAACCGTCTTTCCCGCATCAATGAGTCCGTCGAGAGCTCTCACTACGGAAGTCAGAACATCTTCCGCATCTTCCAGGTGATCGAACAGGGAGGGTGTTAATATATATTTATGACTCAAAGCAAGGCGAGAGTCGGTGTCCTCGGGAGCGGGATTCTCCAGGACCTCCTTTATCTTGTACAGTCGACTCGCTATTCTTTCCGTTTCCACAATGATCGAATCACTCATCTCTTCGTCACTCACTTCCCTTAAGGCCACTACCGGTTTCTGAGAAGTTCTGTGTACCGAGAAAAGCTGTTTCGTCGCAGAATCCTTTCCTTGGAATATGACATCGGAGGAAGCAAGAATAAAAACATCGTCAGCTATCTTTCCTTTTAATCGAGAGAACAATTGATTATTCTTGGAATTCTTCTTTGTAGAGAGGTAGGAAAAGGAAGCAAGAGAATCCTCCTCTCGCTTGAAATGCTCCACGACCTCCTTCTTTCTTCCCGAAGGAAGTATGAAATCGACTTCCCGAGCTCCACAATCCAACGCTTCTTTTACCGGTCTTTGGATCAAGGGTTCCTCGGTGAGAGGCAAAAGCTCCTTTGGTATGACTCTGGTAAGGGGAAGGAATTCATTGTCCGAGTCCCCCAAAAGGATCACCGCCCTTTTGATGCTGTCTATCATTTTCTTTCTTTAATAACTCTAAATGGAATCCTTGTTGAATTTCCTTAAAAAAGAGGGTTTTTCCCACTTTTCCTCTTCTTTTTTTATTTCTTTCTCCTCCTCGGTCTCCGGTTCTTTTGCAGTTTCATTCTCCTCGGAGCCGGGAATTTCTTGAGGTTGCACCACTGTTATCCCTTCCTTGGGACTATCTTCCTTTTGAGACGAATCTTCCTCTTTTTGGTTCTCTTTTTTTTCTTCCTTCTTTTTCTTTCCTTGATCGCTCTTCTTGGCCTTCTTCTTGTCCTCTTCCTTTTTCTCGCCGGTGCCCTCCTCCTCTTGAAGCTCGTTCTTGAAGAAATCGGTGCCGCACCCCGTCGCAAGCAAGGACACTCTTATTTTGTCCTTATACTTTTGTTTTTGCATGATCCCCACGATGATCTTTGCATCATCTTCGGTATATTGAGAAATGCTTTCCGATACGGAGGAAACATCCGTAAGGCCTATATCCTTTCCTCCGGTTATATTAAAAAGTATTCCTCGAGCACTATCGATCCCATAAGGGTAAAGGGGATTCGATACCGCTCTTTTCACTATTTCTTGTGTACCCTCTTCCAAGTCACCCTCTACAGTATTCATGTAAGTAAGTTTTCTTGTTCCTCTCCTGCTTTCCAAGACCGTCCTCACATCGGCAAAATCTATATTTATCAATCCCGTTTCGTAAATGGTCTCCACAAGACCCTCAAGGCTTTCCGCTACGTTCTTGTTCATGGTCTCTAGAGCGCCTTTGAGAGGAGTATTCTTGTCCACTATCTCGAAAATTTTCTCATTGGGGAGAATAGTAATAGCGTGAAGATAAGGATTGGTCTCTTTGATGGCCTTCCTCGCTATCTTCATCTTTTTATCCCCCTCAAAGGAGAACGGAAGAGTAAAGATTCCGTAAACAATACTTCCTTCCTCTCGAGCGGTTTGCGCCAAGACGGGTAAAGAACCCGATCCGGTCCCTCCTCCCAAGGAAGATACGAAAATGGTAATATCCTGGTCCTTGAAGAGGCCCCTTATTTCCTCTATATCCTCTTGTGCGGCGCGCTTTCCGAGCTCGGGATCCATTCCGGTGCCGAGCCCCGAAGTCAACTTTTCTCCAAAGGTCATACCCTTTATCTTCCTCCCTTTGGTTACTTCCTCCAGAGCCCTGTTGTCGGTATTCACGGCCGCAAAGAGCACCTTCTTTAGTTCTCCCGACATACCGGAGATGATGGAGCCCCCACCGCCACCAACACCAACTATTCGAAGTTTTATCTCTCTTAAACTTTCTTCCTCTTTTTCCTTTTGAGGAGTATTCTTTTTGTTTTTGGCTTCTTCTTTTGTTTTTTCCTTTTCGCCACCCATCGCTTAGTGGTCCGTCTTATACAGTATTCACTGATTTCGAACGGACTTCTTTAGTAATTCAGTATAACACAGACCTCTCATACGAACCAAAAGATATGCCAAGAACCCTCCGATAAGGGCTGTGATGAATTGCGGCCAACTCATCATGGTCGCAACCTGCGTTGCCGCAGCTTCTTTGATAAGGAGATCAATAACCAGAGAACTTGATGCGAAGAGAAATACGAACTTGGCAAAAGAAGAAAAGAGGATTCCCTTAACGGGACTCTTCTTCAGCTGATCGAAAACAAGCACCAAAAGTACATTCCCCATTATTATAAAAGGCACCATGGGAGCCATTATGGCGGGAAGAAGTCCGGTAGAGAGCGCTATGATGCTCGGGAACATGGCAATGAGCACCGCTCCCCGCACCCCGATAAGCATCACTCCCAAAAAGAGAGTCGCGTTAACAAGAGGACCCGTTATCATTTGATCGCCGAGAAGGGGGAAAAGGACAGCTGCCGCCGTAAGGGTTGCAAAAGAAACCACCTCCTTTGAGAGAAGCATATCTTTAGTGATCGACCCGACCTTCATCATTCCTTTTTTGTTCTTTTTATAATCGACCTTTCCGCTTTTTGATAATTTGTATGGCAGATCTTCGATATTTCTTTTTCGGAGCACAGCACCGTTTCGTATACCCTTTTTGCTTCAGGGTTATCATCCGCTTTTCTTTTTTTCTTCCTCTCTCCCGCCCCTTCTAGTCCTTTTCGCCTTTCTTGTATCGTTCTCATGCACGTGGGTACGGATTGCCCTCCTCCGCCGATACAACCTCCGGGGCAAGCCATCACTTCCACATAATCATATTCCGCTCTTCCTTTCCTTAACTCCTCAAGGATCTCCCGAGCATTTGAAAGACCGTGAACTACCGCGACCCTCAGATGGCGACCCTCGTATCGCACCTCACCTTCCTTCAACCCCTCTTTCACTTCCTTTAACTCCGCTTCTTTACCTGTAAGATTAAGCACTGCGGATCTCATAACTCCGCCACTTAAACCATAGGTAACACCGGAAGAGGAAGCCTCCCCGAAAGGATCGTCCGGATCTTCTCCCTCCGTTTCATTGAGTTCCATCTTGTTCAACTTCAACAATCTCCCCACTTCTCTCGTGGTCATAACATTGTCCACGGGCCTCACTCCCTCCACTTCCAATTCCTTTCTTTCTATCTCATATTTCTTGGAAACACAAGGCATAACGGAAGTGATGTAGAGCTCTTCCGGGTCAATTCCTTTTTTCTCGGAAAAATGTTTCTTTACAAGACCCCCGAGAATGATGTGAGGAGATCTTACAGTGGTCAAGCGAGAAACAAGATCCGGATAATAGAATTCCACGAACTTCACCCAAGACGGGCAACAGGCAGTAAAAAGAGGAAGGTCGTCATTCTCTATTCTGGAAAGCAATTCCTTGGATTCTTCCATGGTGGTTATATCCGCCCCCACCGGAACATCGAACACCTTATCTCCCCCCAGCTCTTTGAGGGCCGCCACAAGTTCTTTCATGGAATTCTTTCCCGTCACCCCGAATTCCTCCCCTATTGTCGCTCTAACCGCCGGAGCGATTTGAAATATTACGGTCTTTTCTTTGTTCTTGAAGGGGTCTTTTATTCTCTCGAACTCCCCCACCGACTCAAAAGATCCGGCGGGACAGTGAACAATGCATTGCCCGCAATAAACACAGTCCTTATCGGGATCTCCGGAGGGAAGAACCTCCATGAGATGACCTTTACCTCTTATTTCCAAGAATCCCACTCCTTGATTCTCGCATATCTCCACGCAATTTCTGCAATCAATACACTTGGAAGAATCAAATTCTATAGGGCCGAAATGATAAGTAGGATAATGATCCTTTCTATCCTTGAATTTATTTATTTTTACCCGGTACTCTTTAGCAAGATCGAGCATCTTGCAGTTCATATTCCAAATGCAATCAAAGCACTCTTCCTGATGTTGAGAAAAGAGAAGTTCCAAATTGACCCTCCTCGCTTTCTCAATGGAATCATTTGCGGTTTCCACTTCCATTCCTTCTTCAATCTTGGTGGAACAGGCGGGAAGAAGTCCCCTATCCTTTACCTGCACCACACAAACCCTGCAACTCTCTTTGATCTTGGTGTCGGGATGATGGCAGAGGGTGGGAATCTCGATCCCGTTCTTTTGTGCGACATCAAGGATCGTCTCTCCTTCCTCGGCTTGAAACTCCTTATTGTCTATCTTTATCCTCATGATCTTTTATGATCTTTTCAAGAAGTGTCTCAAAGGGAGTCACCGCCGCCCTTCCCAAGGGGCAAAGACTACTTTCCTTCATAGCATAGAACATCTCTTCCACTCCCTCCATGTTCCTCTTCTCCACCATTTCCGCTATTCTGTAGAGTCCTTCCCTGCAAGGAGTGCATTTATCGCAATTCCCTTCAAGAAGAAAGTCGATCCATTCCTTCATAAGAGCGTAAGGATCGAATCCTTCTCTTTTGTGAATTACAATGGACCCCAGAGTCTTCACGGGAGAATCCATTTCCTCGGGCAACATTATAGCACCACAAGCGCCGCCCCCCACCTGAAGAAAGAAATCAAAATCGGGGATATTTCCCGTATCTTCAAGTATCTCTTTTAGGGTCGCGTCATTCTTTAATTCATAAACCCCTTTTCGAGGAGCATCTCCGTAAATGGAATAAAACCTCTCCCCTTTATAACTCCCTTCTTTTATTTTTCCCGCACAGTAAAAACTTTCCACATTATTAACAAGAGTGGGACAACCCCAGAGACCCTTCTCAGTGGGAAAAGGAGGCTTGGAGCGGGGTTCGGCGGATCCGTTCTCTATGACCTCAATAGCGGCGGTTTCTTCTCCTCCTATGTATCCCCCCTCCTTCTCCACGATCTCTATATCATTCTCTCCGAAAAGCTTACGGAGAGGTTCCTCTAATTCCTCAAAATAGTTACCGTTCAAATATATATAACCCTTTTCCGCGGGCATGACCTGAAGTGCCTCTTTAACCCCCTCCAAAACATAATACGCGTGATTCTTTAAGATGAAATGATCCTTGTGAGTGCGAAGCTCCCCTTCCGCAGCATTGCATATAACATACTTTCTTTTCGCCTCATTATTCTTGACCATCTCCCATTTCATTCCCATGGGAAAATTCGAACCGCTTCTTCCCAAGATATCCCATTTTTTGAGTTCTTCGATGAGATCCATTAATATTAGTTTATAGTTTATAGTTTATAGTTTGTAGTAGGGAATGTGGTTGTATTCTTTTCCATTGTATTTTAGAATTTTCAAAAAGTAAACTCGCTATGGAAAAGGTTCATTTGGCGCTATCAATTAATTCTCCCGTGGATTCCTTTCAGGAGGTCCTGAAGAGAGAAGGGTTCGAGGTTTCCACTTCCACGAACGGCACGGAAGCTCTAGACCTCATAATGAGCGAACTTCCGGACGCCGCCGTGCTTGACGCGAACCTTCCTCGACTCGATGCATTCGAGATATTGGATACCATGAAACAATCCGAAAGCACGAGGAAGATCCCCGTTATAATATATTCTCATACAGATTCCGTGGAAAATCGAGAGAAGGCCATGGATCATGAAGCACGAGATTTTGTGGTTGGAGACACAGAATCCGTTGAAGATATTGTACTCAAATTAAAAAGTTACCTGGGAAAACAAAAGGCCTATACTTTCGACCTTTCTTCCGATATAGAAAACGGAGAAAAGATAGCAAGGGATCTGGGTTGTAACAGTATAAGTTGCCCCTTCTGTAAAGAAATAATGTCACTATATCTCTTGAGGGACCTGGGAGCGGGAAAAAACACCTTCAAGATTTCTCTCATTTGCCCGGAATGCTCCTTCAAGCACGGAGCGGATTAATCTTGCTCCTTTGCCGTTTTCTCTTCCATCAAACGGTCAAGTACTCGCCGAATATCCTCCACAGTATCGTCCTTAAGTATGGACAACTCATGAACCCTCTCGTTCATCGTCGCCATCTTTTCTTTGACCCGAGAGAGACCCTCTTCCGAAACCTCGTCGCTCCTGCTTATTATCAAATATTCGGGTTTCTTGAGAAGTTCTTCCTCATACTTCTCAAGTTCATCCCTGAGAGTCCGGTAATCTTTTAAGGGGTCTTTCGAGTCGGCGGCAACAAGGTGAAAGAGGACCCCGGTGCGTTCTATATGTCTCAAGAATTTAGTGCCAAGACCCTTCCCGGAGGAAGCCCCTTCTATAAGTCCGGGAAGATCGGCAATTATAAGATCATAATAGACTCCCAAAGAGGGCTCCAAAGTAGTGAAAGGATAATTGGCCACTTTGGTCTTTGCATTAGTGAGCTCTTTTAAAAGATTTGATTTTCCCACATTGGGAAGTCCTACCAATCCTACATCCGCAATAAGCTTCAGTTCAAAAAGAATATGAAGCGACTCCCCTTTCTCTCCAAATTCGAATTCCTTGGGGGAAGTATTCTTTGAGGATTTGAAATGAGTGTTCCCTCTTCCGCCCTTGCCTCCTCGCGCTACGAGAACTTCCTCCCCTATTTTTGTCACTTCGGCGATCATCTCCCCTTTTTCGCTATCCCAAACTACCGTCCCCACCGGGACATCAAGGAAGAGATCCTCTCCTTTCGCGCCATCTTTGTTTCCGGCAAGGCCGTCCTTACCCTCGGAAGCTCTCAATCTTTCTCGAGAATGGAATTTCCGCAAAGCTCCTATATCCGCCACTCCCTTGGCATAGACATTACCACCCTCTCCACCGCTTCCTCCGGCGGGACCAAGCTCCATGGCGGCCTTCTCAAAGGCTACCTTTCCGTCACCTCCTTTGCCCGCTTCTATATATATCTCTACTTCGTCAACAAGCATTTATAATGTCTAAATTATGCCCCCGTTTTAAAGAAGATGACATCACCGTCCCGAACAACATAATCTTTACCTCTGTCTTTTACTTTACCTTCTTCTCTTAGGGTCGTCCACCCACCATGCTTTATGAATTCCTCCGCACTCGCAACTTCCGCTCTTATAAAATTTTTTTCAAAATCACTATGGATCTTCCCCGCGGCCACGGGCGCCGTCGCTCCCCTCTTTACCGTCCAGGCCTTTGTTTCCTTCTCTCCGGAGGTAAAGAAAGAAATGAGGTCCAAAACCTGATAACTCTTTTTTATAAGCTTATCGAGCCCGCTTTCCTTCATACCGAAATTTTTCATATATTCCTCCAACTCTTTTTCGGGAACAGAAGAAAGCTCAGCTTCCAACTTGGCATTTATGGTTATATGATCCCCCTCTTCT
>CAYRME010000025.1:0-8607 GCA_964425505.1 uncultured Candidatus Saccharibacteria bacterium
TTCCACCGGATCCTCAATGGTCATGATGTTCACTTCCGGCTCATTGAGCATCTGCAAAACAGAATAAAGAGTAGTGGTTTTACCCGAACCGGTGGGACCAACAGAGATAACCATTCCGTAAGGCTTCTGAACAGCTCTTCTTAGTTTCTTTAAGTCTGACTCCAAAAGTCCGAGATCCTCCATGGAAAACCTTCTCCCTCGTTGCATCAAAAGCCTCATCACTACTGTTTCTCCTTCCGTGGTAGGCATTATGGAGACACGAACATCCACGCCTCCGCCCGTGGTCTCATATTCGAACCTTCCGTCTTGTGCAGCGGATTTTTCATCGGTTCGCAGTTTTGCCAATATCTTTATTCTCGAAACCACTCTATCATGTAAAGCCGTTTTGGGATATTCGGCCACCTTATGAAGTATCCCGTCTATCCTGAACCTGATGATGGCAAATTCCGCCAACGGTTCTATGTGAATATCCGATGCCAAGTTAGAGTAAGCATATTCCATGATAAGATCCACGAATTCCACCACATTCTCCTCTCCACCAGTAGGGGACTTCTCAAGTTCCGATATGAGTCTCCTCACTTCCGCCATGAGATCTCCCCTGTACTTCTTCAGGGCCTGCTCCATATCAAAAGGAGTGGCATAATAAACCTCTACATTCTTCCCGGTCTTCTGTTCCAAGGTCTTGAAAAAAGGATAATTATCCGGGTGAGAGGTTGCCACCTTGAGAGTCTCTCCTTCTTCTTGAAAAACTATTACTTTTTGAGCAAAGGCTACCACTTCCGGAATATAAGAAAGCATCCTCTCATCTATTTCGGCGATATTGGCTTTCTTGAGGTCTACAAATCCATACCCGGCCTCATCGGCGATCATTCTCCCTAAAGCCTCATCTCTTATAAGGCCTTTCTCTACGAGAAGTTCTTGTAGGGAAACATTTTCCTTCCCGGAAGCCTCTTTTTGTGTAATATCAAAATCCGCCTCTTTTATGTGTCCGGCGTCGACTAAAAGTTCTCTTAATTTTTCTTCAGAGATCAACATGCAAGAGGAATTCTTAAACTTTATCTTTTCACATGATAGAACATTTGAAGAAGAAACACAAATTCAAACGCAAAAAGCAAAAATCAAACATTTATAATTTCCAAACCCACCACCCCACCCAATTTTCAGCTTCGAGTTTCAAATTCGTTTGGAAATTTATTACTTGGAAATTGGAAATTATCGTAACTTGGGGAAAATGCTCTTCTTTTCCTTCTCTTTTATGCATCTTTTCATGAGATCCGCACTTTCGGGAAGAAAGGGCTCCAATGCCTCGGAAAGGAAAGAAAGGATAAAAAGAAGATTTTCTATCGTTTCCTTACTTCCTTCTTTCTTCTCCCAGGGTCTCTTTTTTTCAATATATCCATCGGCAAAATGAACTATTTCCCAGAGAACATCCAGGGCTTCATTCAGTCTCCTTTCTTCCATCTTTCCTTCGTATCTTTCCTTCGCTTCTTCCACTCTTTTCTTTGGCTCCCCGGACCCCCTTCCTTCTTTGACCTCATTCTTTCGAGTAAGCGCTATGGTTCTCGAAAGAAGGTTTCCAACACCATCGGCAAGATCGGCATTGTACAACTCTATGAATCTCCCGTAGGAAAAGTCACCATCCCCCGTAGTGGGAATCTCTCTTAAAAGATAATAACGTACCGGATCGACCCCGTACTCTTTCACAAGTTGAAAAGGGTCCACTACATTGCCCAAGGATTTGCTCATCTTTTTACCTTCCGAAGTGATATGACCATGAGTGAGGATGCTCCTTGGTACCTCAAGTCCCGCGGAAAGAAGCAATCCTATCCATATCACGGCATGAAACCTCAAGATATCCTTCCCCACACAATGAATATCCGCAGGCCACCACTTCTTGAAATTTTCTTCCTTTCTCCCGTACCCTATGGCGGAGACATAGTTGGTTAGAGCATCCAGCCAAACATAGAGCGTCTGCGAATCATCGTCCGGAACGGGAATTCCCCAAGCAAGATTCTCTCTGCTCCTTGATACGCTTATATCCTCGAGCCCCCGCCTTACAAAATTGAGAACCTCTTTCTTTCTGTTCTCGGGTATTATCTTTATCTCCTCCTTCTCTATGAGATCCTCTATCTCCTTTGAGTACTTTGAAAGGGCAAAAAAGTAATTCTCTTCTTCCACTACTTCGGGCTCCTTGCTATGGTCCGGGCACTTGCCATCAACAAGCTCTTTTTCTTTCTTGAAGACTTCGCACCCGCTGCAATATAACCCCTTGTAATCTTTCTTATAGATATCCCCCTTTTCTTCTATCTTCCTCCACAAAAGCTCCACTCCCGGCCAATGCTTCTCTTTATCAGTGGTCCTTATGAAATCATCATTGGAAACATTCAAATTCTCCGTGAGTTTCTTGTAGCTTTGCACGATCTCATCGACAAAATCTTTGGGATCCCTCCCCTTCTTCTTTGCCGTATTCGCTATTTTCGACCCATGCTCGTCAGTACCCGTCAAGAAGTGCACATCGAACCCTTTTTGTCTCTTGTACCTTGAAAGGACGTCCGCCTGGAGAAGCTCCAAGGTAAATCCTATATGAGGCTCGGCGTTCGTATAAGCAATACTGGTTGTAATATAAAATTTGTTTTGCATTTTGATCTTTGCATTTTGATTTTATATGGATATTATATATCTTTTTCCTCTCGTTCCAAAATGGAAAAACATCCATTCTCTTTTACGTGCGCCATCATTTCTCCATAGACGGAATGGCCCTCGAGAGTCTCCGAATCGCCTATCATAATGAGCTTCTTTCGCGCCCTGGTTATGGAAACATTCAACCTCCGCAGATCTTTAAGGAACCCTATTTTTTTCCCTTTATTGGAACGCACAAAAGAAAGTATCACGATATCCTTCTCTCTGCCCTGGAATCCGTCCACCGTTTTTATCTCCACTCCCGTTCCCCTTAAGAGGTCATTCAAAAGTCCCACTTGATCATCATAAGGAGATATGATTCCTATCTCCTCCGGAGAGATACCGCGCTCCAAAAAGGATAAAGCGAGTTCCTTCGCTTTTTGCGCTTCTCCTTCGTTCCTTTTTGAGGTGGAACCCTCGGGACTCTCCTCCTTGAAAGAACCTTTGGTATCAAGAAAAACAAGGGGTTCACGAGGGTCGATCGCCCTTTTTAATTCCTCTTTCATCCCATCTCTCTCTTTAAGGGAGATGAGATGATCTGCAACCTCGGGAGCCGCCGCAAGCTCTCCGCCATAGAATCTCTCACTCGGAAATCTCATTATCTTCTCATTCATCCTGTATTGCACGGAAAGCATCCCTTTTACTTCCGGATCGTACATACGGACCCACCTCTCAAAAAGAGTTCTTTTTAATCCCATATCCTCAGCTTTCTTGCTCAAAATGGTAGGAGGAAGTTGCTTATGGTCCCCGGCCATTATGACCTTTTCCGAATAGGACATGGGAATGAGGCACGCGGGTTCGGTGGATTGAGTAGCCTCATCCACTACGACAAGGTCGAAATCCCACCCCGAGAGCATCTCACTTCCGCAACCGGAATTGGTGGTACACACTACATCGGACTCTTCCAAAAAATCACTTATCGCCTCTTCCTCCAAGGACTTCGCTTCCCCTATGAGGCTCCCTATCTCTTCCCTGTACTTTATCCATTGAGCCATACTCTTTATCTTGGAATAAGGAACTCCTCTCGCTCCTTCTTTCTTTTTACTTAAGGCCATCTTTTTTATCGCATCATCACTCAACCCCCTCCGGAACTGCTGAGAAGGGGGAGTGCACCTCTTTTGTTTTTCTTGCAACTTATCAGCTTTACTCCTCAAGTTCTTTGCTCCTTTATAAAGATCCTTGCCCTCCACCAAGAAGTCCACCGTGTGACGCTGAAGGGCGGGAGTAACTCTTGCGGGATGCCCCATCCGTACCGCGGACCTTCCGCGGGAAACAAGAGTTTCCACCAAATTATCCACCGCCACATTGGAATCGGCGGTGGCAAGGACTTTGAATCCCCGATCAACATGCTGTTCTATTATTTCCGCCAAAGTGGTGGTCTTTCCCGTTCCTGGAGGGCCGTGAACGAGAAATATATCCTTCGCCTCAAGGGATCTTTTCGCTACGAATTTTTGAGAGGAATTCAACCTATCGTTGCGAGGGCGAAAATCCTCCTTGAGTTCTTCGAATCTCGGTTCTCTTTCTCCAAGAAGAAGTTCTTTGAGATTCTCCCCTTCTTTGGAAGATCTCTCGAAACTCTTGAGAGCCCCAAGCATCCTTTGGAAAGTAATATCATTTACATAGAGGTCCATCCTGAGTTCTTTCTTATAAACAAGATCCGGAGGATTGTTTTCGAAAGCGACCGATAAAGAATATCCCGTTCTCTCGGTCACCGTTCCGGCGGGATTCCTAACATCAAAGGGGTTGTTCTCGCTTATCATGACAAGATCCCCCACGGATATCTCCGTGTCGGGAAGCCTCCCTTTTCTCACGAATTTCACAATATATCTTCCCCCGAGACCCTTGCCGGCATCCTTTCCCTTGAGATGGAGAACCGCTCTACCACGCTCCTCTCGCTCCTTGGGAGAAAGGTTTTTCATTTCCCTTCTATGTTGCCGCATTTCCTCCTCTCTTTCGAGACGGACCATCTTGGAAAATTTTTTTTGGTATTCCCTGAAATTCATAGTTTAAATTAAAAAACTCAAACCCCGTCCGTTTGAGTTGGAGGATCAGAGACAAAAGACCTTCTTACACCGTGACCTCCCTCTCCTTTTTCTTTTGAGTATAGGCTTTCAAGAATTCGAAAATGATACCAAGCAAAGGAATGGCCAAAATAGCTCCCAATACTCCCCATAAACTTCCTCCTATCACAATGGCCACAAAAACCAGGGCGGGAGATATTCCCATGATCCTTTCCGAAAGCAGGGGAGTAATGACACTCTCTATGCTTTGTATTATAGAGAAAGCCACCACGATGAACACGGCTTGCACCACGTTCTCCAAAGCCGTAACGGCAAAGAAGATAATGGCCGCCACAAGAGGACCTATAAAGGGAACTATATTAAAGAGTCCTCCTATTATCGCAAAAAGGAGAGCGTAATTGACATTGAATATATAAAAGACCACAAAAGCGGACATCCCCACAAAAAGGCAAGCAAGTATTCGCACCAAGAACCACCTACTCACTTGATCCCTGCACTTCTTCCATACAAAGAGAGCATAATTGGTTTGCTCTTTGGGTACGATCATTCTTATCGCTCTCTCTATGCTGTTCCCTTCCAAGGAAAAGAAGAATGCAAGTGAGATAATGAAAGCCGTCGCGGAAAGCCCTCCAAAGACCAGAGAAAGAGCACCGAACACGTTCCTTGCCACTTCTTCCGAGGATTCTCTCAAGGTCTCCACCAACTCATCCATGGTTTCGAACCCTTCCACTCCTATGTATTCCAAGAAGGGCACTACCCTTTCTATATATTGGGGAAGTAGTGCGGAGAAACTCCTTACTTCCTCGTAAAGACCTGGCATCACGGCATACACAAGAAAAGAGATTATCCCGAAGACTCCTATATAGGCCAGGGCGGCCCCCACCGCTCGCGGGATCTTTATCCTTTGCAAATAATCAACAACGGGATTAAAGAGGATGGATATAATGAGTGCAAAGACCATCCACACGAGGATCTCCGACACTTGATAAAGGAAATAGGCAACAACGAGTGCCAAGAGCACCCTTATTATACCTCCCCAGGAAATATCCAATGATTGCTTTTCCTCGCTCATTTCTTTATTTTAACACAATAATTGACCTCTCTCCAATACCGCCGTTCTAATTTTCAATTTTCAATTTCCAAATCCACCCCGCCATTTCCGGAAATTTGTAGAAATTGATTGAAATTTATAGAAATTTATCGCCCACCACCCCGCCTTAATTTCCAAGCTCTAAACATCTTCAATTTCCAAACAATTTCCAATTATTTAATTTCCAAACTATTTTGATTTCTCTATTATAGAAGATAATATTTTAACCATCTCTTGGGATTCTTTCATAAGAGGTTCTATATCTCGTTCATGTTCGGGGCAAGCTTTCAAAGTAAGTTGCAACCAATAAAGAGTTTCTTTTGCTTCTTTTCTGCAAATACGCATACGATGAAGAAAGTCCTTTTTGCTTAATGCATCATTTGCTTCTCTATAATTTGCTCCCACTGAACACCCAGAACGCATAATTTGCTTAATAAGCTCAGTAGTTGCAATATTTTTGGGTAGCTTTTTGCATAACTGTATTATCTTTTTTCCAAATTTGAGCGTCCTGTCATCCAGTGGGTTTTTATAGTTCTTTGTTTGAAAATTGGTCATTTGAAAATTGGAGCTTATTTGGAAATTGATTACTTGGAAATTGAAAATTATTGTCTCACTATCAAGCAAGCATCTCCTTGAATCTCTCTCCTTCGTGCGGGCCCACTATGGAAAGATTGAGATTCTCGGGAACGAATATCTTCTTACTCGCATCAAGAATATCCTCGGCGGTAACGCTATCAATGAGTTCAAAGAACTCTTCCAGTGTATACGTCCTTCTTTCCAGGATCTCATTCGTGCCGTGAAAGTAAGCCAGAGAATCGGAAGATTCCAAGGAGATGGCCATCTTTCCTTTTAGGTGTTCCTTGGCTTTCTTGAGTTCTTCCGGGGAAATTTTTTCTTTCGTTATTTTACGATATTCTTCCCTTACGGCCTTCACGGCCTCGTCCACTCTCTTGTTGTCCACTCCCGCTTGAGTTACCACAAATCCCGTTTCGGGGTTATCTTCTACCGATGTCCTTATATAGTAAGCAAGACCCATTTCTTCTCTTATTCTCACAAACAACCTCGAGCTCATCATTCCGCCCAAGAGAGCGGCAATGATCTCTTGTGTATAACGATGAGAGTGAAGGGAATTGAAGCCTCTCGCTCCCAGAGCGAAATGCGTTTGATCGGTCTCCTTTTTGAAATTCAGCACCCTCGGTTCATCCTGCTCCTCCTCTACCGGAAAGGGTTCTTTTTCTTCTCCTTTTCTTATGTCGGAGAAAGCATTGCCTATCATTTCTCTTACCTTCTCTTCTTTTATATTCCCCGCAACAATGACCAACGTGTTCTCGGAGACATACTGCGATCTCATGTAAGAAAGGAGCTTCTCGCGATCAAGAGACGATACCGTTTCCTTGCTTCCCGCTATATCCCGACCGGCGGGTTGATCTCCGTAAAGCAATTCCCCGAAAAGAAGTTGACAATGTGCCGCGGGATTATCATACCGCATATTTATCTCTTCTTTTACCACCCCTTTTTCCTTTTCCACTTCCTTTTCCGGAAGGAGAGAGTTCAAATATATATCCGAGACCCATTCCACGGCGAGAGGAAGGTGAGAGGCATTCACTTTGGCATAATATCCCGTATAATCATCACCGGTGAACGCATTATAAAGTCCCCCCACCTTATCAAGATCCTCCGCCACCCTTAAGGGGGTTTCCCTCTTCGAGGTTCCCTTAAAGAGCATGTGCTCCAAGAAGTGCGATATGCCCGATATCTCCCTTTTTTCGTGTTTCGATCCCGTTCTAACGAGCACGAACACGGTAACAACATTAGTGTTCCGAAGAGGAATGGTCATCACTCTTAATCCGTTGTGAAGAGTTTCCTTTTTCATGATCCTTTATCTATCCGTTAAACAAGGACATATCCCCGTTCTTGATGGCATTTTTCAGATTTTCCGAAAGATCCTTAATAGGCACTCTTACTTGTTGCATGGAATCCCTCTCCCTCAAGGTAACTGTGTCATCTTCGAGGGTTTGATAATCCACCGTGACGCACAAGGGAGTACCTATCTCGTCCTGCCTTCTATACCTTTTTCCGATGGACCCCGTCTCATCGTATTGGCACACGAACTCGGGAGAGATCTCTCCGAAGATCTGCTTCGCTTTCTCAACAAGTTCCGGCTTGTTCTTCATAAGGGGTAGAACGGCCGCCTTGATCGGGGAGAGGAAAAAGGGGAAGCGAAGAACCGTTCTTCTGTCGCCATCCTCCAGGTCCTCTTCGTCATAATGTTCCGCTATTACCGCAAGGAGAGTGCGCTCCACCCCGAAAGTGGGTTCTATTACATGCGGCCAATACTCCTCTCCCGTCTTGGGATCGCGATACTTCATGTTCTCTCCGCTCATCTTTTCGTGGTTCTTGAGGTCATAATCGGTACGATAAGCAAGACCGTAAAGTTCTTTCACTCCAAAAGGATAATGGTATTCGAAGTCCACTGTTTTCTTGGAGTAATGAGCGAGTTCCTCTTTGGGAATATCGTTCTCCGTTACATTCTCTCTTTTTATTCCCAAAAGATCGAGCCACGACCTCATCTCTTCCCTCCAGTACTCAAAATGCTCCTGCCAATCCTCATCCTTTTCCGGTTTCTTGATGAAATACTCTATCTCCATCTGCTCAAATTCACGAGTTCGAAAGATGTAGTTCTTGGGCGTTATCTCGTTACGGAACGCCTTACCTATTTGAGCGATCCCGAAAGGAAGAGTTCTCCTTGTAGAAGAAAGAACATTGGAGAAATTGACGAACATCCCTTGTGCCGTTTCTGGTCTCAAGTACGCCACG
>CAYRME010000026.1:0-8552 GCA_964425505.1 uncultured Candidatus Saccharibacteria bacterium
GTCCCCACTAACACTGTAGAAATTTCGTTTTGATATGAAATTTTACTATGTATATGTTCTAAAGAGCCTAAAGAAAGATTTTTTGTATGTTGGATCAACTAAGGACTTAAAAAGAAGATTTAAAGAGCATAATAATCAAGAAGAGCCATCCACCAAACACTTTGCCCCTTTTGACATCGCTCATTATGAAGCTTATAGAAGCCAGAGAGATGCGAAGAGAAGAGAGCAATATTTGAAAACAACCAAGGGGAAAACTACTTTAAGATACATGCTCCCCAAAACCACCTCTCTTGAATAATAATGCCAGTGACCGAGAACCTTAAAACCCCGAGATCTTTCCCCGGGTTTTTTTATTTTCCTCCTTATCTTGTGATAGGATATAGAAAAGCTTAAAGATATGAAAATTGGAATTACCGCTGATATTCACCTCAAAGAAAAAAGGGAAGATTCCCCGGAGCGTTATGCGGCTCTGGAGGACATTCTGTTCAAATTAAAGAACAAGGAGGTGGGCACTTTGATCGTGGCCGGGGATCTCTTTGATAAGGAGTGCAATAATTACAGCGAATTCGATGAGATATGCAAAAAGAATTCGAACATCAATTTCTTGGTCATTCCCGGAAACCACGATCCGGGAATAAGTTCTACTTATTTCACCGCCGATAATGTCGAGATCATAGAGAAGCCGGAGATCAGGGAGTTGGGAGGTACCGGTTTTTTCTTTATTCCCTATGATGAAAGAAAGACCATGGGAGAGATCATCGCTCAGCACGGAGAAGAGTTGCCCGAAAAGTGGGTTTTGATCGGACATGGAGATTATTTGAGTGAGAGGATTCCCGAAAATCATTTCGAGGTTGGTACTTATATGCCGATAAACAGGAGTGACCTGGAGAGATTCGGTCCCGATCTTGTAGTCCTTGGTCATATCCATAAGCGGGGTAGTCATCAAAGTGTTCATTATACGGGATCTCCTTGCGGTTTGAATATAAATGAGACCGGTCCGCGTCACTTCAGTTTAATGGATACGGATAATTTGAATTATGAAGCTGAGAAAGTTGACACGGAAAGGATTTACTTTAATGAAACCCTTTTGGTATTGCCGGTAAAGAATGAAAAAGAATATGCAAAAGAAAAGATAGCTGAAATGATCAATAACTGGAATATTTCGGAGAAAGAAATGGAAAAAGTGGAACTCAGGTTGATTATTAAGGGATACTCAAGGAATTTGAAACTTATTGAGGAGGCCATTCAAGAAGAATTTCAAGGCGTGAATTTCTATGACGGAGATGGCGGGGAGCTCGATTTTTCCGAAATAAATATCTTAAAGACCGATGAAAGATTGGAGATAGCTGAAAAAGTGAAGCAAGCAGTTGAAAAAAGTGAAAGTTTAATAGAAGAAAAAGGGTTGACCAAAGAACAAGTTTTAGAAGAAGCCCTCAAGAAAGTGTTCAATTAACATGGGTATTGAGATAAAAAAAATCGAGGCTAAGAACTTAGGGCCCTTGGAAGAATTCTCTCATGACCTGGGGAAGTTCAATGTGATCTATGGCCCCAATGAAAGAGGGAAGACCTTTCTTACCGAATTCATTTTACGCTGTCTTTTCAAGGACACTTATAGGTGGAGTTTGCGCAAAGAAGGAAAAGGAAAGATCTTCGTTAAGGGAATTAAAGAAGGGGAGATAAGTTTTTTTACAGCTTCTTCCGAGTTGAAGTTGGATAATTTCTTAAAAGAGGAAAAAGGGCTCTCTCCTCAACTGATCAAACTCTTGGCGGTAAAGGGTTCCGATGCGGATATTGATGCTGATGCCGAAGCGAAGGGCGGAATGAGCAAGAGTGTTGTAAAAGAACTCTTAACCGAGAAGGATTTATTGGAGGAGATAGGTCAAAATATCAAACCAACAGTTCGAAAGGCGGATATAAATACGGAACCGATTGATATCAACAACCAAGGAGAGGGTAAGGATTTAAAGGAGTTGGAGAAAGAACTTAAAAAATTGGATGACCTAATAAAGGAGGTTGAAGCGGATTATTCTCCCGGGTACTTGGAGCAGTTGAAGATCGAGAAGGGGAGATTGGAAGAAGAGCGGGAAGAGCAAAGTTTGGCCAAAAGAAAAAGAGCGTATGACTTAAATGAAGAACTCAAGAAAACAAAAAAAGAATTGAGGAAGTATGATCAAGAAGAGGTTACCTCCCTTTCTTTAAATATTGAAGAAAGAGAAAAGCTTCGGGAGAAAATAAGAAAAAAGGAGGTCGAGCATGAGAAGGAGGCCGAAAAAGCTGAGAAATATCGATCGCTCAATAAGATCCGGGAAAAATATAAAGAACTTCAAGAGGAGGTCGTTAGCCCGTTGCCCAAAGCTTGGATAGTAATTCCCGGAGCTCTTTTTGTAATATCCGTTATGCTTGTTATCCGGGAAAATATTCTTTTTGGTGTTTTGGGATTTGCGATATCTTTCGCGGTTCTGGTTTCTTACTTTTATCTTTACAAGAAGAAGTTCGATCAGAGGGACCTGGAAAACGAGACAAGATCATTGAAAGAGGAGTTTGAAGAACTAACGGGGAAGAAAATGCAAAGTATTGCTACCTTGGAGGCTGTGATGGAAGAATACAGAACGGCCCCGGAAATGACGGAAAGAATAAAACAAGAATTAAAGGAACTGAGTGACGAGTTCTCCGATCTGTTCACCGAGATCAAGAGACAAATGAAAAATATCACCGGGCAAGAAGTTGATGAGAAGGAGTGGGAGAATAAATTGACCGAAATAAAGAATAAGAGAGAAGAATTGGAGCAAAAGAAGGAAGAACTTTCCAAAGAACTATCCTCTTTGAATATTGATGAGTCCGACTATGCAAAAGAAGCACCGGTACATTATAGCGCTGAAAAAATGGAGGAGCTTGAAGAGAAAATAAGAGAAAAGGAGGAAGAAATAAGAAAAAAAGAGGAGAGCTTGAAGAGTATGGAGAAACGGATCGCTCAGCATGTGGAGGATGATTCCGGAAAGGATTTTTCCGGCCTCTATCAGGGTCTTTATCAGAAAAGAAAAAGAGTTGAAGGAGAGGTGAAAAACAAGAAAAGTGAAATAGTTGCCGGCAAGATAGTTTTTGATGAACTTGAGAGTTTACGAGAAAAAGAGGATGAACGGATAAAAAAGAATTTTGAGTCTCAAGTGATCCAAGATCACGTGGCCAAGATGACCAAGGGGAGATATAAAGAAGTAAGGTTAAATGGTGAAGAGTTGGAGGTTGTGGGAAAATTCGAGAATTTTAATTTGAAGGATCTAAGTACCGGCGCGAGAGAACAAATTCTTTTAGCTTTGCGAGTAGGGTTGAGTGCGGAACTCCTCAAAAAAGATTCCATGTTCTTAATTTTGGATGATGCTTTCCAGAACTCCGATTGGGAAAGGAGGGAAGAATTGGTGGAGAGTTTGGCCGATCTCTCCGAAGGTGGATGGCAAGTGATCTATCTTACCATGGATGATCATATTCGAGATCTCTTCAAGGAAAAAGGCAAGAAATTCGGTGATCAATTCAAATCCATCTCTCTCGATTAACCTCTTATTTTTTATTCGTGATGATGGTGATGCTCTTCCTCGTGGTGGTCATGATCCCCGTTGTGTTCATGGTGCTCGTGAGAGTGGGGGATCGCAATGCTTATCGATAGCATGAGAAGGAAGCCGAGGAGGAAACAGATAATGTGATAAGGGAAACACTTCTTATCCTTATGCGATTCGTGTAATGAGTGGGGTATGAGGTCTTGAAGGACTACCACGAAGAAGGCTCCGGCGGATATTCCCAAAAGAGGAGCTTCCAGGGCGGCGAAAGTGGAAAGTAAGAGAGCCCCTCCCACGGAACCTATAAGAATGGTTCCCGATACAGCAAAATTTATGAGTACTCCTTGCTTTATGGTGTACCCCACTCTTCTTAAAATGAAGAAGATGGAGGTTTCTTGTACGAGTTCATGAACGAAAACACTCATGGTGGTAAATAACCCCAAGGGGAAGCTCACGGAAAACGCGGCGGCAAGCAGTACTCCGTCTCCAATGTTGTGTATTCCGTTACCTGTAAGTACTTTTCGTATATCTATGGGTTCGCAATTCTCTTCTTGAGAATTATTTTTACATTCATGAGAATGAGGGAGCACCTTAAAGATAACCCATATAAGAACGGCCCCTCCCAAGATCCAGAGCAAACCCTCTTCAATGGCGGGGGAGTGAAGTATAGCCTCTTTTCCGAGCTCATAAGATATATAAAGAAAGAGTCCGGCAGTAAAACTGATAAGGAGACCCAGATTCCTTTCTATAAAATTTCCAATGGTCTTAAAAAAGGAGAGAGCTCCCCCGAGAGCGGCAAGCATTACTACAAAGGAAGCTATAAGGATCTCTATTAGCATATATAATTGAAATAATTTTACTTTACAATGGTTCCCACTTTTTCTCCCAGTATAATCTTCTTCGGATTTCCTTTCTTGTACACATTGAAAACTACTACATGTATTCCGTTCGTCCTGCAAAGATCCATGGCCGCGTTATCCATTACACTTATTTCATCGCTCTTGAATGCTCTGTCAAGACTTAAGGTCTCGTATTTGGTGGCGTCGGAATTCTTATCGGGATCTTTTGAGTAAACACCGTCCACATTGGTTCCTTTAAAGATAGCTTCGCAATTCAATTCCAAGCCTCGCATAGCGGCTGCGGTGTCGGTGGTGACAAAAGGAAGCCCCGTTCCTCCGCCGGTTATTACTACTCTGCCTTTTTCCAAGTGTCTTATAGCTTTCTTTCTGATGAACGGTTCTGCCACTTCTTTCATTTCAAAGGCGGTTTGCAGACGTGTAGTGACCTCCTTTCTTTCCAGTGCATCTTGTAATGCCATTCCGTTGAAAATGGTGGCAAGCATCCCCATGTAATCCGAAGTGGTCCTATCCATCCCTTCTTCGCTTCCCATTACTCCGCGGAAGATGTTGCCGCCTCCCACTACTACCACTACTTCCACCCCCAGATCATTCAAAACCTTTATCTCATCCGCCAGATAAAAAATAAAATCGGGGTCTATCCCGAATTTTTTATTTCCCATCATTGCTTCTCCCGAGAGCTTCAAAAGTATTCTTTTGTACTTGAGGTCTTCCCTTGTCATTTTTATTCTTGAATTATTTTGTATCTGGAGAAGATTATAATTAACTTTTTTCAAAAGTAAACATTCTTGACATTTTTTGAGAATTGATGTAGTTGGTCGGGAAGAAAAAAAAGAAGGAGGGGATTTTTTGAAAGAAAGAATTGCCTGCAAGAATGACCTTGAGGCACTAAGGAGTAACATTCCACCTGAGTATCAGCAGTGTTTTCAAGAACTCTTTTCGGATCTTACCAAGCAAGAAATATTGTACTTTATCAGGGAGTTACTTGCAAAAGCCCAAGAGAGGGAGGTTACGAAAGAGGAGGTGGAGCAATTAAGGGAAAATACCAAGGCATTGAATCTATCTCAGTTCTGTAAATGTTGTTCTGTCGAGTAAAAAAAGAAGGGCGCTCCGGAAAGAGCGCCCTTTAATTAAAAATATGTTATTCTGAATCCATATGAAAAAAGAAGACCAATTGATAATGGCGGTAAAGAAGGACCTCCTTTTTAAGGGTGATCACTTTGAGGGGTTCAAAGAAAGAGGGGAGTTGGACCTACAGAAGAGGATCCTTGAAAATTTTGAATATCTAAGGAGGGGTGATGCGGAGGAGGATGACAATTACAAGCAACCCATAGGTTATGCTGTTCTTATGGACCCCGAAGGCAAGGTGTTTGCCTACAAGAGGGCAACAAAGAAAAGGGATTATACCGAGAAAAGGTTGCGAGGGAAGTGGTCTTGGGGGGTTGGAGGTCACGTGGATAAACCCGATGAAGAAAGTGACAACCCTCTCAAGGAGAGTGTCTTGAGGGAGTTGGGAGAAGAGGTTTTTATAGATGGAGAGATAAGGGATCCGGAAGTTTTGGGTTACATAAATGATGAATCAAATAGTGTGGGAAGAGTGCACTTGGGAGTTCTTTATCTTGTAAGATTTTCGGGCGAGATTCGTCCCGGTGAAGCTGAGATAGAGAAGGGAGAGATGATGAATTTGTCGGAGATAGAAGGTCTGTGTGAGAAGGGAGATCATGAAATAGAGGAATGGTCAAAGATCGCGATCCATACTCTCAAGAAAATGAAATAAAAAGAAGGGGGTTATTCCCCCTTTAGAAGTAAAATTCTCAGTTCTTCGGCCACCTTTTCTATTTTTTCTATCTCTTCCGGAGATAGTTTTTCATATATTCGATTTAGATCTTCCTCTCCATTTATGATCATCTCTTCGTATTTGGGATAGATGAACTCTATTTTCCCGGAGCTTTCGAGGATGAATATGATCTTTTGTAGTTTTTTTGAAAACGGCGGATTGAATCGGAAATAGAGGTCTTTGAGAAGATCTTTGTATTGAGAATTCTCTTTTAACTTATGGAAAGCTTTATGCAAACGTATGGTGTCATACTCTATTTTTCCCTTCTCCGCTGCATTTGCAAGGATGGCCAGAATAATTTCTCTTGAGAGCAGCTCCTCGCTCTCGCTTTCATTCTTTACTTCTTTAGTGTACATTCTCTTATCCCTCCTTTTTTTCAACATAACATGAAAACAGGAGTAGTCAAGCCTAAACAAAAAGCGAGGCAAAGTGCCTCGCTTTATTCGTTCAAGGAAGGATCTCGTGTTTGATGTTTCCCGCTTCGTCTTTAATGATGATCTTTCCCTTTTTATCAAGGCTTTCAATAAGAATGCCTGTTTTGATAAAGTTTCGGAGCAATTCTTCCGTATTCACTCCCTTCTCTTTCGCTATTTTCTCCATTTTTCCATAAAGATCTTTAGGTATTGGTGCTTTAACGTTCCTATTCCGCACTTACATCCCTCCTTTCTTTTTTTGCCCGCCTCATTCTATTTCTCTTTATTTTTTTGTCAATGATTCATTTGAAATCGAGGAATTCAAGAGGTATCCTTAACAAAGAGACCTATTGAAGCATATGATGAAAAAAGTGATCATAACTCTTCTCATTCTTGCTTTCGTTCTGGTGTTATCCTTCTATAGAATGGGGTTCTATAAGTTGGACTTCGGGGAGAAGGAAATTCCGGAAAAAAGGGGAGAGAACACCATAGAATTTCAAGAGGCTCCCGATAATGTGGGAGAAAGTTATTGGGTGAGAGGAGAAGTGGATCACGTGTTCGTGTCCGAGAAAGAGAATCATTTTATCAATTTCTGTGAGGATTATAGGGAATGTCCTTTTTCGGCTACCATATTCAGAGAAGATACGGAAAATTTCATAGAATTGGAGATTCAAGAATGGGAAGGGGAGATAATTCATATCTATGGAGACATATCCCTTTATGAGGGAAGACCTCAAGTGATCATTGAAACTCCGGAGCAGGTAATTTTGGATTGACTTCTTTGGGCTTCTCTTGATATCATTAAGGTACAAAATCCCTCTGAAGGATAATGTTCTATAAGATTCCCTCTAAAAGCTCCCTTTATTTGGGAGCTCTTTTTTTAAAAAAAGAGCGCTGATCTTATCTGTCAGCGCTTTTTCTTTTCTGGAGAAGATGACCCTCTATTTCTTCCTTGGTTATATCCTTGAGGGTTATTTCCTCACCCAAAGGTTGACCGAAACCAATGAACTTCTTTTGCACTATATCCACCCCCGCACTTCCATTGTTGCCTTCCACTTCTACTTTCTTGACATTCTCGATATTCACATCTATTGCCAAAAGGCTGGTGAACACAAGGGGAATGGAAGGGGGAAATACACTGACTATTGTCTTCTCCGTTCCGTTCTCTGTCAACTTACTTATTCCGGTAGCAAAAACGTAAATATAGAGATTCAATTCTCCAATGTTCACTTTGAGAACTCCCGGAAAGGATCTTTCGGCTATCTTTCTCTTTTTTTCTCCCGTAAAAACCATATTCAAAACCGGTACCCTTTCTACACGAGATCCGATAATCTTTCCTGTTCTTCCGGAGGTCAAGACTCCCATCAGAAAAGGAACAATGATCAAGAGAAGCATGGTTGCAAGAAAGGGCATTCCCCAGAACACTTTTTCTTCGGGGAGAAAGAAATTAAGAAAGCTCTCAAGACTTTGCAGGAAGTTCACAGCAATGGTGATCAGTATGACCAATGCCAACAGAAAAATGGTTGGTCTGATTCCTTGAAGCCACCATCTTCCCACTTTATACACCTCCTTTTTAAGGTTCGTCCGAACTAGGGGAAATTAGCATTTAATGGAATGAAAATCAAATTGAGAAACTTTCGTTAAAATGCTATACTCTATACGCAATCACGAAAAAGTGACCGACCTCGAGCAATGAAGAGCTTTTGGTTGGCTGAATGATAAGTTTTACGAATTTTGAAATATGCGATCAATAAGAATAAAAGACAGGGCGTCCTTGCCCATACTCATAATAATTACCGTTGTTGTTTTGCTCGGAATTCTATGGATAGTGATGGGTATGGATATGGAAGATATGATCTCGTTATTCGAAGTTAGCGATCCTCCCGAGATGGTGATC
>CAYRME010000027.1:0-8444 GCA_964425505.1 uncultured Candidatus Saccharibacteria bacterium
AATATTTCCATTATTTCCATATTATTATATCAAAAGTTGATTTCTAATACCGACCTTTGGCGATCTGCGGAATTACTTCGCTCAACCTCTCTCTTATGGTCCCTCTTTCTCTTTCATCGAAAAGTTCGACGTTTATGATCATCCCGTCCAAGACTCCCATGATAAGGGCGGCATCGCGACTCAGATCCTCCTCGCTGACACTCTCTTTCCTTAGTTCTCTCAGGGGTTCCTTGAGAGTTTCCATTACCTCTCTCTTTAAATCTCTCGCATGAGAGAGTAGAGCCACATCTCCCTTAACAAGGGATTTTGATGCGGTCATTCTTGTAAAACCTTTTTTCTTCGTCCCGAACTCCAAGTATTTCTCCCCCATTCTCAAGAGTCTCTCTTTGGGGTCTTCTACTTTCTTGGCCCTCCTTAATGCCCTCTCGAACTCGTGAAAGGACTCATTCATCGCTTCCTCGTAAAGCTCTTTTTTGTTCCTGAAATGATAATAGAGAGCGGGCTTTGTCACATTGAGCTTTTCGGCCAACTTACTCATGGAAACTTCCTTAAAGCCCACTTCGGAAAAAAAACGAGAAGCAATTCTTGTTATTTTCTTTTTTGCATCATTTTTTCCCATATGATTTTTACTTACCGAACGTTAAGTAAAGGATAACAAGATAAGAATCTTATGTCAATAAATAAAAAAGGAGCTTTAAGAAAGCTCCTTTAAGAGTTCCCTGGAAGAGTTCTCTATATACCGTGCAAAACGCTGCACATCCTTAAAAAGCTCCTCTTTGCGAAAGATGTTATCTTTTCTTTTTGGGAAAAGAAATATTTCCACGGAAAAATGACACTGCCTCTCTTCTATGATCCACTCCTTTTCTTCTCTTTCTCCCACTTCCTTGTTGTATATTTCCACCAATTCTTGGGCACGCTCCATATTCTCCTTATCCTTGGCGATCACTATCCAAGGATGCTCAAAGTTGCCACTTTCAAATCCTTCCTCTTTCCCCTCGCAAGAGGAGAGAGTTGTAATACCGAATTCATTGAGAGCGACAACAAGATCTTCTACTCCCTCATCCAATTTTACCTCATATCCGCATCTGCACTTAATTCCTTTCCTTTTTTCATATACTGCCGTTCTCCAGCATTTTTCACATACCAAAGAGCATTTGTACAACCTCCTCCCTCCTTTCTTTGGGGGTTCTTTCTCTTATTCTATTTCAATATCTTCTTTCTGGCAAGTACAACTTAAAAAGTCTATTGACGTCCGACTTCAACAGGCTTGGGGGTTATCGATCAATTCCTTCATCTTCTCCACATAAGAGAGAACTATATTCTTCAACTGAGAGGCCTCTTCTTTGGAGAGACTTAGGAGCCCTCGCCTTTCGAGGTCCTCTCGCGTCAACTCTTTTTCCCTTACTTCCGGATTCTCGTAGTTCAAGGAAAGATAATCGAGATACATATCAAAATAATCAGGGTGCCACAAGAACATGGTAACAAGTTCATTCGCATCCTCTTGAGCTCTCACGGCCACCTCGGAAGCTTCGTTCGGAATCTCCTCGTCGGCTCGATAAGCATAATGGGGAGCATTTCCCCATACGGAAATCCCCTTCGGAGAACTCCTCTCTTTCTCACACTCGCGGCTATCTTTTCTTTTTTGAAAACAAAAAGAGAAAAGTCGAGCATAAGGACAATCAATATTACCCTCTAAAGCTTTTTGATAGAATTCCTCGGGAGCCTCCGGAGATTCTTTGGAGCATAGATATTCCTGGTAAGCATGATTTGCTTCATGTAAGAAGCGATATTTTTCGGTCTCGGGGCCCGGATCGGGAAAGAGGTTCTCTCCCGTTTCCTTATTTCTCCCCATTTTGAAAATACAATCCTCCCATTTTCGGTGAGGCATCTCCTTCTCGGAAACAGACACCTTTCGCGTAAAACTATGATAAACAAACCCCCAATCCCGGTCCCTCTCTTCTATTCCCTTTATGTATCCCTTTTTTATGAGAAAATCGCCAAGCTCCCTCTCTATATCCTCGTTCTTGTCGCCCGCTCGCGCCTTCTTTGGTACATCAAGCAACTTCCTCACCTCTTTCTTTATATTCTCATTCTTCATAATATTCTTCCTTGTAATTGAATTGGATCCTTCTTAATTTGATATTACAAAGTCTCAAATAATTTCTGACGATCGCCCTGTGAAAAAGAACTTTCAAAGCAGAACTCTTATGAGTGAAGAACACCTTCCTTATTTTTCCCAGTACAACATCCCATTTCTTGCGCCTCTTCTTATAACCTTCTATTTCCTTTCTTATAACGATCTCTCCCTCTTTCATCACTTCCCGAAAATTATCCCTTGTGATCCTTTCTTTTACCCTTACTACTCCCATACCAACCTCTCCCTCAACATGAACATCGGATCCGGCAGTCTCAAGGAGACGGAATTCTTTTGCGAACCTTGAAGATTCCTCCATCTCCCGGATCCCGTCTTTTGCGTTCCCCGACTCGAGACCATCAAGCAAAGGAAGAACTTCACTCTTTCTTCTTTGGAAAGTATCTCCTTTTCTCAAGGGGTGAGCCCAAACAGCGAATCCTCCCTTTTCATGGATCTCTTTAATGGTCTCCTCAAAACTTCTCCAAGACTCTATCGGTTCACTTACGAAATAAGCCAAAAGGTGTTGACCATCTTCCACGGTGACCTCCACGCCGGGAACGACCTCGATTCCCTCGATCTCTAAGGGTCCCTCGTAATGATGGTTGTGATCTGTCACGGCAATACCGTCAAGACCCCTCTTCTTGGCCATCCTCACTACGGACCTTAAATCCCCGGGAGCATCCGCGGACCCGGAGGAGGTATGGCAGTGTAAGTCGTAAAAATAATTCATTCTTTCATTCTCTTCTTGAATTCTTCCACCATGGGCACTCCTTCAGGGTCGGTTCCGTAATGTCCCGCCAAATGATAAGACGTGAGTCCCGACAACATCAAGGAAAAGAACACTTTTTCCATCCTTGTCTCTCCTTCTGCTTCCACGTCAAGAACCTCGAAATCTCTCTCTTTCATCATCCCCTTCAAAACTTCCATTCTTTTCTTGTTACGGGGATGGTCATTCCGATCGGTAAGAAGGAGAAATTTTATATTCTCACACAAACCCATTGCCTCAAGAGAGGCTTCGTACCCGTTCATTTCATTATGATTCAACTCGGGAACAACATTATAAAAAGCGGGTATCTTGGTGGTCTCATTGAAGTTTATCTTAAAAAGACGGGCAAGAACCTCGTTGTCTCTCGACGCATGGACCACGGGAATCCCTCCTTCCAAGAGATGTACCAACTCTTTTGCTTTTTCGTCGATCTTCTCCCTTTTCCCTAAAAGGTTCTCACGAGCACTCCTTGTTTCTCCTTCCAATTTCTCTTCAAGGCCCAAAAGAGCCAAGAGAGCCTTGAAGCTGTATCCGGTTCCCAAACGGGGCTGAATATCCTCCTCCGGAAGTTCCACATAAGGAAGCTCTCTTTCTTTGGCCACCTCAAGAAGTTTGCCCCCGCGCGAGATAACCGCCGGCTCCACCCCTTCGGATAAAGCTCTATCAAAAGAATCAAGAACCTCTTCCGTATTGCCCGAATAAGAGGCCGTTATGAGATTGAAATTCTTTGAGAACAGGGCCGGAAGCCCGTAACCCTCATGTAAATGAAGCGGAAACTCGGGAAGAATGCTCTTTAGTATATCCCCTTGAAGATGCGATCCTCCCATTCCGCACAAGAAATACCTCTCGGAGGATCCCCATTTCTCTTTGTTCTTAATCTCCGGAGAGAAATCAAGTTGATCCGGAAGATTGATTATGTTTTCTTTTATCATGGTTATTTATTCATAGTTCTTGAAACTTCCTCAAAGACCTTTATTTGTCTCCTTATCATCTCCCCCTTGGAAAAATTCTTCAGAGCAAATTCTCTCGCTTTATCTTTGATGTTTCTCCTTTTTTCGTCGTCCTCCAGAAGCTCCTCCACCTTAGGAGCGAACTCGCTCTCCTTTCTTGCCACCATCGCCCTCCCTTCCGGATAAACCTCATCTTCGATGAGGGAGCTCAAAGCCACAACGGGCAAACCCGCCAGCATCGCTTCCTCGATGACTATACCTTGAGTTTCGGTCCGAGAAGGAAAAACAAAGACATCACAGGCTCCATAGATCTTTAACGCCTCCTCTCTTTCCAGAGCTCCCGTACAAAGAACTTTCTCCTTCAATCCTTTCTTTCTTGCCTCTTCCTTCATCTCTTCCGTATCCCCGGGACCGACAAGAAGAAGGACCACATTATGCCTTTTCTTGTCCAGATATTGTAACGTTTCAATAAGAAACTTCAAATTCTTTTCCTTGGAAATTCTCCCCACATAAAGAAGAATGCTTTTTCCTCGAGGAACACCGAATCTTTTCTCCATCTCTTCTCTAGTGAAGGGTTCGGGAGGAGGGTCCACTCCCGTTCTTATAACAGAAATGGGAGTTCTTACACCGTATTCCAAAAGCTTCTTTTTCACTGCCCCACTTGGCACCATGACGGCATCCATTTTATTGCAAAGGTTCTTGCTTCTCTTTTTCATGACAAATGACCCCACTTCCCCGGCATAAAGCTCGCCAAACTTCTCCACCCAGGTGTGATAAAAAAGAACTTTTCCTTTGTTCGATTTTAACATGTGCGATTCAAAAGCATTGGGAGCCCATGTTACCGTATGAAGCCAATAGATATGTGGATCGAAGTCCTTTGCGAGCTCTTCGATCTCTTTCTTGGCTCCCACGCCGAATACCCTTTCCTCTTTACCGAGGAGATTGGTAGCCGCTTTGTGAGCAATAACGGAAGAAGTTACCGGATCATACTCCGACCTTTCTCCGCTCCTTCCATAGTCAGGAGAAACGATCCTTACATCATATCCTCTCTCCTTTAGACTGTCCGTAGAAACATTCAAGGAAGCGGTAACACCGTTCGGAAGGGGATAAGTTAAAGCACACGCCATTATCTTCATCAATACCCAGTCTACCATAGAATAAGAACCCTCTCCAATTGGAAAGGGCCGATATTTATCGGCCCCTTTTCTGATCTCTTACTTGACGAATGATCTCATATAGGAACCCTAAATTGTGAATCTCATCAAAAATGAAGAGCTCCTTCAAGAAACTTCGCAATTCTTCTTTCTTGAATAAATTAAGAAAGATGATGTGCCATCCTTCATGGAATTCTTCGGGAGTTCTTATGGTCTTCGACCCTCCTCTACTTGAAGGAGGCCAGTGATGCTGATTATAACTTTTCTCCAGCATCGCTCCGTCACCTCTCAATTCATAGATCTCCCTTACTCGGATCACTCTACCGTTACGCAGTTTCTCCCATTTCAGGTCGCAAATATCATCGGTAAGAGTGATCACATCTCTCTCGTCCCTTATTCTATCCCCGAAGACATCGGCGAAGGCACGTACGAGATTTTCAGGCTTATTTTTAAGGAACGAGAGACCTCTCAAGCCGGAGACACAATTGTTCCCCACTTCTTATCCCTCCTTTGCGTGTTAGAGGAGAATATCACTTCCAGCCTCTTTCCTCAAGGAAGGATATGATACAACCATTCGGAGCACCATAGGTTACCGGACCTTCGGGGCATTGCATTTTTCGAAACTCATCTGTACAAACTCTCCCGCGCGCACGCTCATGCGCTTCTTCAATATCCTCTCGACACTCAGCAACCCTCTCTTCGTTCGCACCTTCCTCCGCATCAAGATCTTCGACTTCTTCCTTCATTTCTCTTACCTCATTCCCTATCTCTTGCACTCGTTCCCTTATATTTTCGCTCACCCCTTCTCCGGGTGCCTCCCTTCTTGACACCCCTTCTCTTATTATTTCATTTGCCTTCTCCCTGGTACGAGGCCCCAAAATGCCGGTTTGAGAGATGCCGTGTTTCCTTTGGAATCTGAGGAGAGCATCTCTGGTCGCGGGACCGAAATATTCCGTTTCACTTCCCGGTGCACCGGGACCTCTATTAGCGATACGAGTATCAGGGTCCACGTTGAGAACCGCTTGAAGGTGTCTAACGGGTTCTCCCCGGGCGCCATGCCTCAATTCATAATCGAAGAAAAACCCTTGCGGAACACCGGGACGAATGGGTTCCTCCCTTAGATCCCTCTCTTCTTCAATGGCCCCCGATATTTCCTTTATCTCTTTTATCCTCTCCCTTATTCTCTCTCTGGTCGTAACCTCCATCCCTTCCTCAATGATCTCATCAAAATCCTCTCCATCCTCTTGTGCGAGAGCCGGTCCGATGCCCGCGAGGGCCATCCCGAGTACCATTATGATAATTATTACGATCTTCAGTTTATGTTTCATGTTTTCTTTTTTACCCATAAGTCCTTGAATTTAGGGGTAATATTATTCTTAGTATAACAAAAGAGAAAGAAGAAGCCAATGCGGGTTTAAGCACAAGAAAAAATTTTATGATACAATTGTATCATAGTATCTTTAAAATTAGTACAAGGAAGGAGGTTTTTCTCATGAAGAGGCCCGCACGATCGGAAACCCCTTCCTTCTCTTTTCCTACTGAACGAGTCCTCAGGATGGGAGAAATGGCGGAAAAGCTTCTCTCTAAAGAGGAATTGAATGAAGAAGAAAGAAATACACTCCTATATATGAAAGCCTTTCTTCAGTTTCGTTTACTTGAAATAAAAAGGAAGGATTCGAATAACTTCTTCCAATCTGATGACAATCCCCACCTGAAAAAAGTGGAAAAATACGTCAAAGAAATCAACTTGTCGAGAGAGAACCTTTTTGCTCTTAATATGTGGTTAAGGGGTTCGAGAGAGAAGGAGGGAGAGCTCTTTGAGGAAAGGGATCTTCTCGCTCTCCTTGAAAGAGTGGAGAATTCCCTTGCCAAGGAAGCTTAAATGCTTTCAAAAAAGGCCCGGCTTATAACCGGGCTCTTTTTCTTTTTTTCGTTCCTTTTCTAGAACTGTAGTTCGCCCTCGATATCCTCCAAATCTCCCTCCAGTTCTTCCAAGTCTTCCAATTCTTCCAAATCTTCGGGATCCGGCATATCCGTATCATCGGGATCAACAGGATCCATGTCGGGAGCGGGACCTCCGAAGGGAAGCATCGCTTCCATGAACATCTCCTCTACTTCTTCCCGCGTCATATAATCCTCGGGAGCTTCGATGTCGAATTCTTCGTTGAAATTGGAGTAATCCACGGTAAGAGAGATGGCCACATCTTCTTCTTCAATTTCGGGAGAGAATTGGAATCTCACCACATATTGGCCGTCGGTCCACACGTGAAACTCCAGATCGACATCTTCCATTTCTTCCAGTTCCTCTCTCATATCCTCTATATTCTCCTCTACTTCCTCCTTCTCCATTCCCGCGAAGAGTTTCTCATGATCCTCGAGAACTTCAAGCATGAAATCGGGGATCTCTTCATGGTCTATTTCCACCGTATACTTGGTTACCCTCTCTCCATCGATCTCGTCATCCTCCTTCTCGGTCACCTTGACCACCTCCTCTTCAAAGACTTTGACAAGAACTTCTTCGAGTTCTTCCATGATCTCCTTTGCGGTCATGGGATCAAGATCCTCTTCTTCGAACATTTCCGCAAGCTCCTCATCAAGCTCTTCAAATCCTTCTTCCATTTCTTCGGACACCCCTTCAAGAAGTAGAATGTCCTCTCCGACAAGCTCCTCCACCTCCTGAGGTACACCGGGAATAAAGCCGAGAGGTAGAGTATCTACGCGAACATAGAGATCATCATCCACTTGAGTCAATTCTCCGGAGAAATTAATACTCATTCCTTCCGCAAGAACCTCTCCGTCCACCTGTGATCTCACGGCCCCTTCTTCTCTTTTGTCAATATCGGAGACCGCGCTCAAGATAAAAGTGAACTCCTCCCCTTCCTCTTCAGCTTCAATTTCAAGATCCGCATCCATGGTAAGGGAGTCGGTTTCCCAAGTGTTCTCTATCGCCCTCAATACTTCTTGCTCGGGGGTCAAAATATCCCCTTCCAAGAGAAAGTAAGCACCTCCGGCAATGAGCAGAACACCTATTATAGCGGCTACTGTTTTTCCGGTCATGATAATTTTTAAATATTCATTCTATTGAACAAGGACGACCTTTTTCGAGCCTCCTCGGCTCTCCTTTCTTAATAGTATCACAAGAAAGAAATAGGGCCAAACCCCTCTTGACTTTCTTTGCTTTTTCTGCTACAAGGAGGGTGAAAGGAGGGATGTGGAAATTCCCGATATGATGTTCTTTTTAGCAGACCCGGTTCGCACACCAAATTCCCAAGAAAGGAGGTTTTAAGATTGAAAAGGAAAGTTATATTGGTAACTTTCGTTTTCCTTCTTCTTTTACCTGTTGCTTACATGGAAGGCACCAGGGAGCAAAAAGAGGAAGGAAAAGGAGACCTCTCATCTTTAAGCGTGGCCGAAAGGAAGGTCGTAAGAAGCGACAAAGA
>CAYRME010000028.1:0-8158 GCA_964425505.1 uncultured Candidatus Saccharibacteria bacterium
CTCCTTCCCGTCAAAGAAGAAAGAGGGATTCACGTCAAAGGTTACCTCTTCTTTTCTTAGAGTAATGCGTGGGAGCCATTGAGCGTAAAAAGCTCCGTAATTACCTTTAAGGGCGCACCTTGAGACGATGTTCCTCCATTCTTCCGGAGAAGTTTTTTCTCCGAAATATATGCCGCGTCCCGATCCTCCTCGTAAAGGTTTTAGAACGTAATTCTCTTGATCTCTCAAAAGAGGACCCATTCTCTCCGTAGTGAGAATAAAATCCTCTTTTGTCATGACCAACCTCTTGTCATCAGCACCTACTTCATGAGGAGGAAAAAGGTGATTGACCGTAAGAGTATGGTTCTTTTGCGCTTCAAGGAGCCACTTTGCAAAACTCTTGGGAAGGTCGTCATACTCTCCCCATTGCAGTATTGCCCAGCGCCAGAGAATAGGGGGATTTCTCTTTTGTGCTTCTTCGGGTGTCATTGGCTCCAAATCGAGGCCGGCCTCAAGAAGTTGAGAAGTAAAGTCTTCTCCCCAAGAAGTTTTTACCGGCCCATTGCCTCTCACAAAAGCTATTCTTTGGTTCGGGAGAACTTCTTTCATGGTGTTGGCGAGGCGCTCTACGGCCGGAGGAGTGGTATTTCCCTTTACCTTCCTCATGGCGTTGTCGGCTGCGGCGCATTCGGGATCTTGAGCATTGATCTCGTATATTCCGGAGATACTTAGTTTTCCCAGGTCATAGTAGATCCTTCCATCTTTTCCCTTCTTTCCTACTGGCGTGGGATTTTCCACGCGAGGAATGAGATCGAACCTAAGGTGTCCCACGAATTTACTCCAATTAAATCTTTCCTTGGCTCTTTCCCAGGCTTGACGGGCGGCTCTTTTCAATGCCTCCACTTCTTCTTTTTCAAGAGAGAAGTGTCCGTTCACATATCCTACCTCCGCTTCTTCTAATGCAAAATCGGGATGGTACTTTATTGCGGAAGAGTCATTGTAAAGAACTAATTTCATTCATATCCCTCCTTTCCCGGGTCTCTTCACGAGCCCGGAAACATCTCCTTTGGGGATCTTCCCGGGATCGCAAAAAGAAGAACCTCCCGATCTTTTCGGGAGGTTCTTTGATTTGTTTTTCTTTTGGTCTTTAGTTTTTCGGCGCGTAATGGAAACCTCCCGAAGATCCTTCGAGTACGATAATAAGAACAATAAGAAGGAGGTTTTTACGGAAGGTTTCCATATCTTATATAACTTGGTTGCAACTTAGGTCATTATAGTAATCATTCTTTTCTTGTCAAGAGATGAAAAACCCCGGGAAACCGGGGTTGATGTTTAGTACGTGGTAATTATCCCCACTACTATCATGAGTATGAAAAGAATTATGGGAATAATGGTAAACCTATCAATACTCAACTAAGAACCCTCCTTTTTTAATTTTAAACAGAGAGATCCCGGATTAACGGGACCTTTTCTTTTTATATGTACAAGCAAGAGGCTTCTCCCCTTGCTTGTATCCCCATAAAAAACTACTACAATAGGTCTCCTATGGGAATATCTTTTACTATCACTTGGACAAGGAGGCACCTCTCTTTTAGTAAAGGATGGTTTGCTTTGTCCCCGTCCAAGTAAAACTGAGCCAAACCGTCTTCGACATTGCAAGTTATAAACTTGCTTTCGATTAATGTTTCCTCCACGTGAGGACATACTGGAGAGCTAAATTCCGCTTTTTTCTCGTCGGTCTCAATCAATATAGGTGACCAACGAGAAACGGATTCGTTTCCACCATACCCAGTTATATGGGCGATGAAAACTGTCCGAATCTTATCTTCCGCAGGTTCTTTTAGTATGCCCTCCAGAAGATTCTCTCCTGTGATAGTCTTCCACTCGGGGAGGAAGATATCTAAGAGAGAATTCTCTCTTAATCTTACAACGTTACTCATTCTTCTTCACCTCCTTTCTAAGGTACGTAGTTTCTATTATGACATGAGTTTCCTAAAATTTCAAGGATAGTTGACAATTTTCAATTTAGGATATATGGTCTAGTTTACCAAAAAAGGAGGTGACAGTATGTGTCTTAGCGCTTTCTTGGCGGGTATCGAGGACGAAGAGGCCCTAAAGAGAGAGGCCGAAATGCAAAAAAAGAAGGAGTGTCCTTGCACTGCCCCTGTTAAAGAAGAAGAGGAATAAGATCAAAGGCTCCCATTTCAGGGGGCCTCTTTATTTTATAACAAACTTCTTATGATGATCGGTGAGATTTTCTATGCCGTCTCTGGTGACACAAACCACATCCTCTATTCTTATCCCTCTCTTCTCGGGGTAATATAATCCGGGTTCTACACTAAAGACATTCCCCGGTTCCAGGTTCTTTTTTGCACCGGGTTTAAGATAAGGATCCTCATGAACTTCAAGCCCCAGCCCGTGTCCCGTTCCGTGCACAAAACCTTTTTCTTGTCCGGATTCTCGAAATACTTTGCAAACCTCTTCATGAACCTCTTCTCCCGTGATCCCGGGACGAGTGACCTCAAGAGCTCTTTCTTGCGCCTTAAGAACAAGATCGTACGTTTCCCTTACCTCCTCGGAGGGTTCTCCTTTTACATAAGTTCGGGTCATATCGGCGAAATACCCATGCTCTCGGCTTTTGGGGAAGATATCGCAAACAATGGTTTTTCCCGGTTTTATTTCTCCGTTTCCCGGATGGTGGGGGAATGCCGAATGTTTCCCCGAGGAGATCACCATTCCTTCCGGGTTCTCCATATCCTCAAAAAAGAGTACTTTCTCCGCTTCTTCTTTTAATTTCTCACTTGTCAACGGTTTTTCTTCAAAAATTATTTTTTCTCCTTCTATTTGGGAGTTTTCCAGGATCTCTTCTATTTTCCTAAAGGCCAAAAGGGTCTTTCGGAAACTTTCTCTTATTTTCTCCACCTCTTTTTCATTCTTTTTGGCTCTATCCGGAAAAAAAGAAGAAATGGGAACCAAGGAGAAGCCTTTCTTTCTTAAAAAGTCCGCAAGAGAAACGGGAAAGTAAGAAGGTACCTTTATTTCTTCTTTTCCGGGATTGCATTTTTCCATGATGAGAAAAGCTAGTCTTTCAGCTTTTGAGGCATCTTCTTGCATGGTTTCGGCTTCTCTCAAAAGAGGCTCAAGGGGTGCTACTTTTACATCCGATGATCTCTTTTCTTTGAAGGCATCTATCTCTCTTTTATCAAGAAAGATATATTTCTCTTCGTGTGTTTCCAAGTAAAAGAAGGGGTCCGGTATGTGAACCCCTACGGCATAGAACATATCCTTGTTGTGGGTACTGTCGTAAAGAAGTCTCATTTTTCAACTATACGGTTAGTATTTTTCTCCCAAGAGGGAGTGATGATAACCACTGCCCTTCCTTTTCCTTCTATTCTATACTTGGTTTCCGGGAATACAAGGAACATATCGCCGGGCTCCATTTCGTGTTTTCCTTCCTTTTCTGTCTCAAGAATGAATTCTCCCTCTTGCAAAAAGATGGTCTCGGTACTTATATCGTTCACGGACCACCCTTTCTCGGGATATATTCCATCCATTTCCACGAAGGCAACTGTCTGGTCTCCTTTGGGGGAAGAAGGGTAAAGCTTCCCTTTGGTTCCCCTGGGTATTTCAAAAGGTTTCCTCTCTTTCTTTCTTATGAACATGATTGACTTGATTCTATCGTTTTATTAACCTCTGTCAATTATCTTGTTTGACATGTATATCTTTATAATATACAATGTACATACAAAAGGTTCTCGGTATGAACAAGAAATAACATGTTATGATCTTGTAGTAGCATGAGAAGAAAAGACAGAAAAAAACGGAGTGGGGAAAAGTCCGAAGTTGATTCACAAAAAATAAAAAACGGTCATTACGACTTTAGTTCATATAAGAACGAAAAACTTAAAAAGGAAAGAGGAATTAGCTTTGAAGAGATTGTTGTAGCCGTTATAGAAGGAAGATTAATGGATATAATTGAGCATCCCAACAAAGAGAAGTATCCGAACCAACGGGTGCTTGTTGTTCAAATAGAAGAATATGGTTATCTTGTTCCTTTTGTAGAAGAAAAAGAAAGGATGTTCTTAAAGACCATCATACCAAGTAGAAAGGTCACAAGAGATTATATAAAAAAGTAACATGAAAAAAGAAGATCTTGAAAAAGAGGAAGAGCAAATCCTTGAGGATTACGAAAAGGGAGACTTTAATAGTGTTAAGGAATTAGAGGAAGAAAAAGAAAAGCATAAAGAATATGCCAAGAACACGCTTCGTAAATCAAAAAGTATAAATATACGTGTTTCCGAAAGGGATCTTCAAAGAATAAAGGCCCTTGCTGCCGAAAAAGGTCTTCCTTATCAGACATTGATAAGCTCTATTCTTCACAGATACTCAAGAAAAAAAGAAAGAAAGATGTAAAAAGCCGCTCGTTGGAGCGGCTTTTTGGTCTCTTGGACCTTAATAATTGATGTTCCTCATATAAATTACGGGCCTTAATTCCTCTGAGAGCCCCTGCATAAAAGGGGCCATTGTTACAGAGTCTGCACCCAATATGAGTGCGTTGGGGTATTCGTCCGCCAATGGTCCCATGGCCATATACTCTGGCGCCTGGGATTTCAAGACTTCTACAATGTCGACATTCTCTCCATACCAACGATGGTAAAGAGATCTTCTCGCTTTGGCGATGACCTCCATATCTTCCTCGGTGATTCCCATGGCTCCATAGTTTCCTTTCTTTACTTCTTCTTTTGCTCTTTCCAGGTACTCGTAAAAGAGTCCTATTTCCGTGATGAATGGTGTCTCAAGACACTCATTCGGAATAGGGCAGGCGTTCTTGAAAGTTTCTTGGCTACTTCTTAGCTTCTCCAAGAAAGCTTCTTTGGATAATCCCACCCTGTTCCTTGTTTCCTCCGAGTCGGCCTCGAAATCCCCAATAGCAACAACAAAGCGTGCATTTACTCCTTTGTCTTTAAGGAGCTCCCACAATTTGGGTATTGCATGTAGCGCACGTTGTGCGACATATCCCACGGAATCTCCCAAGCCCTCAAAAGTGTAAACTCTCGGGCGAGAAGGATCTCCGGTGGCTCGTGTCTCATAGTCCGGACAAACGGGAACTATGATCGTGGTTTCCTCGCCGTCAAGCGCTCGATAGTACCACTCTCTCACCTTTTCCATGATGCTCATGGGAGGATAAGAGATGCCTATTTCTTCTACGAGCACTTTGGCAAGATTCTTTCCGTTCTCATCAAAAAGGAGCGGTTTAACCCTTTGTTGGATGTTTTGAGGGAAAGCGTTTATCTCCACTCTCTGTTTGAAGAGCTCCACTCCTTCCTCAAGTTGCATCTGTCTCCTGTAAGACTCGAGTATCATTTCTGCCAAGGAATACTGGGGATTGGGATGCTCATAGAAGATAACAAAATGTTTACCATTCTCGGTCATTACCGGCTTCCAGTCAAAATTGGGGAATGCCGCCTTGATGACCTCGTAAGCCGGTTCGTAACGAGGCCAACCCTTCTTTTTCAACTCGAGATCCTCCAGAACTTTCTGTGAGGGTTTGTGCCCCGGTATCTTCTCTTCACTCTTCCCGTAACTCTCTACCTTATCCAGCTTTTTACTCGTCTCTTTCGTATAAAGAGACTTTAGATTAACAGCCAAAAAAGACTCCCCTTTCAAAAAGATTTTAATGCTCAGGCCCGTTTTTCAAGGAACAAAATTACCCTCCTTTTTCGGGATTTTTGGCCCGAGAAATAGAGAGATATTCTCTCCATTTCTCGAACCAAAAAGAAGAACCTCCCGTTTTTATGCGGGAGGTTCGGAGCTTCTTTATGTATATTCTTTAGGTGCGTACTAACCGAAAACCTCCCGTGATGATCCAGATCACATAGCATACAAGCATAAGGGCCTTTGTCATGTGGGAGGTTTTCATATATCTTTACCTATGTTTTTTGCCATTATATTGATAAAAGGTTATTTGTCAAGACACTTTTACCATCTTACGTGGTATTCATCTACTTTACTTCCTCTGTGTACGCACTTTTTTCATTTACAGTTACCTTGTCGCTTCCCGTAACCAATTCCACTCCGGCATGAAGATATCCTCTGTGTTGATGGCAAATAAGAGGATGGGTTTTATATCCTCTCTTCTCCATTATGGCGTACTTATTATCTTTATCAAGATATGTTCCCACCAGTTCTCCGATGTCGTAATATCTCTCCCAGTATTTGGGTATTACACTGAAAGCTTTGTCTATGGAAACAAAGTAGAATAATACCGTTCTTGTTATCCAAGAATTCTTTAAATTAAATCTTCCCAATTCAAACACATCTTCTTCTTCCCAGCCAAAAATCTCTTTAGCTACTACTATGGAAAGAGAATTAGTGCCATCATTGACCCACCCTCCGCGTGCTATTTCATCGAAAACTATGGGGTGGCCGAGTTCTTTCATCTTCTTCTCCAATTTCTTCACCCCCTCCTTTCCCTCTTTTCTTTCGATGAACTTTTTTCTTGTCAAAAAAGATTCTCCCCTGGTATTTCCCGGAAAATTCTTCAATTCTTCGGCTAGTTTCTCGAGATCCTCTTTGGTCATTTTTTGCAACTTACATTTCTATTGTTTTCTTATTATAAAAGAATTTCCATAAAAAGAAAAGGAGACCTTTTGGCCTCCTTTAGAATTTTTCCAGAGCAACGGTTCCTCCATAACCGCCACCTTGAAGGACATTGATGGCCATCCTTTCCCTGTATGTTTTCCAGGGTTCTACTCTTACCACACTATAGAGATAGTGCAATTCACTTCCTTTGGCAAGGAAACTGGGCAGGAAGTCCAGGGTAATGGATTCTTCTTCAAGATCCACTTTCGGTAAAAGTATTTTCTTGAATAGTCCGTAATTTCCCTCTACATATGCCCTGACAAGGTTCCTTTTAAAGAGGCGATGATCAAGATTTTCTCCAAAGATGATGTTGTGCCCCGAAGTTCCAATGAGAGGCTTCAAGACATGATCATCTTTATTTGAAAAGAGGGCTTTTTCAAGATTCTTTCTGGAGTCAATGATGATATCATCCTCTTTTGCTATCCACTTTTTGTTCTCTGCATCGTGCTCTCGATCCAAGGGAACGGTGGAAAGGACGTCAAGATTTTCCTGCATCCTAAGGAGCCATTCTCGGAACTTTTTGTCGTATTGTGTATACTCCTCTCTGTCATCGATCATTCCCCATCTCCAAATAGGGGAGGGTTTCTTTTTCATTACTTCTCGGGCACTCATCTCTTTTACATAAAACCCGTTTTGATTCATTTCTCTAAGCAATGCGTCCCCCCAATCCTTTTTGGCGGTGGCGTTTCCTCTTACCATTACTATCTCGTCTGTTTTATATTCTTGCGATAGGGCTTTGGCGAGCTCTATACCCGCAGATGGTGTATATTGCGCTATTTCGGGGAATTTCTCTCGATAGAGACTATCACAACTCACACACTCGGGACCGTGACAATTGACCTCGTAAGCACCCTTTATTTTTAGGTTGCCAAGATCATACCCGTAATCCGTTCTCTCGGGGAAGCCCAAGAAGCGTGGAACGAGATCGAACCTTATATGCGCCCTGAAGTCTTCCGAGATCCCTGCGGATGATACTATCTGTCTCCACATCCTTTTTGCAAAATCTTTTACGGTATGGAGTTCTCTTTCCGTTATGACAAAGTAACCTTGAAGAGCACCTATCTTATTATTTCCTTTCACAGTAAATCCTTCTCTCTCCTCAAAAAGATGGCCATCTTTTAAAAGAACAAGCTTCATACTTTTCCCTCCTTTTGTTTTTTAGGACCCCCTTTGGAATTAAAAAACCTCCCGGGGTCCGGGAGGGTCTTCTTTTGAGGATCTCCTTTTTATTACTTCAAAGAGAACCTCCCGGACTTCGCGAGGTCTTTCTCAGAGAAGAAAAAGAAGTTGTTATTCCTCATGTGACCCATATTGCTTGCTATTATAAATATTTTTACGATGTTGTCAAATATCTTGACATTGGTCTTTTTTCATTGTAAGTTATTGCACACGTTGTTCTTTTAAAACTACAAAAGAAGGGGGGGGATATAATGGAGAGAACAAAAGAACTTTTCTTTTATTGTGATGCTTCCATATCAGTTTGCGGCTCACAGGAAAGCTGTGAGCAATGCAAGTCCGTGAACAAAGATATTGCGGA
>CAYRME010000029.1:0-8003 GCA_964425505.1 uncultured Candidatus Saccharibacteria bacterium
CCAACTGAGCTACGAGGGCTTCTCGTTCCAAGAATCTACACACGGACACATTATATATGTTTTTTCCTGTAAAATCAATATTTCCCCTACATTCCCTCCTTCTTTAGGGATTCCAGTAATTCTTTTTGTTTTTTATTCAGTTTCTTGGGAACTTTCACTTTGAGTCGCACATATAGATCTCCGCTACCATAACCCGAGATTCTCGGCAATCCTTTCCCCGAAACTCGAAACACCTTACCGGGGTCTGTTCCGGCAGGGATCTTGAGAGATATCTTTTTTCCGGAAAGTAACGTGATATCCACCTTATCACCGAGCGTAAGTTGCGTATAAGTAACAGGGGTCGTGAAATAAAGATTCTCCCCTTTTCTCTCAAAATCCGTTTTATTCTCAACGAGCACCTCCACATAAAGATCGCCGGCAGGACCTCCTTTTCTTCCGGCATTTCCTTCTCCTTCGACTTTAATGGTCTGTCCGGAATCTATGCCGGCGGGGACAGTGATACTAATTCTTTCCTTCTTTTTGACCCTTCCTTCTCCTTGACAGGTATAACATTTTTTCTCGGGTATACTACCCTCTCCCTCACATTCATTGCAAACCACAGCTTGAGCAAAGGTTCCCAAGAAGGTATTAACCTCCTTTTCCACTTTTCCTTTTCCTTTACAAGAGGGGCATGTCCTTCCCCCAGAAGAAGAAGTATCCCCTTTCCCGTTGCAATCACCACATGTGGAAAGTCTTGATATATCAACCTCTTTTTTCTCCTCTTTCAATACTTTTTCAAGGGAAGTTGTTATTCTTATCTTGATGTCCTCTCCCTTTCTCTTTCTATCCCTCTTGAAACCTCTCCTTCGATCGAAACCTCCTCCTCCAAAGAATTCTTCAAAGATATCTCCGAAATCAAAATCCGCCTCCGAAAAACCTCCAAAGCCCTCGAACCCGGAGGTTCCTTGATTTGCACCCGCGCCCATTCCGGGGCCGGATCTCCCGAATCTGTCATACTGAGCTCTCTTGTTGTCATCCGAGAGCACATGATAAGCCTCGCTTATCTTCTTGAAAGTCTCCTCATCTCCTCCTTTGTCCGGATGATGTTTGTGAGCGAGTTTTTTGTAAGCTTTTTTGATCTCTTCTTTAGAGGCATCTCTTGATATTCCGAGAACCTTGTAATAATCCTCCATAGTAACTTAAAAAGCTCGAAATCAGAAACTCAAATTTCGATATTCGTGCTTCGAGTTTATTTTTCTTCATAATCTCCCTCTTGCGCTTCTCCGTTTTCACCACCACCTTCTCCTTGTTGTTGCTCGTCTTGAGTTCCACCCTGTTGCTCTTCTCCTTCCCCTTCTTGTTGCCCTTGTTGATGGACATGTTGTCCCGCTTCTTGCAAGACGTTGTTCAGAGCATCCATCTTCTCTTTTATCTTCTCCTTGTCGTCCTCATTTTGCACTTCCTTTAATTCTTTGACAGCGGATTCGAGACTCTCTTTTTTATCTTGAGGTAACTTGTCTCCCGAATCTTTGATCAATTTCTCAGCACTATAAACCACTTGATCGGCTTGGTTTCTCATATCAATGAGCTCCTCTTTTTCCTGGTCCGCTTTCGCATGCTCTTCGGCTTCTTTTTTCATTCTCTCCACCTCATCGTCGGAAATACCGCAACTCCCTTCAATTCTTATGGATTGTGATTTTCCGCTACTTTTATCCTTTGCGGAAACATTCAAGATACCATTGGCATCTATGTCGAAGGTTACTTCTATCTGAGGCACACCTCGCGGTGCGGGAGGAATTCCGTCAAGAATGAATTGACCCAGCGACTTATTGTCCTTTGCAAGAGGCCTCTCTCCTTGCAGTACATGAATCTGTACCGAAGACTGGTTGTCCGTAGCTGTTGAGAAGACCTCCGATTTCTGAGTGGGTATGGTGGTATTCTTCTCGATCAAAGTAGTATTCTTTCCTCCCAGTGTCTCAATTCCCAGGGACAAAGGAACCACATCGAGGAGAAGTACATCCTTGACGTCTCCCGCCATGATACCTCCTTGAGTGGCGGCTCCCAGGGCAACCACTTCGTCGGGATTGATCTCCTTGTTGGGCTCTTTTTGCAGAACTTCTTTCACTTTTTCCTGGATCTTGGGCATCCTGGTTTGACCGCCGACAAGAACCACTTCCGATACATCATCAGTGTTTATTCCGGAATCGGAAATAACCTGTTTGGTGAGCTCTATGGAACGATCAACAAGATCTTCGACCAAGGATTCGAACTTAGCTCTGGTCAAAGAATAGTTAAGGTGTTTCGGTCCGGCTTCATCGGAAGTGATGAAAGGAATGTTTATATCGGTCTGATTGGCAGTAGAAAGTTCTTTCTTGGCTTTTTCCGCTTCTTCTTTCAATCTCTGAAGTGCGAGCGGATCTTGAGAGAGATCAATACCTTGATCCGCTTTAAAACTTTCTATGAGCCAATTAACAACACGATTATCAAAATCCTCTCCTCCCAGGCGACTATCACCGCCGGTTCCCTTTACCTCGATAGTATCTTCACTCACTTCCAAAATGGAAATATCGAACGTACCTCCGCCGAAGTCATAAACCACTATTTGATGGTCCGTCTTTTTGTTCAGCCCATAAGCAAGAGCCGCGGCGGTAGGTTCGTTTATGACACGTTTCACTTCAAAACCGGCTATCTCTCCCGCAACTTTGGTCTCTTTTCTTTGAGAGTCATCAAAATAAGCGGGGCACGTGATTATAGCCTCTTTTATCTCCTCACCTATCTTCTCTTCAGCATCTTTCTTTAATTTTTGTAGTACCATTGCCGATATCTCGGCCGGCTTATACCATTTCTCTCCCAACTTTACTTCCACTCCTTCCCCTTCTTCCGCTTTCCTGATTTGATAAGGAAGGCTTTCCTTTTCTTTTTGCACTTCCGGATCATCGAATCTTCTTCCGATGAGCCTTTTTACCGCGAATACGGTATTCTCGGGGTTAGTAACTTGCTGTCTTCTCGCAATGGTCCCTACCAATCTCTCTCCTTTCTTGCTCATGGCCACCACTGAAGGAGTGGTTCTCGCTCCTTCTTTGTTCTCTATTATCTTTGCCTCTCCCCCTTCAACTACTGCGGACATTGCCGAGAAGGTTGTTCCGAGGTCTATTCCTAATATCTTACCCATAATTTCCGATTGGCCAATGGCTTATGTCTTCGTCATTGGCCGATTACATCATTTTACAACTTTTACTTTGGAAGGACGAACGATCCTCTCATTCATAAGATATCCTTTTTGTTTCTCTTCTACTATCATGCCACTTTCTTCGTTCTCATCCTCTACAGTCTCGATCGCTTCATGATAATAGGGGTCGAATTCTTCCCCTTCCGCCTTTATCTCCTTCACTCCTTCCTTGTGAAGAAGATCTTCAAATTGTTCCTTTATTTTCAAAAAACCATTTATAAGATCGTCGTTCTTTCTTTTTTCAGCTTCTTTTGCCGCTCTTTTGAAGTTATCCAAGACCTCCAGCATCCCCAAGACCATCTTTTCCTTTTCTTTTATTGCAAAATCCTCCATTCGCTTACCTTCTTCCTTTTTATAATTCAAAAGATCCGCTTTTGCCCTCTTTAGGTCTTCGAGATACTCATCTCTTTCCTTTTTATAAGTTTCCGCCTCTTCTTTTAGTTTCATCTCATGCCCGCCCTCTTCGTTCTTTGTTTCTTCTTTTTTTTCTTCGTCCTTTTTTTCCTCCATATTCTTCTTTGAATTTAATTCTCCAAGAACCTTATTACGGATTCCGCAAGGCGGATATTCTTATCATAAGGCATTCTCTTTGGACCCATGATCGCAAAGAAACCTTTTCTTCTTGATACCCTACAAGGAGAAACCAGCACACTAAAGTCGTACTTTCTTTCAAAGGGTGCTTCACTTCCTATGTATATCCTTATGCAATCCTTCTCTTGATCTCCCATAAAGGAGTCAATATTATCCTCGAATTCACCGACCATTTCCATGAAATTTCTCACGCTTTCCACATCATTGAATTCGGGATCTTTTAGCAGTTCTTCCCACCCTTCTCGCAAGAGAATACTATCACGCGGAAAATAAGAAACCGCCAGACCAGAAGAGGTTTGTGCAAGGAATCTTGTAAGTTCTCTCAAGAAATGCATTCTCCCTTCCACTTCTTTTCTCATTCTCTCTATCTCTTCTTCCAATCGATGCTCGAGCTCTCTTGCTTCTCTTTCATCCAAAAGGTTCACAAAGAACCTATATCCTTTATCCGTGGGAACTCTTCCCGCGGAAGTATGTGGTTGGTATAAATACCCTTTCTCAATGAGTTCATAAAGTTCATTCCTTATTGTGGCGGAAGAAACTCCCAACCCATACCTCCTCTCGATGTAAACAGAGCTAACAGGAACAGCGCTTTTTATGTACTCTCTTATAACGATCTCTAATATATTCTTTTGTCTTTCAGTCAAGTCCATCATTTTTTGAAGCGCCTTGCTCTCATGCTAAGAAATTAGCAATCTTTTGTCAAGAGTGCTAAAAGTTCATTGATAATAAACCCTTCCCTCGAAACGAACATCAATATAATCTATTTCCTTGAGATCCTCTTTTTCGAGTTTCTCTATAACAACTTCAAGGTCCCGAAGCCCTTCCTCTATTCTATTCTTGAAAAAATAAACGCTCCACCCTTCATTCGTAAGAAATTCCAAGGATTCGCCCGTGGTCAAATAAGAATCTTTTACTTCCACCCCCTCTTCTTCAAGAGTATCCTTTACAAGAAAAAAGCGATCGAGGACACGCTCTTCCACGAGCCTCTCTCCTTTTTGTAGATCAACTTTTTTGACAATGCTCAAAAGATCATCTTCCCTTTTTTTTGTTTCTTCATAAACAATGCCTTTTTTGTCAATATAATAACAGACCTCTGCCTCGACATCCTCGCACCAGAAAGCAACGGGAGACCTGCTTTCGGTGTGAATATTGACCTTCGAGGGAAAGATCCTTTTTACGGAAACCTTTCCCACAGAAGGGAATTCACTTTTTATACCACTCTCTATTTCTTCAGGAGAGACAAAAAAGATGCTTTCCGTTTCAAAAAAAGAGAGATTCTCGTTAAAATAACCCCTTATTTCTGCAAGGTCCTCCTTCCTAATATTCTCATCCCCTTCAAGGCGAACGGAGTCCACTTGAAAGAAGGGATAAAATACAAAAAAATATATTCCTCCGGTCAAAAAGAATAAAAAGAACAACACTCCACTTAAAAAATTGTTCTCAAGAGGAGGTCTCTTTTTCTTGACCTTATATTTCTTCCTTAATCTTTTTTCTTGCATAATACTACTAACTGTTCCACTCTCCTTTTTGTCTTACAAGAAGTTCTTGAGCTCTCTCGGGATCTCTCATCAAGGAAAGAATAACTCTTTCCATTCTAATTCCTTGAGATCCCTTGACCAAAATAAGGTCTTCGGGGGACAACAATTCTTCCACTTCCGAGGAAGCTTCTTGGGAATTACTGAAAACGAAAATATTTTCTTCATCCATTCCTGCATTCATAGCGCCTTTCTTCATTTCTCGCGCCCAATCTCCCACGAGAACAAGAATATCGCATATTTTTCCCGCCATCTCCCCTATTCTCTGATGTTCTCGGTAAGAATATTCACCGAGCTCCAGCATATCACCAAGCATGGCCACTTTTCTTTTCCCGGGCAACCCTTGAAGAGTGCCGAGAGAGGACTCCATAGAGGCAGGGGCGGCATTGTAGCTTCCGTCGAGGATAACACTTTCTTTTTTACCTTTTACAGGATAAAGACGGCCTTTAGTGGGACGGATCCTTTGAAGGTCTTTAACTATTTCCTCGGGTAGCATTGATAAAGCAACTCCCGTTGCAAAGACAGCTCCCGATATATAGGCGAATGACTCTCCTATGCAAAGGGGAAGAAAGATTGAAAAGTCTTCTCCACCGTAGATCATATGTATTCGAGAACCTTCCGAAGAAACCTCTTCAATGTTGCTTATTGATATATCGGCCTCTTCCGAGAACCCGAAAGTGATACGACGACCATCGAAGGACATCTCCGACACATAAGGATCATCGATATTGAGTATGGCCGTGCTGTTCCTTTTCGCGTTGCGCAACATCTCCTCCTTCTCCACCCTTACTTCTTGCGGCCCGTCATAGAATTCCACGTGCACCGGAACTTCACCGACAGCGGTAATGATCGCTATATCGGGTTTTATAAACCTTGTAAGATATTTTATATCTCCGGGCTTATCAGCGGCAAGCTCCACTACCACTATTTCGGGATAATTCTTGTCCCCTTTTATAGCAAGCCATAATCCGGAGATCATTATTTTTAGCCATTCTTTCAGACCCCTCCCCGGAGAATCTTTTTTCAGGAAAACAAGAGGAGCCCCCGTTTCGGTGTTAAGATTCCCTGCACTTTTTCTTATTCTTTTCCTGTCCTTGAAAGCCTCATAGACAGCCTCCTTGGTAGAAGTTTTTCCGACACTGCCCGTTACTCCCACGATCACGGGACGGTGTCTTTTTATTACCAGAGTGGTGACCACCCCCAGCAAGAATTTAAGGATTTTTCTCATCATTTTTCTCTTTTAAGAGATATCCCCAAATAATAAAGGAAATAAGGTATTCTCTTTAAGGGTATATCCTTTCCTTTCGGGTAACTGATCTCTCTTCCCCCAAACCCTTTTTTGAATTTCGTAACCCCCGGCATCCTCTTTTCATCTATGCCTCGAAAATCGCATCTTTTGCAACCCCTCTCCAGAGCTCTTTTCATTGCCTCGAATCTCATAAGGGCGGGAGCTTTGATCTTTCTGTGCCGATAATCAAAGGCGGAATGCATAAAGATCGCCGTATCTCCAAAATAGAAAAGGATCAAGCCTGCCACTATTTCTCCTTTATATTGAGCAAGAAAAAGTTCAGTATCAGGCATCGCCATCATCTTCTTGAAATAATTCCGGGGATAACTCCTGAAATCCTTTCTCTTCTTTGTGCTCCTCAAAAGTTCAAAAAAGGAATCCACATCATCACTTTTTTTGATGACCACTCCCGCTCTTTCCGCATATCTTATGTTATATCGAGTACTCTTGGAGAAACTCTTCATTAATTCCTCGGAAGATTCTTCCATGTCAACGAAAAGAGTCCTTTCCGGTTGTATCCCCCGAAAAGAAATCTTTCCCGGAGAAACTTTTCTTGCGGGTTCCGCCTTTACAAAAGCAGCTTTTTCTTTTTTTCCTTTTTTTGCGACTTCAAGAAAAAGCTTATTTCTCACTTCCTCTGTTTCCGCCACGGGGCCGCGGGGAATGTAGAGATAGTTCCCAAAGGGCATCCTTTCCTTGAAAATTTGACAAACACCTACAAGGCTCCCGTTATCTCTTGCTTCCAATCTTTCCACTTTCTGGTAATTCTTTTTGAATTCTCCCCATTTTATGGACTGCAAAAAACTTCCTCGATTCCTTTTCAGGAATTCTTCCCACTCCTCTTTTGATCTCAAATGGTCCACCTCAAAGGACATCTAGGAACGTTTTATTTCGGTAAAAGGAAGATACTTGTGAAGAGCTTCGGGGATCTTAACAATTCCTTCTTTGGTCTGGTTATTCTCAAGAATGGCTATAAGAATTCTCCCCATGGCGAGAGCAGTGCCGTTCAAAGTGTGCAAATGAGAAGTTCCTTCCTCATGTTTATATCGAATATTAAGTCCTCTTGCTTGGAAATCAGTACAATTGGAAGTGGAGTGAGTCTCTCTATACCTTTCTTGCCCGGGCATCCATGCTTCTATATCATACTTCTTCGCAGCTGGATCACCGAGATCTCCCGTACAAATATCAATAACCTGGTAAGGAATCCCGAGAAGTCTCATAAGTTCTTCTTCAATGCTCAAAAGAAAGTCGTGCTCCTCTTTTGATTTCTCGGGAGTGGTAAAACTGAACATTTCTACCTTATCAAATTGATGAACCCTCAATATCCCCCTTGTATCCTTTCCATAAGAACCCGCTTCTCTTCGAAAGCAAGGAGAGTAAC
>CAYRME010000030.1:0-7941 GCA_964425505.1 uncultured Candidatus Saccharibacteria bacterium
CCCTTTCTCTGTCCTCATTCCAGTCATCGCAGTCCACGGCTAAATGAATACCGTTATGGAAACTTGCCACAAGCACACCATCTTCTTCATAGGCATCATATTCCTCGGATTCTCCGGGATCATAGGATTCTCTGAGATCAAAAAAGACCTCCACCTCCCTTGGTTCGCTTAGTTCATAGACCATTGCGTGAGAATTCCCGGGCAAAAAGAACATCTCTTCGAGTCCACCCCTTCTTCTCTTTACGTAACCTATTCCGCTCTCGATCTCCGAAATTCCCCTCTCCCCCGGTAATTGCAATGTTTCTATTATTCGATATAAACTGTCATCCAATTTGCAGAACCAACCTTCATAACGACTCTTCGGTATTTCTTTCAACCAAAGATAATCCCCTCTATTGTTCATACTAAGAACGCCCGTCTCTTCCTCCGCCCTCTTCTCCTTTTTTCGATTTTGGTCCAGATGATGAATGACCTTCATACTATTATTTTTCCAAAGATTTATTATGAGCTTTTATATAGAAAGAAACGAACTTCCTCCAGTCAGCCTTAGAAGCTATTTTTCTTGCCTCTATTTTGTTTTCCACTCTTTCTCTTCTGGTGGTTCTCATGAATCCGTACAAGAAATTATGAAGATCCATTATTATTTCTTCATCATTCTTCTTTTCCCTTTCCAATACATAGATCCCCGGGCGATCCTTTTTGGATCTTAACCCTTTTCTGAACCTCCCGAATCCGGCAAGGTCGGTCGTCACGGAGGAAACTCCCAGAGCGGCCGCCTCAAGAGGAGTATAACCCCAAGGTTCATAAAAACTTGGAAACACTCCCATGTGACATGCCTCTAGAGCCTCCTCGTAACTTAGGTTGGATAATCCATCATGTCCCGTTAGATAAACGGGATAATAGATCACCTTCACTCTATCTTCCTCTCTGTTATAAAGCCCTTCTTCCTGTAATTGATCCAAGATCTCGTCACTTCCCGAAGTAAGCTGATGAGTGCAAAGAGGCGGAATGCCTTCTTCTCTTTTCATTCTATGCAACTTCTTCTCGATATCGAACAAATGATCTTCACTTATGAGTTTATCCTTGGTAAGCTCTTCCTCTCTTAGGATGTTATGAAGGATCCTTTCTTCTATTTCCGGAAATGTCGCCTCCACCGACTCTTGGAGATCACGAAAATACTCCACGTTCTCAAGTAAAGATGGTTCCACTCTATCAACTTCCGTAGGAATAAAGAGAAAGGATACTATCGTTCTCTCACTCCCCTCTTCTTTCATTTTTTCATTCAATTTCCCAAGCGAGCGTATGAAAATATCGATGCCTTTGGCACGGAACTCTTTCCTCCCTATGATGAAATAGAATAATGTCTCTTCGAGATCGAAATTATAATAAGGAAAGAAATAAGAAGCCACGAAATTCCTTAATCTCCTTCTTTGCAAGCGATGTTTCATCACTATATCCTCAAAACTAAGGTATTTTTCGATATCGAGGCCGTTCGGAAGAATGAGGTCCGGCTCCCTTCCCAGGAAACTACTCGCTTCCATTCCCGTTATCTCGCTCACCGTCGTAAAGATCTCCGCCTTGGAAGCAGCCGCCCTTTCCGTTAAATGCTTAGCCGTTACGTTATATTTCCTAGCTTCCTCCTCCGGGTTCATTTCGTCCAGAGAAGCATAGAAGTTGATACTATGAAAAGCAAGTGTCCTCCCCAAACTCGTCGCATGAGTGGTAAAGACCGTACGTATTTTTGATTTCTTCGATTTAAGAAAAAGAAGTGCAATGCCCGCAAGCCATTCGTGAAAATGGCCGACAATTTTCTCATTCTTGTATTCCGAGGAGACTTCCTGAAGAAGCATACCAACGGCGTAAGAGAAACGAGCGGGTTCATTGAAGTCCTCTCCCGTGCCCAGAGAATCAATTCCGTGTTCTTCCCAAAGCTCCCTTTTTATGTCATCTACATCTCGAGAATGATCCTCAAAGTCCACAAGGATGACGCTCGGCTTTCCCTTGATAAGCCATCTTCCGTAATGACACCTTATTCCTTCTTTTTCCAGTTTACCAAAAACTTTTTTTATTTTTTTAGGAGGTGCCTCCTCTCTGAATTCTCCTCTTGCCTTCTCTTTACAGTAAGGTCCTATGAGAAAATAATTCTCATTATAATGATCCACCATTCGGTTCGCCTTTGACTCCAGAACTCTATAGATTCCTCCCACCTTGTTGCACACCTCAAAGGATACTTCGAATAATTTATCACATTGGGGCTCGAGCTCCTCAAAATTCTCTTGATACATAAACTTAATTAGTTAGAGATTATTTTTACTTGCTTCCTTTGAGAGCTCGTCTTTTTTCTCCCTTTTCTCTTCATCTTCTATTCGTAACTTAAGATCATTTAAAGCATTCATGAAAGAAATGAAAGCATCATAGGGAGACTCATAAGGATTGAAATAATTGTGCACCTCCCCGCAACCCATTCCTTTTGTGCTCATATAATAGAACTGATCGGAGGTTTGCATTTTACGCCACGTATCAATTATGTCCTCGTTCCCCGTTTCTAGGACCTCCTGTTTTATCTCGTACAACTTGTGAAGCGCATCTCTTTGCATATCATTGCCGATCCACGCAGAAAGATCCCTCTCGAGATCGGCCCAAGAAGTGATATAAGGAACATCAACCTCGTCTCTCATGGGGTACCTTTCCATAGCTCCGCTCAAAGTCACGAAGTCATTGTCCTTGTCTTTCATTATCTCCCCGGGAAGAGCTCGCAAGAAATCGAATATCCCCGTCTCCTCCCACTGATGTTCTCCAAATGTTTCGTAGTCCATGAAAAGATTGACCAACTCTCCGTTCCCGTTCACCTGAGACACCCAACGAGCGAACTTTTCCGCAGTAAGAGGATGCTCCTTCCATTCTTTTTCAGAGAAACGAAAAGCTATATCATCCGACAACTTATAATTCTTTAAAAAGAGAGCTATATCTGAACCTTTCGGTTTATAAAGAAAATCGGGACTTCTCCATCCAAGTAACTGATGAACCCCCTCTCCAAGAACTCCCTTAAAACCCATCTCTTCCGCTTCTTTTGCTATTTCATTGCTATAAGCAAGCTCAGTGCAACGAAATATGCGAGGCGTCACTCCGAATACCTCCTCCACTTTCTTCTTGTTCATCTCTACTTGCCTCCTAAATTCTTCCTGAGAGTAAAGGAAGGCCAAAGAATGATAGTATGTTTCGGCAAGCACCTCTACTCTTCCGGTATCTACAAGGTCCCGGAAGCTCTGCAGAGCATCGGGAGCATATTTTTCCATTTGTTCTATGGCAACACCGGAAAAAGAAAAGCTTGCATAAAATTCGGGGTGCTTTTTTATTACATCAAGGAGAAGCTTATTGGTGGGCAGATAACATTTCTCGGCCACCTTTCTCATAACTCCTTTGTTGTTGAGATCATCCCCTCCTTCCTCTTTAAAGTAAGGAAGGTTCGATCCTATATCGAAATAACTGTACTTTCTTATTCTGTATGGTTGATGAACTTGGAAATAGAAACAGACCGAAGGCATAATATATTAAAAATTACAGAGCACAAGTCATAAATTACAAACCGGGAACTACCTACTTTGTAAATTGTAACTCATTTTGTGTTCTTTTGTTAATTATATTGAATTGTATATCCTGATGCATTTCCGGGCGGCATCATCCCATGTAATACCTTCCACCTCCTTTTTTCCATTCTCCACGAGACAAGGCGACAATGGTCCATAACTTAATACCGCCAATATCTTGCTCGCCATTTCGTCGACATCCCAGAAATCCACTTGAAGAGAATGAAAGAGAAGTTCCGATACCCCCGATTGCTTCGAGATCATAACAGGAGTTCCATTAACTATGGATTCCAAGGGGGTTAGGCCAAAGGGCTCCGAAACGGAGGGCATCACGAAAAGATCGGCCTCTTTATACATTCTCTGGAGTGTCTCCATATCCCCGGACCCCGATACCACAAAATACACATCATCGGAAACCTCGCACACCTTCTTTGCCGCACGAACAAAGTAGTCGGGACCTTTCTGGACCGTCAACCTTCCCACGAAAAGAACCATTTTCTTACCTTTTTTCTTCAATTCATGAACCTCTTCCGAGGTGATCGACCCCTTTTTCGAGAGATCAGCTCCATTGTGAACCACTTCCACTTTCTCTTCCGGGATTCCGTAATTATGTACCACGATACTTTTCGTGTAATTACTTACCGCCACCACTTTATCCGCTTCTTTGAAGCCCTCTTTCTCTTTTTTGTACACTTCTTCGTTCAATCCTCCTCCTCCCCTGTCAAATTCGGTCGCATGAATATGAACCACCAAAGGTTTCCCGGAAACTTTTTTTGCTTCTATTCCCGCCCCGAAGGAAAGCCAATCATGAGCATGGATCACATCAAAATCCTCTCCTTCCGCAATATTCCTTCCACACTCTCTATATCTTTCCACTTCATCAAAAAGACCTTTCCCGTACAAATTACTCTCCTCCCTTTCAAGAACTCCCTTGTAATTCTCAACATTCAAATAAGGGGAAAGCAGAGAATTCACCTCAATCTTTTTCTTGTAAGAAGTTTTTGCGGGCACTATGCGAAAAAAAGAATTTTCCTCTACTTTTCTCGGAAGCACAAAGGTTATCTCCACACCTTTCTTGGTCAGACTCTTTGCGAGTCCCAGGCAGGCAACTCCCAGTCCCCCGCTATTCTGGGGCGGAAGCTCCCAGCCGAACATAAGCACCCTCTTCTTCATATGTTGCTATTTTTTAATACTTAAAAAGAGAGGTTCAACAGATCGCCGGGCCTTTCAATAAGTACATCCGGCTCCGTATACAGGAGAGCCTTCCTGGAGCTTAGACCCCAGGGAACGGCAACCGTTCTTGCATCGGCCCTCTTACCGGCCTTTATGTCTCTCGGTTCATCTCCTACATACAAGAGTGTCCCTCCTTTTCTTTTTATTTTTTTAAGTTCTTTTTCCTTTCCCAGAACTCCTCCCGATCTTACAAGATCGAAGAGATCGATATTATTTCTTTTCAAAAATCCCGATACGCTCTCTTTTGAATTGGAAGTAAGTATCATTAGATTCGCCTCCCGTTCTCTTAATTCATATAAAACCTCTCGCATGCCTTTGTGGACTTCCGCATGAAGGACCTCTTTTTCAACCTCCTTTCTTAGTCTGCGGTAAAGGAAAAACAATTTATAAAAGGGCAATCCCAATTCTTCTCGCACCTCCTCAATACCTTCATTCCTTAACTTGCGCAAAAGGTCATCATTCATTTCTTGATGACCATATTCATTGAGGATCCCTTCCATTCTCTTTATGATAATGGGAAGCGTATCGGCTATCGTTCCGTCAAAATCAAAGCAGTATAGTTTCTTCATTGAGAATAGCAGAATATTATTCTTTCTTCAATACATTCTCTCAAAAGGAGTTTTCGCCCTCTATTTTTTTAGAATCGACACCAAGTTCAATAGCCCTCCTTATTTGCAAGATATCCTCCGGGTTCTTGCCCTTTAAAGAACTTCTTTCAAATCTATTCAGGATATTCACTCCCTGTTTGTCGATCTCAACCCTCGACGGGGAACCGAGAACAAGGCCCGGCTCTTCGATCTCCCCCTCGGCGGGACCTTTGTTTATGAAACACTTCCTGGCATCCATTAACACAAGATCGGGATTAAAAAGTAAATTCAGTTCCGCTATTTTTTCTTGCAACCTTCTTAAGTGGAGGGGGATGCGTTGATCCGAGTGCATGAGACCGACAGAAAGTTTCAGTGCTCCCGTGTATTCAGCATAAATATGTGTCTTGAGGCACGAAAGGAACATTATTCTATCCACTTCTTTTAGTATCTCCGGCACTTTTACGCCCTTTAAATACTTCCCTTGCGATACCTTTTTCTTTTCCCAGGGTTCTTCATCAAGGTTCAAAACTTTTGCACTCGTCTCTTCTTCCAGCTCTCTCGCTTTCTTCATCGTCATCACTTCCTCGGTACAATGAAAATAAGTGCAAGACTCCCCCACCATGATCTCGCCCGGCCTTTGCTTCTCAAGAAGATTCACGAAAGCCTTCAAGAAATTCATGTCCGTGGAAGCGGGAGGGTCATCGGCGGTATTGAAATTGGGTTTTATGAATACTCTCTCTCCCTGGGAAACGAACTTTCCCCATCCGCCCAAGCTTTCCACGATATTTTGTATGTCGTTCTCCAGATTGTCAGTTGCTTTTACTTTCATTACTTCGGACATATTGAGTCATCATAACACAAAAAAAAGACCGGGGAAATCATTCCCGGTCATTCTTACTTATTTGATCCTCTTTAAAACTCTTTGCAGTTCCAGTTTCCTCAATTCTTCCCACTCCTCTATCATGTCCTCCACATCGGTATTCTCACTAAAATATAATTTAACATCTTCCGCTTCTTCTTCTACAACAACCTCTGCTGCTTCCAAGGCTCGAACGATATTCTTGTTATCTTCGTCCTCCAATTTATCTTTTTCCATTCTGTACACTTGTATTTTTTAACCCTCCTCTTTCAAGGATCTTCTTAAAAGATACAATTCAAGAAATATCTTGTAAACAGGGTTGACAAAAGAGAAAAATAAATGTTTAATTGAGAAAATCAAAAAAGGAGGTGTTAAGCATGGGAGAACTCTTGTACTTTCACAACTACAAAAAGAACCATTCTTTCAAGAAGAATCTTTCTGCTCTCCTGAAGGAAGCGTTTGAAGTCCAGGAAAAAGAAGAAAAGGTTACCAATAGCGGGATATTCATTTCCGATTTCGAAAGAATGAGGGAAATGATAGAAAAAGAGATGTCCAAAGAACTCCTAGAAAAGAATGCTCTGGAGTCCGAATTTTTTCTTTGTATGAAATATGTCTCCAAGTTGCTCTCCGAGACCGCGAGACAGCCCCTCTTTAGCCTCTATATCCTGGATTATCTCTCAAAGATCGAGAGTAAAGAAGATCATCTTCCCTTCAAGGAAGCAGCGGATCTTTGCTTCATTTTATGTTCTCTCTTCCCGGAAAGAACAGAGAGAAGAATGATGAGATGGAATGACTACGTAATGATGGGCAAGAGTTTGTATGGCTCCTTCTATCAAAAAAGCGGACTGGACATCGCCTACTACATGAGCACCAAATATCAAACCATAGCAGTCATTGCCCATAATGCACTTGGTAAATAAGAAAAGGAGGTGAGCCCTTGGGAGAACATATAAAAGAAAGGGCAAGGATCGCCGGAAAAAGAATAGCAAAAAGAAGAATCACTTTAAGGAAAGTGGCAAAAGAGTTGGGTGTTAGCAAAACCACAGTACACAAAGACGTTAGTGAACGACTGAGGATCTTCGATCCCGCCCTGCATCACGAAGTTAGAAAAGTTCTTGATCATCATAAAAAAATAAGGGCAAAAAGAGGAGGGACAGCCCTGAAAAGAAAAATTAAAAATGACAGGTGAATCACCTGTCATTTTCTTTTTTCCCGAAAAGGAAATCCAGATTCCCGGGGAGTTCTTTTTTGGGTTCCTCCGATCTTGGTTCGGAAAGAGGGGTATTATAATTAGGATTTTTTATCCATCCTCTTACCGTATAAAAGAAAATTCCTCCTTCTTTTTCTTTTAATGGATCATACAAGGATTCAAAATCGGGACTTACCCAATTTGCCATCTCCAGAACATTCTCTCCGTGATTTATAGTTATGTGCCCGTATTCGGGAGGAATGATCACCACATCCCCCCTCTTTGCCTCAATGGAGACTACATCATGAAAATCCCTGCCTTGTAAAAGATATAACGCCCTCCCCTTGAGTACGATATATAACTCTCCATAACGAGAAGGATGATAGTGTCCTTTGGTTTTAACATATTCTTCTCCCATTCTTCCGGGAGGAATTACAGTGATGTCATACCTCAAGAACTCTCCCGAACCGAACTCCTTCAGCTTCA
>CAYRME010000031.1:0-7801 GCA_964425505.1 uncultured Candidatus Saccharibacteria bacterium
TGTTTAACACTTGAGGAAGTTTCTTCCATTGTTGCTTGGAAGGCCACTTCTTCGGCCATAAACTGGAGAGAATCGAATGCATATCCTTTTTCGAGAGAAAAGGTCTTTTAGAGAATGAGATTGACGAGCGCGAGACCTATGAAGATCGCTCCGAGAAATATGGTAGAAAAGAAAAGGACCCTTTCCGATCCTCTTCTCTCGGTATGGAAACTGTCGCCGCCTTGTCCGAAGGCGGACCCCATTGCCGCCCCTCCTTGCTGAAGAAGGATCACCGCGACAAGCAGTGCGGCAACGAGCATTTGCGCGTATGGTAATATCTCTTGCATGCTTATTTCTTTGAAAAGTTGGTGGTCAAAAGTTCTAGTACACAAATTATGATGGTGGTGTAAAGAAGCGGCATGAGCCCTTCTATGACCACTGGAGCGTATATCGCTTTAACGAACCAAACGATGGCAATATTAACAAAAAAAGAAAAAATTCCAAGGGTCAGGATCCTTAAGGGGAGTGTGAGAAGGTTTATAACGGGTCTTATGAACAGATTCAAGAAACCCAAACTCACTCCCGCATAAAAGAGGTGCTCGGTATCTTCCACGACCACCGCTTCTAAGAAATGATCGGCGATAAAGAACCCCAAGACCCCGGCGGCGGCCTTTAAAAGGAAATTCTTTAAGAGCGACATACTCGGGATAATATAACATAAATTCCCAAAAATGCAACCTTGCCACCACCTACCAGCCTTAATTTTCAATTTCGAATCCACCAAGAGGGAAATCACAAATAAGTTCCAAGCTCCGAAGTAAAATGTCAGAGGTACGACCTTTGACATTCAAAATTAAATAACCACAAACTAAAAACTATAAACTAAGAACTAAAAAAAGGTCTTGACATCAATTGTGAGAGAGATAAAATGAGACTAGCACTCTAAAGTCTTGACTGCTAAAATAATATAAATAAACAGGGCTGTCCGAAATTGATCCCATATAAGGACACGCTCTAGGAGAAGTGAAGATAAGACCACTTGCCGATAACGTTCTTATAGAACCCGAAAAAGAAGAAGAGAAGACAGAGACCGGGATCTATCTTCCCGATACGGCCAACAAGGAGAGGCCGGAAAAAGGAAAGGTCATTGCCGTAGGTCCCGGAAAAAAGGATTCCTCGGGGGAAGTGAAACCTCTTGAGGTAAAAGAAGGGGATCGTGTCATCTTTACCAAATACGGTCCCAACGAGATAAAGGTCGAGGAAAAGGAGTACTTGATCGCAAGCGAGGACGATATTCTCGCCGTCATAGAGTAACCACGAACTACGAACTATAAACTATAAACTATAAACCAAGCTATGCCTAAGGACATTTATTATAAAGAAGACGCTCGAAAGAGAATGATGGCGGGTGTCGACAAACTCGCCGATGCCGTAAGATACACTATCGGGCCTAAAGGGCGTAATGTGGTGATCGGCAAGGAGTACGGATCTCCCACCATCACCAATGACGGAGTAAGCATCACGGACGAGATAGAGATCAAGGACAAGGTGGAGAACATAGGTGCTTCCACCGTGAAAGAGGTCGCTTCCAAGGCTAATGAGACCGCCGGTGACGGAACTACCACCGCAACCCTTCTTGCAAGGGGTATCATCTCCGAAGGACTGAAGAACGTCACCGCCGGAGCGGATCCTCTTTCTCTAAAGAGAGGAATAAACAAAGGAAAAGAGGCTGTTATTGAAGCTTTAAGAGATAAGGCGGAAAAAGTGACTAAAAAAGAAGAGATCGCCCAAGTGGCGACCATTTCCGCCGAGGACGAAGAGCTCGGCAACATGATCGCCGAGGTTATAGAGGAAGCCGGAAAGGACGGCGTGGTCACTGTTGAAGAATCCAGGACCTTTGGACTGGAAAAGGAGGTTGTAAAAGGACTCCAGCTTGACAACGGATACGTATCTCCCTACATGGTGACCGATTCCGAGAGAATGGAAGCCGTCTTCGAGGATCCTCATATTCTCATTACCGACAAGAAGATCTCTTCGGTGAACGAGATCGTGCCCGTTCTCGAGAAACTTTCCAAGGAAGGACAGAAGAATCTTGTCATCATTGCCGAGGAGATCGAAGGAGAAGCGCTTGCCACTCTCGTTCTCAATAAGCTAAGGGGTGCGTTCAACACTCTTGCCGTGAAGGCTCCCGGATTCGGTGACAAGAAGAAAGAAACCCTTAAGGATATTGCCGCTGTAACGGGCGGACAGGTCATAACCGAAGAGGTTGGACTGAAACTTGAGAATGCGGAATTGAATATGCTGGGAGCGGCAAGGAAGGTGAGTGCCACCAAGGACAAGACCGTTATAACGGAAGGAAAAGGAGATAAAGAAGAGCTGGATGCGAGAGTTGAGCAAATAAAGAAAGAGATAGACGATTCCACTTCCGATTACGAAAAGGAAAACCTTCAAAAGAGACTTGCCAAGCTCGCCGGAGGAGTGGCGGTCATCAAAGTGGGAGCGTTAACGGAAGTGGAACAAAAGGCTCGACAACACAAAGCCGAAGACGCTCTTTCCGCCACCAGAGCGGCCATAGAGGAAGGTGTGGTTCCCGGCGGAGGTGTTTCCTTTATTCGCGCACTTAGTGCTCTCGATGACCTGGACTTGGAGGGAGATGAAGCAACCGGCGCTTCTATTCTGAGAGAAGCTCTGGAAGCACCCGTGAGACAGATTTCCGAGAATGCGGGAGTGGACGGTTCCGTAGTAGTGCAGAAGATAAAGGAGAGTAAAGGGTCCCACGGATTCAACGCTAAAAAGATGGACTTCGAGGACCTCATCAAAGCGGGTGTTATCGACCCCACCAAAGTGGTTCGTTCCGCTCTGGAGAGTGCAACTTCCGCTGCTTCCATGTTCCTTACCACCGAATGTGTGGTTGTTGACAGCGAAGAAGAGGATAAGGATCAAGGTGGCGGAGGTCCGGCAGCTCCCGGAGGTATGCCCGGAGGAATGGGCATGGGAATGTAACCTGCGCTTTACAAAAGAGCAAGAAATTTTCGGGACGGGCTTTTCAGGGCTCGTCCTTTCTTGCTTTTTGAATCGGAAATAAGTATAATATAAGAGGTAACCGGTTTAGTGTTAATTAAAATTTAAAAACGTATGGAGACCACTACTATTCTTATTATTATTGCGGTCATTATTGTTCTTTGGGCCATCATCTCTTATAATCGCCTTGTTTCGGTAAGGAACAGGGTTAAGGAGGCGTGGGCCGACATAGATGTGCAGCTAAAAAGAAGATACGACCTTATTCCCAATCTTGTTGAGACGGTAAAGGGTTATGCCTCTCACGAGAAGGAAGTTTTTGATAATGTCACCAAAGCGAGAGCTAACGCGATAAGCGCCGAGGAAAAGGGCGATCCCAAAGAAGTTGCCGAGGCGGAGAATCAATTGAGAGGAACTCTCAAATCCCTTTTTGCGGTTTCGGAGGACTACCCCGACCTGAAGGCTTCCGAGAACTTCAAGGAACTGCAACGCGAACTGACGGACACGGAGGACAAGATCCAAGCCGCAAGGAGGTTCTATAACCGTAATGTGAGAGATATGAACACCAAGGTGGAGAAATTCCCCATGAATCTCATTGCGGGAGCATTCAATTTCCAAAAACAGGATTTCTTTGAACTAGAAGAGGAAGAAGCAAAAGAGCCGGTCAACGTGGAGTTCTAGATCAAGTTCAAAATATACTTAATCGCTTCGCGATCAAGTGACCTTTGAATTTTGAATTTTTAATTCATGTCTACTCTTTACACCGAAGCGGAGAAAAATGTTTACAAGACTTATGTCTATCTTACGGGGTTCTTTCTCCTTGTTATGGCCATAGGCTGGGTTTTGAGTTATCTTTTTGAGACCACTCTTATCTTGTGGGTTGCGGTTGCTATTTCCATTATCATGAGCTTTACCTCTTATTGGTACTCCGACAAGGTGGTGCTTTCCATGAACAAGGCGAGGCCGGCGAAGAAGAAAGAGTTCCCCGAGTTATACAGAAGGACCGAGAATTTGGCGATAGCGAACGGGTTGCCCATGCCGAGGTTGTTCATTATAGAGGACAAGCAGCCGAATGCTTTTGCTACCGGGAGGAACCCGGAGCATGGCGTAATAGCGGTTACTACGGGACTTTTGGAGAGGCTGGACAATACGGAACTTGAAGCTGTTTTGGCTCATGAGCTCTCTCATATAGGAAATCGCGATATTCTTATATCCTCTGTAGTAGTGGTCCTCGTGGGAGTGGTGGTTCTTGTGGCCGATATTTTCTTTCGCATGGCGTTCTTTGGAGGCTTGGGAGGGAGAGACAAAGGGCATCCCGCCATTTTACTAATTGCTCTTTTATTCATTATTCTCTCTCCCATTCTTGCACAACTCATGAAATTCGCTATTTCCAGAAAAAGGGAATATCTCGCCGATTCCACGGCCGCTCTGAATACCAGATATCCGGAAGGGCTTGCCAGCGCTTTGGAAAAGATAAGCAAGGACCCCAATCAGCTTCGTTCCGCAAATGATGCGACAGCACATCTTTTCATCATGAACCCCTTCCGAGGAAAGGAGCAAAAGAGTTGGTTCCGAAAACTCTTTATGACACACCCTCCCGTGGAAGAACGTATTAAAAAGCTAAGAGAAATTGATGTATGAAGTGCCCAACTTGTGAAGAAAAATTGGAAGAAGTTAAATTTCACGGTATAAAGGTGGACTCTTGTCCTTCTTGTCACGGTAAGTGGTTTCAGAAGAATGAACTTCACAGAGCTAAGGATAGGAAAGAAGAAACACTTGATTTCATGGATGTGGATCTTTGGGAAAAAGAGGAGAATTTCAAGCTTTGCGAGAATGACAGGATATGCCCCTCTTGCGAGGTTCCTCTTTACGACGTGAATTATGGTGATTCCGATGTGAAGGTGGATATTTGCAATCTCTGCGAGGGAGTGTGGCTTGATGACGGGGAGTTCAAGAAGATAGTTCATTATCTAAAAGATGAAGCGGGAGACAAGATAATGAATGATTATGCAAGAACACTTCTTGAAGAGACAAGTGAGGTTTTCTTGGGACCGGAACCCTTAAGAGAGGAGGTAAGTGACCTCTTGACGGTATTGGGTCTTTTGAAGTATCGTATAGCAGGGAGACACCCCTATTTCTCAAAAACCATCTCCCAATTACCATTCCAAGGCTAGAAGGAGGAGTCGGATAGCGGCCTATTCCACACGCTTGGAAAGCGTGCGAGCGTTAAGCTCACGTGGGTTCGAATCCCACCTCCTCCGCCTTTGCTTTACAAGATTCCCGCTACAAGGCGGGATTTTTGTTTCGTGGAGCTTTTCCCGAAGTTTGACACGAAACTGTTTACAGGGATATAATTTGACCTATTGCAGGAATTAATTATGCGTTTGGAGAATTATCCCAAGGAAAAACTAAAAAAAGAGATCTTGGAGATAGTCGGGGAGCACCTCGATCTCAATGAATATGAAGTTTTCTTTTTTGGTTCGAGGGTGAGCGGAAAAGGAGATGAGAGGTCGGATATTGATGTGGGAATTGAAGGAAAAGAACCCGTTCCTTTTTCAACAATTAGTGCAGTTCAAGAAAAATTGGAAGAGCTTCCCGTTCTTTATAAGATTGATGTGGTGGACTTCACCGGTGCCGATGAGAATTTTAAGAGTGTTGCCAAAAAGGATATTGAATTATTGACAAAATAACTTTTTCTCTATGGAGAGACTTAAATCTTTATTTGAAGATTATCAAAAAACGCTTGATCGTTTGAGGGAAACCATCGAACATGAAAAGACGGATATGGTTCGTGACTCTGCCATTAAGCGTTTTGAGCTTTCCTTTGATGTTTCTTGGAAGCTTGTCAAGATTTTTCTTGAAGAGGAAAAAGGACTTCAGTGCCGCTCTCCCAAGGATTGTTTCAGGGAGGCTTTTCAACAAGAGATCATTGATTATGACGACTATTGGATCACTATGACCGACTGGAGAAATGTAACAGTTCACACTTACAAGGAGGAATTGGCGGAAAAGCTCTACAAGGAACTCCCCAAGGCGTTGGAGAAATTCGAGGAACTGGAAAATAATCTCCGAAGATACGTTTAGTCGATCTCGAAAAACAAGATTTACCACTCGATAACGTATTCGTTATACTCCGCACCTTCGTGCACGCACTCTGTTTCTTCTATGGAAATATCTTTTCCGAGAACGAATTCCGCGAATCCCTTGAAGTATCCGGCACGATGGATGCAAGTGAGAGGATGCATGTCTATTCCTTAGAAGTTCATCAAATTTTTAGTTTCTATTATGGATTATTGTTTTCTAAATGGTGATATCCTCTCTCTTCAAGAGGCAAGGATAGGAATTGATGATATAGGTGTCCTTCGAGGATATGGAGTCTTTGATTTTTTAAGGGTTTACAACGGGGAGCCCTTCCTTTTTAAGGAACACATGGAGCGTCTCCGAAATTCCGCTTCTCTTTTGGGACTTTCGGTCCCTTATCCGGAGGAGGATATAAAAGAGACTATATATTCTCTTATTGAAAAGAACCAAAAAAAGGATGCGAATGTCAGGATCGTCCTTACGGGAGGAAAAGCTATTTCCGGGATAGATCCGGATACAGAAAACCCTACCTTCTTTATTTTAATGGAAGAAGCAACTCTTATTCCCAAAGAGTGGATCAAGGAGGGTGTTAAATTGGTGTCAATGGAATATAAAAGACCTCTCCCGGAAGCAAAGACCCTTGACTATCTTGTTCCCGTAAGAGAAAGAAAAAGAATGAAAGAAGAAGGTGCCGTAGAGATCCTTTATTTTTATGACGATCTTATTCTGGAAGGGTCCACAAGCAATATCTTCCTTGTAAAGGAAGAGAAAATAATAACGCCTCATGAAGGCGTATTGAGAGGCACTACTCGCAATTTCGTTATAGAGCTTGCCAAAAAGGAGGGTTTTGAGGTTGAAGAAAGGGATGTGAAGGTGGAGGAGTTGGAAGAAGCGGGGGAAGTTTTCCTTACTGCCACCAATAAAGAGATACTACCCGTTTCACAGATTGACGATAAAGGAGTGGGAGAAGGGCCCGGGAAAGTGAACTCTCTTCTTTTAAAGAAATTCAAAGAGAAGACAGGATCTACCACCTAATAACATATTCGTTATACTCCGCTCCCTCGTGCACGCACTCTGTTTCTTCTATGGTAACGTTCTCTCCGAGAACGAATTCCGCAAGGCCCTTAAAATATCCGGCGTGATGAATACAGACAAGAGGATGGGTTTTATAGTCTTTCTCCCTGAGGACGACCTTCTGTTTTTCTTTATTGAATTCCACGGGCTCAAAAGAGCCGAAATCATAATGTTTCTTCCAGTAGGTGTCAGAGTTCTTAAAGAGGGTCTCAATGGAGACCAGATATTTCACAAGAACCTTGATGACGAAAGATATCTTGGGAGTTGACCTTCCTATCTCGAAAACCTCTTCCTCGGTCCACCCGAAGAGCTCTTTACCGGTTACCACCGCCAGAGCGTTCACTCCCTCTTTTGTCCACTGAAAGGATTTCACATTATCAAGATCTTGCTTGACACCCAACTCTCTTAACTTCTTCTTTAATTTCTCGAGACCCTCCTTCCCTTCTTTCTCTTCCACGATCCTTAGAAAAGTTCGAAGAACTTCTCCTTTTGCGTTTCCTTCGAGATTGAGTAGCCTCTCCGCGGCTTGCTCCAATGTTTCTTCTTTCATGGGATCATCATATCACTAAAAAGACTATTTAAAAAGAATCTCTCTGTCAAACCAAAGTAGAAATGTCAGGTTCTTTCCAAAGTAGAAATGTCAGGTTCT
>CAYRME010000032.1:0-7708 GCA_964425505.1 uncultured Candidatus Saccharibacteria bacterium
CTCATCTTACATGATTATTTTGATCAATTAATTCGTAATTATTCCCCCTCCCAAAACCTCTTCTCCATTATAGAATACCACGGACTGGCCCGGGGCAACGGCTCTTTGAGATTCTGAAAGCTCCACCTCCCCCTCTTTTACAACTCCTTCAACGAGCTCACTTCCATATCTTACCCTTATATCGGAACGAAAAGGAAATTTCACTTCCTTTAAGAAGTTAGCTTCCTTGAAATGGAATTCCTTTTTGTAAAGCTCCTCTTCATTTTTGGTTACAACAAGAACGTTCCTTTTTTTATCCTTCTTTAACACATAATAAGGTCCTCCGGAAAGATCCAAGCCCCTTCTTTGTCCTTCCGTGTAAAAGAATATCCCATCATGCTTCCCAAGCACCCTTCCTTCCTTATCAATGATATCACCGGGACGTTCATCTATATACTTCTTTAGAAAATTTCGAACTCCTTCTTCTATGAAACAGACCTCTTGCGATTCTTCCGTTTTAGCAGTGGGGAGGTCAAGCTCTTCTGCTTTCTCCCTTACTTCTTCTTTGGTGAATTCTCCTATGGGAAAAAGAAGTTTTGATAACCACTCTTTATCTATTCTCCAGAGGAAATAGGATTGGTCTTTACTTCCATCTTTTCCCTTGAAAAGACTCATGCCACCATCTCCTTCTTTGACGCGAACATAGTGTCCCGTAGCAACATGATCGGCGCCAAAAGAGGTTAATTTTTCCATTAAAGTCCCAAATTTTATTTCTCTGTTACATATCACGCAAGGATTGGGAGTTTCGCCCCTTTTGTAACTCTCTACAAAGTGATCAACCACTCTTTCTCGGAATTCTTCTCTTACATCGACCACGTAAAAAGGGATGTTCAGCTCCCTACAAACCTTTCTTGCTCTTCTTTGAGCATCAGAATTACAACACTTACCTTCTTCCCAGAACTTCAAGAATACCCCCGTTACCAAAAAACCTTTTTCTTGAAGCAAGAAAGCGGCAACCGAAGAATCAACACCTCCCGATAACCCCATTACAACTCTCTTTTTCTCACTCTTCTCTTTCATAATGATCCTCAACTGCTTTTTTTAATCCCTGTATGGCCAAGGAAGCACAATGGACCTTAGGGGCGGGGAGTTCCTTCAATTTCTCAACCATTTCTTTTTCGGTAAGAGAAAGAGCTTCATCAAGTGTCTTTCCTTTGACCATTTCACATACCGCATCGGAGGTAGAAATAGCGGCGGCACATCCCCAGGTCTCAAAAGAGGCATCTTTTATTTTTTCATCTTCAACCTTTATGTAGACCGTCATCTCATCTCCGCAACGAGGATTTCCCACCTTTCCCACGCCGCTCGGATCCTCCATTTCCCCGAAATGCTCGGGGTCAAGGAATCTCTTCATTACTTCTTCCGAATAATAGTTCTTTCTTTTCATTTTCCCGAGATCTTTCTTAATTTTTCTACTATGGGAGGCAATTTTTCCAAAAGTTGATCAACCTCTCTTTCTTTTGTAAAGCGCCCGAGCGTGATGCGTACAGAACCGTGAGCCTCCTCATGAGAAAGCCCAATGGAAAGAAGTACATGAGAAGGAGAAAGAGAGTCCGAAGCACATGCGGAACCGGTGGAAACCGCTATTCCTTCTTTGTCCAAGGCCATCATTATACTTTCTCCTTCCGCTCCCTTGAAGCTCAAATTAAGATTATGAGGGAGTCTCTTTTCTTTACTACCATTCAATCTTACATCCGGAACATTATTTTTTATCCCTTCCCATAGCTTGTCCCGCATTTCTCTCATCTTCCGAACGTCATTTTCCTTCAAGAGATCTACGGCGACTCCAAGCCCCACAATACCGGGAACATTCTCCGTGCCCGGCTTCATTCCTTTTTCTTGGGAGGCACCATACATGAGAGGGAACAGTTGAGTTCCTTCTCTTATATAAAGCGCGGCAACTCCCTTGGGGCCGTATATCTTATGCCCACTCATCGTTAAAAGGTCCACGTTCAACTTTTGTACATCGCAAGAAAAGAAGTTCACTGCTTGCACCGCATCAGTGTGAAAGACCACTCTCTTTCCTCTTTTTTCATTCTCTTCTCTTATTATCTCTCCTATTTCTTCTACAGGTTGCAAAGTACCTATTTCACTGTTCGCATACCCCACCGAAACAAGAACCGTGTTTTCCTTTATCATTTCCCTCAGTTTCTCTTTTTTGACAACACCCTCTTTTGAAACGGGAAGATGGTCGATCTCCGCTCCACTCTCTTTTACCGGCTCAAGAACCGCCTTGTGCTCAAAAGGGGGTACAATTACATGAGGATCATCCACTTTCTTCAGAATTCCCAGTATTGCCAAATTATTAGCCTCCGTAGCGGAAGAAAGAAAGGACACCTCCTTTTCTTTGCAGTTCAAGAAATTCGCCACTTTTTCTCTTGCATCATCCACAGCAAAGAGAGCCTCTTGTCCAAAAGAGTGCAAGGAGGAAGGGTTCCCGAACTTCTCCGAAAAGAAGGGCATCATTGCTTCCACTACCCTTTCATCTACGGGAGTCGTCGCCGCATTATCAAAATATATTCTTGTATTCTCTTTTTTCATATAGATTTTAATTACTCAATAAGATCGGAAAGTTTTATGGAAGAAAGGCTTTTCTTTATTTCATCACCGACCCTCTTCCAAGCCCTGGAAGCTTCGCAACTCCCGTCTCGAGGACACCCCCTTTCAACGCAGTCAGCTACGAGAATCTCTTCTCCTACAGCATCAAATACGTTCTCCAGGGTTATTTTTCTCGGCGATCTCTCTAAGGAGTATCCTCCTTTAGCACCTCGCTTTGCCCTTACAAGGTTATTTGTTTCAAGGTCGGAAAAGACCTTTTCCAGGTACTTCAGGGGCATGCCCTCCTTCTTGGCGATATAACTCAAGGGCCTTTCCTTTTCTTTGCTTAGAACTATCATTGCCCGCAAGGCATATTGTGTCTTCTTGGTGGTTTTCATCTGGTTAATCCCTATCTTTAAGGTAGGATTTTAATTATAACAGAGATTCCTTGTTTTACAAGAGATGTTTTTTTGGTAAAATAGGACAGGAGCCGCGGTGGCGGAACTGGCAGACGCATGCGACTCAAAATCGTATGGGGTTTATCCCGTGTGGGTTCGAGTCCCACCCGCGGCACAAAGAAAAAACCCGGTAAAGACCGGGTTTTAAGCTTTCTCGCTTTAGCTACTCATGCCGCAATATATGTAGTAATGTAAATACTCGTGAATCTCCATTATCTTTCTCTTGTATCTAGTAGCTGTCTCCTCGTCCGCGTAAGCCATTTCTTTCTTCAGTTTCTCTAAGTTCCAAAGGTTCAACCTTAAGTCCGGCAAGTTTTCTCCCTCCTTTCAAGGATCGTGTCGCAGATTATAAACCAATGCACAGAAAAATTACAAATTACAAGACAGATCACAAATTTAATTTCGAAGAAATTACAGCGAAGCGGTTCGTATCTCCAACGACCGAAGTTCCAAATCCGCCGTTCCCGCCGGAAATTTATAGAAATTTATGGAAATTTGTTGAAACTTATCGCCCACCGCCGCCACCTACCTTAATTTTCTTCTTTTTTGATGTACCTAAGGGTTTCTCTCACAATGATTCCTCCCAATATACCAAGCAAAGCACCACAGAGAACATCCAGGGGCCAATGGACACCCGTTATAACTCTCGAGATCGCAGATAAGAAAGATAAGGAATAAAGCGCTATACCCCACCTTTCATTGTAATGAAGTACTATCGTGGAAATAGCAAAGAGAAAAGCAATATGACCCGAGGGATAAGAAGGGCTATCTTTAAAGGGAAGAATGAGATTTATTTCTTCAAAGACCTGAAAAGGCCTCTCTCTGGGAAATGCGTAACGCACAAGTTCCACCAAGGCATACCTCGTAAAGAAGCCCGCCAAAAGAACCTCACCCGCAAACCATCCATGCTTCTTTATGTTCCTCAAGAGAAGATAGAGAAAAGGAATAGCAATAAGATAGGGAACAATTTGAGCAAAGAAGAAAAAAGAAAGATCAAGGTAGAAAATATTCCCCGTAAGAGCATTCAAGAAAAAGAGTACTCCTTTATCGACCATCATTCAATATCTTGAGGTTATTCGCCAAATGATAAATCGTAAGGGGTCCCACTCCTCCCGGAACGGGAGTGACCAAAGATGCTTTTTCATTTACGGACCGCATATCCACATCTCCCTTTAATTTTTTGCCGCTACTGCTTGTTCCGGCATCAATTATTACAACATTTTTCTTTACCATGTCCCCTTTTACAAGCCCCGGCCTCCCCACACCCGAAACAAGGATATCCGCCTCCTTGGTGAATCTTTCCGGTTGCTTGGTATAAGCGTTCAAAACGGAAACAGTAGCCTCTTTCTTGAGAAAATAAAGGGAAAGAGGTTTCCCCACTAGCGCTCCCGCTCCCATGAGCACCACATTCTTTCCCTTGCAATCGATCTCGTACTCCTCAAGCAAAGTTTCCACCGCTCCCACTACGGGAGGAAAAGTATTTGTCATTCCGGTATAGAATTTCCCGATCGCAGATGAAGATAAAAGATCTACATCCTTCTTTTCGGGAATAGCGTCAATAACCTCCCGGGCATTCAAATTTTTCGGCAAGGGCAATTGAACAATAATTCCATCCTCCTCAAGAGAAGAAATGTTCTCTTTTAATTTCTCCTTCTCGATCTTTTCATCATGATCATATATGGAGACGGAAATACCCATTCTTGAAAGCTCCTCTTTCTTCCTTTTTACATAAACAGAAGAAACGGGGTCTTCTCCCACCCGAACCACCGCCAAAGAAAGAGATAACCCCTTTCTTTCCATGTCCTCTTTCAGGAAAGAAAGTTTCTCTTCCGCTATTCTTTTACCTTTCATTTCCTTCATAGAAAAAATTTAAATGGGAAATCTCTCACAAAGACCCTTTACTTTTTTTCCAACCTCAAGGACCGTCTTTTCATCCCTTCCTTCCACCACTTCGTTTATAAGATCCGCCACTTCCTTCATTTCCTTCTCCTTCATTCCTCGCGTAGTAAGAGCGGGAGTACCCAAACGAACTCCGGAACCGGTAGCGGGAGGCAAGGGGTCAAAGGGAATAGCATTCTTGTTCACTATGATTCCCGCTCTCTCAAGTAATTCTTGCGCCTCCTTCCCGGTGGTGTCCTTGCTCTTTAGATCAAGCAACATGAGATGATTATCCGTGCCTCCCGAAACAAGCTTGAAACCTCGCTCCGATAACTCTTTAGCCAATGCTTTCGCATTCTTTGCAACTTGCTTTCCGTAATCTTTGAAGGAAGGGTTCATGGCCTCCTTGAGGCAAACCGCTATGGCGGTTACTTGATGTTCATGAGGCCCCCCTTGAAGACCGGGAAAAACCGCCTTATTTATCTTTTCGGGCAACTTTTCATCCTTTTCAAGTCCCGCTTGAGTTACCATGATAAGAGCTCCCCTCGGTCCCCGCAATGTTTTATGAGTGGTAGTGGTGATGATATGAGCATGATCCACGGGACTCGGATGCGCTCCGGAAACCACAAGACCCGAAATATGAGAGATATCGGCGCAAAGATAGGCCCCCACCTCGTCCGCTATTTCTCTAAATTTCTCAAAATCCAAAACGCGCGGATAGGAAGTGGTTCCCACGAACATTAGCCCGGGTTTTTCTTTTTTTGCCAACTCTCTTACTTCCTCATGGTCAATAAGGGAATCCTCTTTGCTTACCCCGTAAAGCACGGAATCATAATAAGTTCCCGAAAAATTCACCTTCCATCCATGAGTAAGATGTCCCCCTGCATTGAGATGCATACCCATTACTTTTTCCCCCGGGGAAAGAGTGGCGAAATAAACGGCCATATTCGCGGGAGACCCCGAATATCCTTGCACATTACAAAAAGGAACCCCGAAAAGCTCTTTTGCTCTCTCTATGCAAAGACTCTCTATCTCGTCCACATGTTCATTTCCTCCATAGTATCTCTTGCCGGGATAGCCTTCGGCATACTTATCATTGAAGACACTTGAAAGAGCCTCGAGAACCGCGGGAGAAGTGTGATTCTCGGAAGGGATCATTTCCAAAGTAGTACTCTTTCTTTCCTCTTCCTTTTTTATTATCTCGTAAACCTCCTTATCTTGTTCTTTTATGTATTTTTGGGTCATTTTTGATCGTTTCTTCTATGAATATTTTCAAGAGCCAATTTTACTGCGCCTTTAACGGGATCCTTTTTGAGTACAACAATAGAAGCTTCTTCAATGTCGGAAACTTCTTCTTTAAGCGATCCGAGAAGTATATCAGAGTTGAACATCCCTCCGGAGAGCACCACCGGAAATTCTTTCTTGAATCCCAGATCCTCAATGACCGTCCTTAATGATAACGCAAGCTCCTTTCCCGCACTTCTCATTATGGAAACAGCTGTTTCATCGCCCTTTTCAGCAGCTTTACTTACTATTACCGAAAGAGAGGGAATTTCTTTCATGGGGTCTTGATAGATCCTCTCGTTCAGATCCTCGGGCGTATCTATTCCCCGCTCCCCACTAAGGATCTCCCTTAGGGATTCTCCCTTTATCCTTCCGTCGAAAGCCTTTTGCAAACTCCTATATCCTTCTATTCCCACGTAGAAAGCAGAACCCTCATCACCTAAGTAACCCCATCCGCTCGCTTTTATTTTTTCTCCTTCCTTGAAACCGAACGCTACCGCTCCCGTTCCGCAAATAACCCCCACACCATCTTCTCGATCGGTCCCCGCCCGGAAGGCGGCAAGCTGGTCACTCCCGATGAACACCTCTTCTTTCACCCCTTTTTCTTTTATCATTTCCTTCAATTCTTCTCTTTTTTCTTTGAATTCCTCATCAATTGCGGAAAGAGCGGCATATACACATGCTATTTCTTTTTCGTCCCTTAATCCGTTAACAAGATCGGCAACCACTTGTGCCGCACCCTCCAAGCCTACATTCCTTGGATTGGAAGAGCCGGCCTTTTTTGTAGCCACCACTTCTCCCTCTTTGTCGGCAAGAGCCGCAGTGGTCTTGGTCCCTCCTCCGTCTATGCCGATAACATGCATGAAAAATATTTATTTCCTTAAGATTCCAAGAACTTCTCTCCTTCTTCCACATCTCTTTTCACCATCATATGGGGCCCCACAATGGATCCGGTTCCCACTACCACACCCGGCATGAGAGAAGTATTGATCCCCACCGAGACACCGTCTCCCATGATCGCACCGAGTTTCCTTCGCCCCGTAGAGATCTTTTTCTCTTTAACATTGACTTGTATCTCCTTTTCGTCGAAACGGAGATTCGCAAAAATAGTACCTCCACCGATATTACAAGAATCGCCTATAACGGAATCTCCTATGTAATTCAAGTGAGAAAGGTGAGTGTCATCTCCTACAATGGAGTTCTTAACCTCTACTCCATGTCCCACCTTGCAATCTTCTCCGATCACCGTGCTTCCTCTCACGTAAGCATTGGGGCCCACTACGGTACCAGCTTTTATGTGAACGGGACCCTCTATGTAAGACCCCGATCTTATTCTCGCTCCCTCTTCGATCTTGACCTCCCCTTTTATACGACACCCATCTTCCAGTTCTCCTCTAACTTCTCCCTTCAAGTCCTCAAAAAGGGTCTCATTCGCATCGAGGAGGTGCCAAGGGTAGGTAATGGGGTGCCAATTTTCAGCCTCGGCGTAATAAAGGGTTCTTCCCTTCTCG
>CAYRME010000033.1:0-7693 GCA_964425505.1 uncultured Candidatus Saccharibacteria bacterium
GTAGTACCCGCATTCCTCACACATTCTGTGCATGAGCTTCTTCTCTTTGCATTGCGGGCAATCTACCAGAGAAGGATTCTTAAGATAAAGATGCATCCTTCTTTGATTCCTCCTTGACTTTGTTTTTCTTTTCTTTGGTACCGCCATATTCTTATGAAAAATTAACGCTCCATATCATACCAAAAAAACATTTTTTAATCAAGGTCTTGTTATATTTGTGTTAACCAAACGTGATAATGTCAGGGTATAGCAAAGTAGAAATGTCAGGGTAAATAAGATAGAATAGTGGTATAAGGCTGAAATTATTAATCAATTAACCACTATTCTATCTATGAAGTATTTTAACATGTCCCAAAAAGAAGTCGATACATACGAAACTATTAATCGATGCATTCGGAAAGAATTAACCACCGAAGATACTGCTAATTTAACCGGTCTTTCGGTACGTCACATTTATCAGCCAAAAGCTGATGTTAAAGAAAAAGGGGTTGAAGCTCTTGTTCACAGAAACAGAGAAAAGGAGAGCAACAAAAAGATACCGGAAGAAAAAAAAGAAAGGATAGCTGGAATAATCTGGGAAAAATATCATGATTTTTGGCCCGAACACGCCAGGGAAAAGTCAGAAGATCATGGTATCTACTATTCTTCAGAAGCCCTCAGACAGATAATGATAGAAAATGATCTGTGGAAACCCAAAGAAAGGAAAACAAGTGAGTACCGGGCCAAACAGCCTCCCAAAGAGCACTTCGGAGAGATGGCTCTTCTTGACGGCTCATATCATGACTGGTTTGAAGGGAGGGATGGTACAAGAGAAAAAATGCTGTCTCCTTCTCTTCTTGGATGATGCTACAAGTACTATCCTTTTTGCCATGTTTATAAAGAACGAAAATCTGAAGGACATTTACCGGTGTACCAAAGGGTATTTCCCTCTCTATGGCAAACCAAAGACTATCTATTCTGACGGATTAAGAGTGTACCACAACAATGCGATGGAAAAGGAAAGCGAGGAAAGGCTTGCTCAGTTTAAGAAATCCATGAAAGAACTGGATGTCGGCGTAATCTGGGCATGCAGTGCGGAAGCCAAAGGAAGAATAGAGACTGTTTTCGGAACTTTGCAAAACAGACTCATAAAAGAGAGGCGGCTAAGGGGAATTTCGGAGACAAAGAAACGGCAAACAAGTATTTGTTTGAGGAATATATTCCGGAGTATAACAGGAAATACGGCAAGGCTCCGGCAAAGAAAGGAAACTTTCACAGGGATATAAGTTTCGGGGAGAAAGAGCTCTTGCCCAGTATTCTTTCCGAGCACCATACAAGGATGGTGCAGAATAATTTCTGCATTAGTTACAAGAATCGCGTATTTCAGCTTTCAGAAAAACAACCGGCTACGGTGAGAAAAAGGGAAAGAGTGGTAATTGAAGAACGCATGGATGCTTCAATATGGATTAAATTAAGGGGAAAGTATTTAAATTATCAAGAAACAACCGAAGAAAAACGATCCCCTGTTTCTGAAAAAGACGTTCCCTGGATTGTTCCTGCCAAACAAAAAGGAAAAAGTTCCTTAAAGCATGTCTCTGAACATCTTAAGAAAAAGTCCTTGGCGCAATAGGTGTCAAAATCAATCAGAGGTTGAAACGGCGCTCTACGGAGCAAATAGAAGGTCTGCTTTTAGCCGAATTCTTCAAATTATTTGATTTTTAAAAGGTCGATATTAAAAGTTTAATTTTTAGAAGTCTGACATTTTTACTTTACTAAAAAGCTGATATTTCTACTTTGGCTTGATATATCCCCGCAAAAAAAAAAGAGCCAACCCTCCCAGGGAGAGTTGGCTTAAAAATGATCTAGTTGTCTTCAAGCTCATCTTCGTCTGATTCCTCGGGTTTGAGCAAAGTAGAAGCATCAGAGTAAAAAGAAGCCGACTCTCAGAGAGGTTTGGTCTAAAAAATGATTTTAGCTCTTCTTCTCGAGAGCCAGCTGAAGAATTTCTTTTGCTTGGTCTTTATCCAATTCTTTTATATCTTCTATTCCTGCACCTTCTACATCTCCTATTGCATCTCCTACTTTCTCTTTATTTTCTAATTTTTCTTCTATCTCTTCTATTGCATCTTCTACTTTCTCTTTATCTACTCCTTCTACTGCATCTTTGACATTGACTACGTCAATATCAAAACCCAACTCCTCTGCAAACTCTACCCTTTCTAGGGTAAACTCGTTTGCAGAGGCGATCTTCTCTTCTGCTTCATCTCCTACTTTTTGCAATTGACTCAAGCCAGCTGCAATTGTGGCTACACAGCATGTAACCATGATCAGTTCGACTAACCTCATGCTCTCACCTCCTTTTTAAAAAGTACTATTTTTATTTTACAAAAAAATAAAAATGTCAATAACTCCATCTTCTCTTGTTATATTTGTTATTCAAACACGGTAATATGCCCTCTCGAAAAATTGCAAGAATACAAAAAAGAAGAGGCCCTTTTGACCTCTTTTTAAACTAGAAGGAGTTTGGAGTTGATCTCTCCCAGGATCCTCTCAGATAATTTTTCCAAATACTTTTCCTTCTCTTCTCCCGCATGCTTAACCTCTATTTCTATTCTTGGCACCTCTTCTTGAATCGCTTGTACCTCTTTTATTGCTCTCCTGTAGCAACTTAGTCTTTTCTTCATTTCCTCTTTATCTCTAGGGTCACCTGAATCCAAGACTTCTTTGGAGAAAAGATTTTTCATTAAGTCTTCAGGGTCTCCAATGAAATTTACTCTCAAATCAGGAATTATACCACAATTTATCAAATTCGTCGAGATCCACCCCCTGGTTTCTTCTATGGCACCCTTTTCTCCTCTGTCCATAATAAAGCTTAATGCTCTAATCTCTGAAGAGTCGAGAATAATAAAGTTATTTTCCTTCAAGAGAGGAAATATTGTTTCTTGATAATTTCTTCTCATTGCTCTTAGGAAATAATTATTATGCTCTCGAGAGCTTGCTCGGAGATAGTCTTTATTTTTCTCAAATTCCTCCCCAATCTGCCTTGCTCCCGAAGAAGAGGAGAAATAAGTGGGCTTGATTATAATAGCCTCCTTCTTCTCAGCAATCATTTTTGTTAAAGTACTCTTCCCAGATCCATCGGGTCCATCAACCGCAACCAATAAACCTTCTCTCATGCATACCACCTCCTTTTTAAGAGAATATTTCCTTTGCTTTTGAGGGAAAAATAATATTCTTTACAATAACCTCATGCTCCTTGTGTCCAATGTTGACCTTCACCTTATCCTCTTCCCTGGCTCTCCAGACAGCCTTCCCTAGCGGGCTATAGATGGAGAGGTTGCTCATTTTTCCGCTAACATTCAATCCCTCAAGGATAAACTTAAAAGTTTCTCCATTCTCGTACTCTACTTCCACCCCATTTCCAATTTCTGCAACCTCATCTTGCTCTTCTGGTTCTATTATTATCAAAGAATTTCGAGTTTTTTTAAGCTCTTTAAGTTTTTGCCTCCACATTGCCTCTTCCACCAAATTTTGCTTAAATCCCTCATCGTGCCAAGTGTCTTGCCCAGAACCCGAATCTGCTTTCTCTTTTATTGCACGATTCACTTTTTTTTCCGTTTCAATTATCGCTTTTTCCAGTTCCTCATATTCTCTCTTTGTGATATAATTCATATAAAACTCCTCCTTATCTTTCTTTTTTTTAAAGAACTTTTTCTATTTTAAAATATATTTTCACTATGTCAAGAAACACAGAAATAGAAATGAAACTTCTTTTCAGTAGCAAAGAAAAAATTGTTTCTCTTCTTGGGTCAAGCATGGAATTTCAAGGAAAGAAATCCATCAGGGATGTATATTATACAGAGAAAGGAAAGGGAATAAGTAACGATAAACACATTTTTCGCCTCAGAAGAGAAGATAACAAGGAGGCAGAATTAACCTACAAAGGTGCCTCACTTGATAACGAAGGGATATGGCATCGAGAAGAATTGAATGTAGGTATTAAAGATGGGGAGGTCATGGAAAAAATCCTTGGGATTCTCGGCCTGGAAAGATTTTCCGAGTACACAAGCAAAAGGGAGTACTGGAAATTTGGTAATGCAAATATTGTCTTTATAAATTTTTTCTTTCCGGCAGAACTGGAGTTCATGGAAATCGAAGCTTCCTCCGAAGAACAAATAAAAGAAATTGTTGAAATATTGGGAAACGAGGTAAGTAAAGCAGGAGAGGAGATTTTCGAAGTCTTTGATAGAAAAAGAAAAAACTCTAATTGACATCCTTGTATTTCAAGTATTCACGAAGAGCTCCCAAACTCAAAAAAAAGAACTCTTCGGGGTGCTCTTCCACCATCTCTTTAACTTGTTCAATTGGAATCCATCTCGGGTTGCGACTCTCTTCAAGATTCTCGGAAAGTTCACCCTTTTTGTAATTGCTAAGAAAAACCAGAGAAAGATACGCTCGATCACCTTTTAACTGTTGATGGCAACAAAAAGGATGATATATTGCGGCAACCTCCCCGTTTGAATATTCTACAACTTCTGCTTCTTGCTGCTCATCCGATATCTCGCAAGTTATCCCGCTTTCCTCTTTTGCTTCTCTTATTGCTGCATTCTGAGCCAACTCATATTTTTCTATTAGTCCTGAGGGCACCTCTTTTTTTCCCGTATTCTTTAAGTCAGAGTTTGGCTTGTGCCTTGCTTGAAGAAGAATCTTCAATTTACCCCCCTCTCTTTTTTCCACTATGTTGAGCGCTACAGGAATACATATGGAAAGATCATCAAAATTTACATAGCGGTTCTTTGTTGGAAGGTAAAAGTCTTTCTCTTTAAGAAACTTATATAGAACAGGACAATGATATGCAATATCTTTCTTCAGGTTCATTATCTCCTCCGGAGTATTCAGATCGTTTTTCAGCTTCAACGAAAAAGAGTTCTCTTTTTTTGCATTACTTAAAAGATCTTGGAAAGAACGGGGAGTACTCCATCTTATGCCCTGAAAAACCCCTTCTTGGTAGGGCGCTTTAGTTCCTATAAGATATACTCCCCCATTGATCTCTGGACCAAAAACAAATCTTTTTTCTTCCAAGCGAGCAAAAGCACTAATAATATCTTCCTCTGATATGAAAGGAATATCCATAGGAATAAGAGCGACTTTTTTATAATGATACCCCCCTTTCTCATTCAAGAGTCGAGAGAAGATCTCTTCGAATTTTTCACTTTTACCCCCTTCTTTATTGCTAACAACCATTCCTTCCAGGGAAAAATTCTCTTGAAACCAAGACAATTCATGCGCATCATCCGCTACTACTATCAAATCATAATAATCCGATCCTTTAACTTTATTTAAAAGCTCTATAAGGCAATTTTTAGTAAATTCATAAGCAAACTTATTAGAGGTCTCCTTGGCTATCCTCGTTTTTGTCTTGCCCACTTGGGGTTTTTTTGCAAATATGATCAGCGCGTTCTCTTTTTGTTTGTTTATTCTCATGATCTTATTTACTTTGCCAGGTTTCTGCCCCTTTTCCAGGGGAGCTGGCAAGATAATTTCGTGATTCTATTATTGCTTCCAGGACAGAATTTTCATCACCCTTCTCCAGAAAATAATTGAGGTCAATTACGTTATCGGTAACATGGCACGGCTTTATTTCAAGACCAGGAGTCACAAATATTTCATTGGATTTATGACAGTTGTTGCACGTTATCTCTTTACCGCAACCGATCTCAATAGCTACCCCGAAAGTATTCCCATAATCAAATCTCTCTATAGGTAAATACGTTCCTTGCCCTCGGAAAACCTTTTCTTTCTCTCTTTTTCTTGCTCCACATTCAACCATGGTCTTCTTCAGTTCCTCAAAGGGAACTACAAAAGATAGTTGTTCGGTGGTTATGGGTTCAAGATTCAGAAATTTGAATTTAAAACGGTTTTCATTGCAAAAATCAAGAAAACGAGAAATATTCTTCTTGTCATCATTAACACCTTTCATGGGAACATATTTTACTTCCACTAAGATTTTTTCCGAGAAAAAGGAAAGTATGGAGAGCTTTTCCATCAACGAATCAAATTGCTCCTCCCCGCCCCCAGTTATCTTCTTCCATGTTTCCCTCTCCACTGCATGAATCGAAAGTGCTATTTTGGTGAAATTCGAGGAGATCAAAGAAATAATTCTTTCATCGAGTAAGGTTCCATTGGTATGAAAGAATATGTTCTCCAAATCAAGATCACCGCAAAAGGTTATGATATCTTTTACCTGTGGATGCAATGAAGGCTCCCCTCCAGTAAGGGAAATATTTTTTAATCCTTCTTGAGAAAGTATGTTTACGAGTTTTTTGAATTTTTCCACGTCTATATTCCCATAACTCGCTCTGGCCATTCCTTCGTTGGAACAAAAAAAACATCTCAAATTACATTGGTCGTTGATCGCTATCCGAAGTGGAAATTTTTGAAGAATTTCTTTTTTCATTTTGCTTCTCTTTATTTTTCCGGATTATAATCTTCCTCTTTATTCCAATCGGGAGTGGATATTCCCGGGGCAAGCATCAAGTATTCCCTTGAAACACGAAAGAGCTCTATTAATTGCTTTACATCATCGTTTCTCAAGGCGTGAGTTAAATCAATTTTGGTGTCTAAAACAGAACAGGGTTTAAGATGAAGGCCCCTCCCGTCACTACTTGGTTTAACGAACATGCAAAGAAAACTATAACAACTTTCGCAGGCTGCTTTTGTTCCACACTCAAAAATGCTATGCAATCCAATTGGGCATTTTCCATATTGAAAATTAACGCCCGGAATATAGGTTTTGGGATCGTTGTGTCGAGGAGCATCCTCGGGGAACTGACAACCAATTCTTTCTAATTTATCGAATAATTCCTTGCGTTTGATCACATACTTCTTCTGTTCTTTGTATTGAGGCTCGAACTCTAAAAATTTGGGATGAAAATTATATCTCTCACATTTTTCCAAAAAATCTTCCAGTTGTTTTTCGCTACTATTTATTCCTCTCATGACCACCATTTTCATAAAAACCTTTTCCCCGATACCTTGATCTGCAAGATATTCAATGTTCGAGATCATCTTTTGGAATTTCTTCTTTTGGGTTTCCTGAGGGAAATTATTTCCGGTATTTGTTATTAGATTCCATGTGGGAAAATGAAAAGAGTTTACACTAATTCCGATACGAGAAAAGTGTCCTTTGACCTGATCTATGATCTTCGGAGAAAGAGTGGTGCCATTGCTGTGCACAGAAAAGCGAATATGAGGATATTTCTTTGTCCATTCTATGAGACGTGAATTCTCTTTATTGAAATCCGGGTGTAAAAGAGGCTCCCCGCCACTAAAATCTATTGACTTCAAGGGAGTGTTTTCAATGATCATCTCTCCAAGCTTAATCACCTGTCCTATATCGGCATGCTCTTGTTTTTTTGCCTCATAGCAAGACCCTTCGTTAGAGCAAAAAAAACACCACAAATTACATTGTGGAGTTAAAGTGAATCTTAGACGGAGTCTTTCAAAGAGATTCATTAATTGCGAGTGATCAAGATGCTTCTGTTCTTGCCTGACAAGAGACTCTTTGCTCAAATCAACATACTTTCCGTCTTTTGTTTTTCTTATGGTTGCCTCCGCCTCCTCTCCACCTTCATTTTTCAGATTGGTCATTGTTCGAATTGTTCGTACGCATTAATAATGATTATTATACACTAAAGTTCTTCTTTGTCAATAA
>CAYRME010000034.1:0-7556 GCA_964425505.1 uncultured Candidatus Saccharibacteria bacterium
TAAATAGTTTGGTACCTTTTGCGGTAGCGGTAATATTGGGGTTGGCTTTTGATTATCACCCCTATGCATTGATCATGCTGGGGATCGTTTTCATGTCCTCTTCAGTAGCGGTAGCGATCCCCTCACTAAAGCGATCCGGACTACTGAAGACCGATTTCGGGAAAGTGATAATCTCTTCCATTACTCTTGAGGACCTGGCCAGTTTGCTGGTACTTTCCGTGTTTTTGCAAATAGTCGATCCCATCCTTCCTTTGCCCCTTCCTTTGTTTTACCTCTTGCTTTTTATATTCATAGTAGTAGTGAAATGGTTGATACCGCGAGCAAGATGGGCTCTGCTTCCCAGTGAAGTTAAAGAGAGTGATCTTTTTGAGAAAGAGTTCCGCTTCGTTTTTGTTGCGCTTTTGGGTATGGTGGTGTTCTTTGAATTCATCGGATTACATGCAATAATAGCCGGTTTCTTGGCGGGGTTACTTCTCTCTGATTCCATAGAGAGCAAAGAATTGAGAGAGAAAATATCGGTAATAAGTTACGGGGTTTTCATACCCGTCTTTTTTGTGGTGGTGGGGATGGAAATGGATATAGGGGCTTTCTTGGAGGCAACGGAACTTTTGTTCTTTACTGTTGCCATAGTTATTAGCTCCATGGCCGCAAAATTCATGAGCGGATACTGGGGAGGGAAAGTCAATGGTTTCAATAAAGTGCAAAGTCAATTCGCCGGAATAGCAACCATACCTCAACTTTCCACCGGACTCGCGGCTGCTTTTGTGGGTTTTGAGGTAGGAATACTGGAAAGAGATCTATTGACTGCCATCATAGTATTAAGTGTATTCACTACGCTATGTGGTCCTCTTCTTATAAACTACTTTTTACGCAATAAAAGCTTAATGGAGGATGATGATCGTTATGCAGAATAAAGAAAAAGAGGGTATTCTTGTTCATTATGCGGAGATCGGATTAAAAGGGAAGAATCGTAACTTCTTTGAGGATACCCTTGTTTTCAATATTCAGAATGCTCTTCCGGAAGCACAAGTAATAAAAAAGAGAGGAAGGGTGGTGGTGATTCCCGGCAACAAGAATCATGCAATAGAAGTATTAAAAAGGGTTTGCGGTATTGCGTACTTCTCTCCCGCTCTCATTATTCCTTCTTCTCTTGAGGTAATAGAGAAAAGAGTTCCTGAGATCGTGGAAGAGTTGTCTTTTGAAACTTTTCGCGTGACAGTAAAACGTTCGGACAAGCGATTCAGCATCTCTTCCGGTGAGCTTGCGGGGCGTCTGGGGGAGCGTATACAGAACAGAATGAAAAAAGATGTTGATCTTGAGAACCCGGAACTCAATTGCCATGTGGAGATAACCCCGGAGGAAACTTACGTATACTTTTCTAAGATAAAGGGGGTGGGCGGTTTGCCGGTAGGAACTTCCGGAAAAGTAGCTGCTCTTCTTTCCGGAGGCATAGACTCTCCCGTGGCTTCCTTTCGAATGATGAAAAGAGGAATGAAGAATATTTTCATTCATTTTCACGCTTATCCGAGCACTTCCAAGGAGTCCATTAAGAAAACCGAGGAGGTTGTTAAAACTCTTTCTTCTTTTCAAGGTGGTGCGGTTCTTTACCTTGTTCCCTTTGATGAGGTGCAAAAGGAGATAATGTTGAATACCAGAGAGAAATTCAGGGTACTCCTTTATCGTCGCTTTATGGTCTCCATAGGGTCGAGGATCGCGGAGAAGGAGAAAGCGAGAGCGCTTGTGACCGGAGAGAGCCTGGGGCAGGTCGCTTCTCAGACCATTGAGAATATGACGGTAACGGATGACGGCTCTGAACTTCCCGTTTTAAGGCCGCTCCTTGGTTATGATAAAGAGGAGATAATAAAGGAAGCTAAGGGTCTGGGGACCTATGAAACTTCCATATTGCCCGAGGAGGATTGTTGTGTGAGATTTCTCCCCAAGAACCCTGAAACTCGTGGAAGTGTTCCCGAGATAAGAAAAGAGGAAGAGAATCTCGAAAAGGAAAGAATGATAAAGAAGGCAATTGAGAGCTCAGAAAGAAAGATCATGTAAAATCCGGGTTTATTGAAAAAATATTCTTTTCTTAGTAAAATTGGTTCATTACTCAATTTAAATTAAAGGGAATATGGGTGAAGGTTATTGTGTAAAATGTCGAGAAAAAAGGGAGCTTGAGAACGATAAAGAAGTGGAGATCAATGGAAAGGGCGGGGTAAAAAGAAAAGCTCTCAAGGGAGATTGCCCTCATTGTGGCACTAAAGTTTTCAAGATCCTCGGAAAAGCGGAAGAGAATTGACTTTTGGTTGTTATGGAGAAGAAAGGGTTATTTTTTCTGGTATTTCTTCTTCTTGTTCTTAATGTTCTCTCATGGAACTTTCTTTTCTTTTTAAGGGAGGATGAGTGGAAAATTACTTTTTTTGATGTGGGGCAGGGTGATGCGGTCCTTGTAAGAACTCCGCGAAATCATCATATTCTTATAGACGGGGGTCCGAGCGATAAAGTGCTTGAGAAGCTGGGGAATGAGATCCCCTTTTTTTATGATCTGGACCTTGTCATTCTCTCTCATGCTCACTATGATCACGTTTCGGGAGTTATAAGGGCCTTGGATCACTACGATGCGGAAAATATCATTTGCACCGGCGCTTTTTCAGAAAGCGATATATCAAAGAAGTGGAGGGAAGTATTGGAAAAAGAGGGTTATAAACAAGCTCTTGCGGGGAAAAGGGTTTCCGGAAAGGATTTTCATATGGATATTCTTTATCCCGAAGAGGACCTGAAAGGAAAAGAGGTTAATGACCTTAATGAAGTTTCGGTTGTTTCTCGTCTTGTAACGGAAGAAGAGAAAAGCTTCCTTTTCATGGGAGACGTTTATGTTGAACAAGAAGAAGAGTTGCTTTCGCAAGAAAAAGAGAACATCGATTCCGATGTTCTCAAAGTGGGACATCATGGATCACGAACTTCCACCTCCGAGGAATTTCTTTCCGCTGTTTCTCCCGAAGTGGCTGTGATAATGGCGGGAGAAGACAATCCTTATGGCCACCCCCATGAAGAGGTGGTGGAAAGAATAGAAAAAGAAGGTATTACTTTAAAGAGAACTGACGAAGATGGAGATATTGTATTCAGGGAACTTTAAAATCAAAAATCCGGCGGCGCGGAGGACGATAAATTTCTACAAATTTCCGGCGGGCCGCGGTGACGGGTTTTAACCAAGGTTCTTGTCTTTTGCCCTTTTTCTAATATAATTCTTAAAAAGAATTTAATGAATATTTTATGAATAACATGGAGGAGTTTGATATATCTCAAATACCCGACACGGATCTTCCGCCCGCAAAAGAGGATTTTCGAGAGACTTTCCAGTGGAGGATCTTTCGCATAATGGCCGAATTCGTGGACGGATTCCAGTTCATTACCGACTTCAAGAGATCGGTCACTGTATTCGGTTCCAGTTCTTTAAATGAAGAACATCCCGATTACAAGAAGGCGAGGCATTTGGGCAATCTCCTTGTTAGGGAAGATTTTGCAGTTATCACCGGGGGTGGTCCCGGGATCATGGAGGCGGGAAATAGAGGAGCTTACGAAGAAGAAGGTGATTCGGTGGGAATAAACATTCAAATAGAAAAAGGAGAGAGAGCCAATAAATACCTGAAGCATTCCATCGGTTTCTATTATTTCTTTACAAGAAAAGTAATGTTATCCTTCTCCTCTTCCGGATATGTTTTCTTTCCCGGAGGATTTGGAACTCTTGACGAATTCTTTGAGATAATTACCCTTGTGCAAACCAAGAAAATACCTAAGAAAGTGGCAATTGTGGCGGTGGGAAGGGAGTATTGGGAGCCTCTTTTTGAATGGATAAGGGAGACCCTTTGTTATAAATACGGAACCATCAAAGAAGAAAATTTAGAGATATTTCACCTTGTTGACACCCCCGAGGAGGCGCTTGATATCATCAAAGAAACCATTGAAGAAAATAAAAACGGAGAGTAAAAGTAGCAGGGCACCGTTCGAAATTGTTTTCTCATATAAGAATGGGCCCCGAGAGAAAAAATGAAGGATCTGGAATTTCCCATCTTTAAGACCAAAATGGAGAACGATCGTGAGTTCGATCTATCCGACCCCAAGGAAAGGGAAAAATATTTCCATTTCAAGGCTGGAGAAGAGATAGACAAAATAAGACATTTCCTGGAAGAGAGTGCTTTTATAGTTTACCTTCTCGGAAAAAAGGGTGCCGGGAAAGGAACTTATTCCAAGATGTTCTCGGAAGTGATAGATCCTGAAAAAATAGATCATTTCTCCATCGGAGACATGATAAGAGACCTTGATAAAGAGCTCGAGGATGAGAAGAAGAGCAAAGAACTTTTTAGTTTCCTGGAAGAGAATTACAGAGGATGGCATTCCATGGAAGAGATAAAAGATATGTTAATGGGTAGGAGCACTACTAAATTGCTCCCTACGGACCTCATTCTAACTCTTGTTAAAAGAGAGATCGCCAGAAGAGGGAGAAAGGTTATCTTTATTGACGGTTTTCCAAGGGATATGGACCAGATATCCTATTCTCTTTTCTTCCGTGATCTTATCGGGTATCGTGATGATGCGGACTTCTTTGCTTTGATAGATGTCCCCGAGCAGGTGATCGATGAGAGGACTAAATGGAGGAGGGTATGCCCCAAATGCAATACTTCTCGTAACCTGAAACTCCTTCCCACTTCCCAAGTGGAATATGACAAAGAAGCAGGAGAGTTTCATCTCTTATGTGATGATCCCGACTGCGAAGGAGGAAGAATGGTTGGAAAGGAGGGTGATGAAAAAGGGATCGAGCCGATCAAAGAGAGACTTGAAATGGACGAGAAGCTCATCAAGCAAGCCTTTAATCTTTACGGGATCCCCAAAATACTTCTTCGTAATTCTGTTCCCGTGGATAAGGCGGAAGAATATGTTTCCAATTATGAGTTGACCCCTCAGTATGACTACGAGTTCGATGAAGAAACCGGGGAAGTCAAAATAAAGGAATCTCCCTGGACAATAAAGGATGACAACGGAGTGGAGAGCTACAGCCTTCTTGCGCCTCCGGTGGTGGTCTCTCTGATAAAACAACTTGCAGACCTCTTGAAGGTTTAACCGATTGACCACTTTCATTCAAAAAGATATAATGAAAATGCCCGCTCGTTAAATAAAGAGACTGACATTGCACTTTTGAGGGGAGCCACATATGATCCTTAGCCCGTGGGCTAAGGCTGAGGCACCCACCTGAAGATATTCTCAGTTCTCTTTGGCGAGCGGGCTTTAAGAATCACCTCTGCAAGGAGGTGATTCTTTTTTGTAGTTTTACTTGTGAAGTATTTCCTTTTCAAGAGGATTCTGTTATAGTCCATCTTAGTAGAAGTAAAGAAGAACATATTTATGTGGGATCAAATGAAACAAGCAAGGGAGCTTCAAAAATTGCAATCGGAGCTCAAGAAGGAAAAAATAGAGGCGGAGGAAAATGGCGTAAAGGTGGTGATCAATGGAAAAATGGAAGTGGAAGAAGTGAGAATCTCCGAAGAAATTTCCAAGGCGGACCAAGAGAAGGCCATAAAGAAGTGCTTCAATGAGGCGATGCGCAAAGTACAGATGATGGCTGCTCAGAAAATGCAGTCCATGCAGTAATTAGTTTTTTCGTATGTATCTTGACCCTCTTTTTGAGGGTCTTTTTATTAGTTTTCAGTTTGTAGTTTTTAGTTATTTAATTTCCCCTCGGCGGGGTGGCGGGCGATAAATTTCTATCAATTTCAACTAATTTCTACAAATTTCCGGAAATGGCGGGGTGGTTATTGGTACAATCTTGTGTTTTCACTTGTAAGTATTTATAATAAAATAATGAGTAATAAGGAAATATACTATGTCTGAAGAAAGAATAGGTGAATTGAGCAAAGAAATAGTTGAAGAATGGTATGAAGAAAAAGGGGTTTCTCCGGAGGAATCGGAATCACAAGGAGAAAGTAAGGAGGAGAGAGAGAAGAGAGAGGAGAAGGAAAAAGGATGGATAGAAAAAAAGAAAGAAGAGATAAGATCCTCCGCCCCCGATCCCGGATATACACCCTTAACGAAAGATGATGAAGAAGAACTGAAAGAAAGAGAGAAAGAAAAGGAATTATTGGTCAAGAATAAAGTGAAAGACCTTTTAAGGGTTGCTGAAGAGAAGGGTCTTGAGAGGTCCATTAAGGAAGCGGAAAAGGAGAACGACCCCTTTCTTCTTGATGTTTATCACGACGTTCTCGCGAAGGATGCCGCTTATAAGAAATTCTTAAAGAAATAAAATGGATATTCCCTTGAATCAGATTTTGGCAATATTCGGTACGATATTAGTAATTCTTGGTCTGTTTTTCTTTGTTTTAACAAGGAAAAGGAGAAAGGGTTTACTTGAAAGGAGTCTTGATATGACTCTTTTTTTAGTGAGACTCCCCAGGTATGAAAGAGAAGGAGAGGGAGATAATAAAGAGGAGGAGAAGCAAATGATCTCCAAAATGGAGCAGTTCTATTCCAATTTTCTTTATCTTGATAAAGGGGAGAACTTTTTCTCCGGACTGTTTCGCGGAGTTCCGAGGGTGGTTTTTGAGATAGCTTCGGAGGTCGGAGAGAAAGATATTTCTTTCTATGTAGCGGTTCCTTCTAAATACGAGACTGCTTTGAATAAATATGTGCAGGGAGTCTATTCCGGGGCCTTGGTGGAGAAGGTGCCAAGTGACTATACTATGTTCGAACCCGAAGGAGAGGTCTCCGCTTCTTACTTGAAACTCAAAAAGAATTTCTTTTTTCCTTTGAATACTTATGAGGATCTTACTAAAGATCCCTTGGAATCCATTGTGAATGCGGTCACTAATATCAGTGCGGACGAGGGTTCCGCTGTACAAATAGTAATAAGACCGACTTCTTTTAATTTACGAAAAAAAGGAGAGAAGTTTATTCATGAGATAAGAGAAAAAGGAAGGAGTTTTGATGAAGCGTTGAAGCGAACCAAAGAAGGACCATTAAAGAAAATATTGAGAGAAATATTTGAGATTCTCTCCAAAAAAGAAAGAAAGGAGGAAGAAAAAGAGGAAGTGAATGCTTCCGTGGACGAAGCGACCATGGACCTCATAAGAAGAAAAATAGAGAAACAGGGTTTTGAGGTGAATGTAAGACTAATGGCTGCGGCCAAGAATAAAGAAAAAGCGGATCAGGTGTTGTCCAACCTTGAAAGCAGTTTCTCGCAGTTCACCTCGGGAGTGAATGGTCTCAGTATGGATAGAGTAAAAGGAAAGAGGGCAACAAAGAGAATGGTTTATGATTTTAGTTTCCGGGAATTTCGTAAAGCGCGTTCTTTTATTCTCAACCTCTCGGAATTGACCAGTCTCTATCATTTTCCTCTTTCACACATGGAAAGTCCTTACATAAAGTGGGTAAGGTCCAAGGAAGCCGCTCCCCCCTCCGAGATTCCCGACAAGGGTCCCATCTTTCTCGGGGAAGCCGTTTATAGAGGAGAAAGGGAGAGAGTCTGCATCGCTTCCCGGGATGACAGAAGGAGGCACTGTTATGTAATAGGA
>CAYRME010000035.1:0-6327 GCA_964425505.1 uncultured Candidatus Saccharibacteria bacterium
AGATATGTGGAAAAAAGTGGGGAAAAAGGCGTATTCTTGTGGAAAACTTCTCCCTTTTTCGGTTCCATGTTCATAGGAGAGTACACATACAAAATAGACGAAAAAAAGAGGCTTGCGATTCCTTCCAAGTTTCGTGATGAACTAAAAAAGAAGGCTGTTATCACGAGAGGATTGGATCGATGTCTTTTCTTGTATTCCATGGAAGAATGGGAGAAGATAGCTGAGAAAATAAGTCAACTTCCTTTTGGGCAACATGACAGTAGAGGTTTTTCAAGGATAATGCTTTCCGGAGCAATGGAAGTGGAATTCGATTCCGCGGGAAGGATACTTATTCCCGACTACTTGAAGGAATATGCTTCTTTAAAGAAAGAGGTGGTCATTGCAGGTCTTTATAATCGTATTGAAGTTTGGGATAAGGAAACCTGGGAAGATTATAAGAGGAGAACCGAAGAGGAGCTTGGCAATATCGCCGAGCGTCTCAAGGAGTTCGGAGTATGAGTGATGCCACGCACATTCCTGTTTTAAAAGAAGAAGTCTTGCACTTTTTAAAACCCGAAGAGAACGAGGATTTCATCGATTGCACGGCGGGGGAGGGTGGTCATTCGGAGGCTATACTTGAGAAAAATGCACCTCTGGGAAGAGTCTTGGCAATAGAATGGGATACCGAGATCTTTGAGTTTCTAAAAGAGAAGTTCGAAAAAGAAAAGAGACTTGTTCCGGTCAACGAATCATATACCCTGATAGGAGAGATAACGAAGAAGAAACGATTCCATCCTGTGAGCGGTATTCTTTTTGACCTTGGTTTTTCAAGTTTCCATATTGATGAGAGCGGAAGAGGGTTCTCTTTTATGAGGAATGAACCTCTTGATATGCGTTACAACAAAGACAATCCTCTTACTGCTCGAGAGATAGTGAATAACTATAAAGAGGAGGATATAAAGCATATATTGAAGAAATGGGGAGATGAGAAGTATGCCGGAATTATAGCCCAAAGGATAGCCCTGGAAAGGAGGGAATGCCCCATAGAAACCACTTCCCAGCTTGCGAAGATCGTCGCAAAAGCCGTTCCCGAATCGGAGAAGAAAAAGAGAAAGATAAATTGTGCGACAAAGACTTTTCAAGGGCTCAGGATCGCGGTTAATGGAGAATTGTTGGGACTTGAATCTGTTTTGCCGGAGGCATTCGATCTTTTGAAACCGAAAGGAAGGATGGTCATTATCTGTTTCCACGAAGGAGAGGAAAAAATTGCAAGCAATTTCTTTAAAAAGAAAAAGAGGGAGGCCGATCTTCTGACAGAGGATCCGGTAACTCCCACATTCGAGGAAAAACAAAACAATATTCGTTCAAGGTCGGCCAAATTATACGCTTTGAGAAAAAAATAAAATGAAAATTATGTCCAAATATTTACATATACTCTTGGGGGCAGTAGTAGTGGCACTTGCTTTTGCTTGCGTTCTTCAGATTACCGATATGACGCAAAGTAGGTTTCTTGCTCAAGAGTATCAAAACAGACTCAATGAGGTATCGGAAAAAAGCCTTACCTTGAACGATCCCGAGAATAATCTTTCCTTGAGTGAAATAGAAAGGATCGCCGAAAGTAACGGTTTTACCGACGGAGGAAGCGTTATTTATGTAGAGGTTTCCGACACCGAAATGGTGGTCAAATAATAATTTCAACACATGGAGAGATAAATGTGTGATAGACGTTTATGGTTCGTCCTTGCGCTGGTTCTTGTTATAACGGGAGCCTTCGGTTGGAGACTCTTCGAGTTGCAAATAGTGGAAGGTGGAGAATGGAGAGCTCAGGCAAAAGGACAACAAAAAGTATTTACTCAAGCCCAAGGGGATAGAGGGGAGGTCTATTTGCATAGCAATGGAGAGCCGATCACGGCGGCTACTAACAAAAAGGTTTATCACGCATATATCTCTCCCAGAAGATTGGCTAACCGCGACAAAGAAGAATTAGCCTCTGAAATATCAGAGGCTCTTAATGCAGAAAGAGAAAATATTCTCGAGAGAATGGAAAGAGATAGCTCCTATGAAGTTATAAAAAAGGATCTTTCCGGGGAAAAGTTAGAGAAGATCGGAAAGATGGAGGAGGTCCATATCCAAGAGGAGATAACCCGATATTATCCCGAAGAAGAGCTTGCTTCTCATGTACTCGGGTTCTTGGGAGGTGAGAATAAGGGGCAATACGGTGTGGAGCAGTATTATGAGGAGATCTTGAGCGGAGAAGTGGGAATAAGAGAAGGATTGAGGAACCCGTGGGGTTCTTTGATTACCAGAGATTCAGTTCAAAGAGGAGAGGATATCTTTTTGACTTTGGATTATAATATTCAGCATTTTGCAGAAAGGAAACTTGCAGAGCGAATAGAGAAATTCGATGCGGATGGCGGAATGGCCTTAGTGGGTGATCCGCAAACAGGAGAGATAGTGGCCATGGTGGATTATCCCGGATTCGATCCCAATGATTATTCCGATTATAATAGCGGGGTCTTCAGCAACTCTCTTATACAATCCGCTTTCGAGCCCGGCTCTGTATTTAAACCCCTAACTATGGCGGCAGCTCTTAACGAAGATGTTGTGACTCCGGGGGATACTTTTTACGATACGGGTAAAGTTCAGATTCATGGACGAACTATTTATAATTACGGGCGAAGGTCCTACAACGAGGTTGATATGTCCAAAATACTTGAGAACTCCATAAATACCGGAATAGTACACGTAAAGGACCAACTGGGAAACGATCGATTCTTGGATTACCTCTATGATCTCGGGTTCTTTGAATCTACCGGAATAGATCTACATGGAGAGGTGTCCCCTCCCAATAGAGGGTTTCTTATGGGGCATGATATAAATTACGCTACCGCTTCCTATGGACAAGGAATAGAGGCTACCGCGATCCAACTTTTTAAGGCCTTCTCTTCTTTGGCCAATGACGGTGAGATGGTGCAGCCTCATGTAACTCAAAGAGAAGGAGAGGTCCCGGGAGGGGAGAAGGTCTTCTCGGAAGAGTCTGCGCATTTGACCACCGAGATGATGGTGAATACCGTGGAGGACGGTTTCGGGGCTACCGCAAAGGTTCCCGGATATCATATAGCAGGGAAGACGGGAACCGCCCAAGTTCCTTGGTCCGCACTCGGAATAAATCGTAGTGGTTATTCGGATAGGACAAAACAAGGGTTTATCGGATTTGCTCCCGCCTTTGATCCCGAATTTCTTATTTTTGTGAACCTTGATAATCCGCGGTCCAGAAGCGCGGAGGTTTCGGCAGCGCCTCTCTTTAAAGAAATTGCGGAGTTCATGTTTGAATACGAAAAGATACCGCCTGATTATGATAAAAACGAAACCTCGGAATAAACCAATGATCAGATCAATATTAAAAGGGAGGCAGGTGGTTCTCGTTGCGGGAGATCGTAAGGAAGAGGCAACACGTTTCATGTACTTTATTTTCAAAGATGATTTCTCCGTGTATCTTGCCAAAGGAAGGCCCGGGATTCGAGACCTCCCGGGGATATTAAGAAGTGACATGATCCTTATTGAAGATAATCCCGAAGAGGATGTGAATATGGTTCGGGATCTATCTCACTCTCTTCCTTCTTGTTTTTTCGTGGTAACTCGAGCGGAGAAAGGGAAAAGAGTTAAGGAATTACTTCAAGGTTCTTCTCGAAAGTCAAAGCTTATAATGGACCTTTCGATGTTAAAGAAAGTGGGGAAAAAGAGGTTCGAGAAGATTCTTACTTTCGGGGTAAACAAGAAAAAGGCGGATTTTTATATAAGCGATGCACATAAAAGGGAGGGGGAAACGAATTTTAAAGTCAATTATGAATCGAATATCATACCTTTCTGGGTAAAGGAGGAATTGATGGTGAAAGATCTCTATGCCGTTTTACCCGCTCTTTGTCTTGCGGAATTATTGGACTTGAATCTGGCCAAAGTTTCCTATAATATAAGGGAAGAATTGTCACTCTTTACTAAGAAATGAAGATTTGCTATTATTCGCCAGCACATGGCCCCGTCGTCTAGTCTGGCCCAGGACGCCAGGTTCTCATCCTGGTAACAGGGGTTCAAATCCCCTCGGGGTCACAACGAATTTCACACCTCAAGTTTCTTCAAAATGAAAATACTGTACGGGATATCCATTCTGGCAGGTACGATCATAGGGGCAGGGCTTTTTTCCTTGCCCTATATCACTTCTGTGGTGGGCATTCAAATAATGCTTGGCTATCTTTTCTTTCTAGGGGTGGTTTCCTTTTTGGTGCACTACTTCTTGGGTGAAGTGAGCCTCAGGACTCCCGACTATTTACGTCTTCCCGGTTTTGCTAAATACCATTTGGGGAAGAAAGCGCAAATGGTGGCTTATGTTTCCGGAATATTGGGGATGCTCGGTGCTATACTTGCTTATCTGATACTTGGGGGTGAATTTTTAACGGCTCTTCTTTCTCCGATCTTTGGAGGAGCATTGGAACATTATACTACCATCTATTTCCTTGTTTCCGCCGCCTTCATCTATTTCGGGATCAAGGCTATTTCCAAAATGGAGCTCTGGGGTATAGCCCTCTTTTTGATTCTCCTTATCTTTACTTTCTTTTATGGAATGGAAGGGATTACCATGGAGAACTTGCTTTTCATGAGAGAGGGAGAATTTGATTTCTTTCTTCCTTACGGGGCTATTCTCTTTGCTTTATGGGGAGGAGCTTTGGTTCCCGAGATAGAGGAAACTCTTTCCTTGGGAAGAGAGAGAAGTAAATTGAGAGTGATAATTCCGGGGGGCATGATCCTTTCCATTCTTATTTCATTATTTTTTATAGTCGTAGTTCTCGGATTAACGGGAGGGGAGGTTACAAGAGAGGCGCTTGTCGGACTCGATTCTTATTTGGGAACAGAGGTGGCCTCTCTTATGCTACTTTTCGGTCTTTTAGTGGTATTCACCTCTATCATAACGATCGGGCTTACGGTAAAGAAGATATTGTGGTATGACTTGGGGATACCGCGGGACATCTCTTGGGCGATAACATGCTTTTTCCCTTTTTTTCTTTTTTGGGCGGGGATAGAGGATTTTATCGGGGTCATTGGAGTGGTTGGTGCGGTAATGATAGCGGTGGATGCCATACTGATCCTTCTCATGTATGAGAAGATAAAGCCTCATATGGTAAAACTTGTCACTTATCCTTTGATATTATTGTTCATTTTGGGTATCATTTATGAGGCTTTTTACTTTTTCTCTTAAGGAAATTTCATGCTTCAATACATAGCCATTTTTGTCCTGTCCTGCCTTGGTATAATATTTTCCAGTCGTTGGGTGGTGAATGCATTAAAGAGGATCGCCCACTCGCTTGGATGGAAAGAATTCGTGGTAGCGTTCTTTACGGCTTCCGTGGGGGCAGTGCTTCCGGAGCTTTTTATAGGTATAAGGTCTGCCATAGAAGGGGTCCCCGAGCTTGCTTTGGGAAATATAGTGGGCCAGAATATAATCCTTTTTACTTTTTCGGTGGCTTTATGTACGTTGGTACTGGGAGAGATAACCGTACAAAGTAGAACGGTGAGAGCCGGCACCGGATTTGCTGTTCTTTCCGTGATATTGCCGTTCTTGCTTCTTCATGACGGAGTGATCTCGAGGATTGACGGAGTGATTCTCATATTGGCGTTCCTTATCTATGTAAGGTGGCTCTTTAGGGACAGAGACAGGTTCATGAAAGATTACGGGGAGTATGCGACCATAAAGAAGAATCCTCATGTTCTGCGCGACGCAGGTATTGCCATAGGAAGTTTGCTTATAGTGGTCTTTGCCGCCGAAGGGATACTCTTTTCCGCGGAAGAATTCAAGGTGTGGATGGGAGTTCCCATAGGAGTTGTGGGTCTCGTTTTCGTGGGGGCGGGAGTTGCTCTTCCGGAAACATTTTTATCGGTAAAAATGGCTCTCAAGGGGCAATCCTGGATGATACTTGGCGGGCTCATGGGAGCGATAGCCATCTCTTCCACTTTGGTGCTTGGGGTGGTCTCTTTGATCGAACCCATAGTGATAGAGAACTTTGAACCATATTCAGTAGGGAGGATATTTCTCATCCTTGGCGGTGTGGTTCTTTGGTTCTTTGTAAGAACCAGCAATAAGATAACTCGAGCCGAAGCGACAATACTTCTCGCGATCTATGTACTATTCCTTCTTTCGGAGTTTTTCATAATGAAGTAATAGGGGGTTTCTTGAATTTTTCTGCTTGAAGTGGTATCATCTACGCGTGATCAGTGTCTCTCGAGACTAAAGAATTAACCGCCTCGGAAGAAGAAAATTCCCGTGGCAACAAAGATGTTAGCAGTAATAAAAACAGG
>CAYRME010000036.1:0-6291 GCA_964425505.1 uncultured Candidatus Saccharibacteria bacterium
GGAAGAAAGAATAGAAGAAGAACAAGTGATCCTGGGAAGATCATGAAAAAAGGGGAGGGGAATGAATTGATAAGAGCTGATTATAAGGATCTCACCGTAAAGGAGGTGAGAAATCTAACAGAAGGAAAGGATGTAGTAGCTGTAGGTGATGGCGATCAAGGAAAGATTCTTCTTTACAAGGAAGAGGAAGAAGGATAGAACCAAAAAGGAGGAATTTTTATCAATACGAACAAAAAGAGCCTCAAAAAGAAACCTGACAAGAGGGCGGGAAAAGTAATGAGAGAGGCAAAAAAAGAAGAACAAGAAAAAGAAGAGAGTAAAAAGAATAGTAGATGGATAAGAATAAAATAAAAATGGTCATCCCCTCTTTATATTATTAAAGGGCCAGATCTTTGGCCCTCTCTTTTTAATTTTCTTTAAGAAAAGGAGGTGGTATTCTGGCATCGGAAAAAAAGGAAAAAGATAAAGAGTTAAAGATAAGAGCAGAAGCAGAGAAGAACAAAAAAGGAGAGAAGATACACCGAGTAAGATCCGGTGAGAGAAAAAGAGAATAAACCAAAAAAGGGCTCAAAGAGCCCTTTTATTTATTTCCACTCGGCGGCGAGGCGGATTTATCCCTCTCTTCTTTGACTCTATAACGACATCATAGTAAAATATAAACAATTCTTCGTTGGGAGGGAGAAAAATGAAAAAGTATTTACTAGAAACAATAGTTTGGGTTTTTTTCGGAGTTGCTGTAGCATTTGGAATAAGCATCCCTTTCATATTGTTTTAAAAAGGAAGCGTAAGCTTCCTTTTTTATTCTTTAGGAACCGGCTGATATTCATCATTCAACCTATAATGTATCTTATTTGTTTCTTCTATCTCTCCTCCCTTAACCTCCACTTCTAACATGAAACCTCTCATTGTTTCCTCTGAAAAATACTGGTCAAAAACAAAGTTCCCCAAAGAGTAGGCAATAATTCCTTCTTCGTGTGTTTCTACCGGTTGTGTAACGTGCGGATGATGCCCTATAACTCCGTCCGCTCCGCTTTCTATGGCCGTCTTACTCCAAATTCTTTGGCTTTCATTGGGTTCTTTTTCATACTCCTCTCCGTAATGGAAACTCACAAAAAGAAGGTCCAAGTCTCTTTTTGCCTCTTCTATGTCATTCTCCATTCTTTCCGTGGAGAAGTTTGTTATACCGCTCCTTTCTTCTTGAGAAAAGGCGTAAGGATAAAGAAATTCCGTATACCCCAAGAATCCCACTTGTGTCCCGTCGGGAAGCTCTTGTATAACGGGAGAGTGAGCCTCTCTTTCTGTAAAGCCCGCTCCCGTGTATTTTATTTCCTCCTCTTCTAGCCTTTTCATGGTATCCTCAAAGGCCTCTCTCCCGTAGTCAAAGGCGTGATTGTTCGCCAAAGAGACCACATCGAATCCGGCAAAAGAAAGCCCTTCCATTGCTCTTGGCGGAGTTCGGAAGGAGTATTTCGCCCCCACATCTCTGCCTTGATCGGAAATGATGCTCTCCAAGTTCCCAAAGAGAATATCCGCTTCATTCAAGGTTTCTTCTATTTTTAAAAATGGAAAAGTGAAATCTTCTCCATGTTTCTCTGTCATTTCCTTAACTCCTCGATCGAGCATTATATCGCCCGTAAAAAGTAGGGTGTAGGTTTCTTCTTCCTCTTCGATTTCTTCTTTTTCTTCATCTTCAAGTTCTTTATCCTTGGCTTGTTGAGGGGCTTCTTCTTCCACGCTTATCACATTAAAAAGAAGAACTCCCAAAAGGATTCCTATTCCAAAAACTGCTCCTTTTTTTATCCTATCGCTCATTTCTCCTTGTTCAATTAATTGGAAATTTCTTGCATTCTTTTCTACCAGAATCCCCCTCTCTTTACAATAATATTCCCCTCGGCGGCGGGGTGGATTTGAAAATTGAGAATTGAGAATTGAAAATTACGGCGGCGCGGAGGTTTTGAAACTTGGTCCTTCGGTCATTGAGATTTATTTGTGATTTGAAATTTGTGATTTGGAACTTCCCCTCCCGGCGGCACAGCGCACAACAAATTTCCATAAACGGCGGCGGGATGGGCGACAAATTTCCACAAATTTCTACAAATTTCCATAAACGGCGGCGCGGCGGCGGCTTTAGAACCTCCCCCTCGGCGACCCTAGGGTTTTCCTATTGATTTCTTTTCGTTTTACTGTTATAGTATTACAAAATGTTCTTTGGGAGGGTGGAATTAGCTCTTTTTCCCGTATTTTTGGGATCGGAATGCTTATTAATCACATATTAAAGGTCTAATTTTTTAAATATGAGTGAAGAAGATTTCTTTAATCTGGAGAGAAAACCCAAGAAGAAAGGAAAGAAGGATATTGCTCTTGCCATAGGAGTAATAGCCCTTATCTTCCTTCTTGTACTCGGATTCGTTGCTTTCAGGGAGTACAATGCCGGAGAAGTTCTCTCTTCTGCCTCTGAGAGAATGGCTGAGAGCGTAGAAAGAACATTCTTGGGCGAAGAAGAGCTGGAAGAAGAGGAGGAGAAAGAAGAAGAAACGGAAGAAGAGGTAGCCATAGAGGACACTGATGATGAAGAGGAGCCCGTGGTAGTAGAGAACGATGTTTACACACAAAGAGCGCAAAAAGGAGAGGGATTAACCCACCTTGCGCGTCAAGCTCTCACCTCTCACATGGAAAGAGAGGATCTTGATCTTACCGATGAACATCGGATCTTCATAGAGGATTATGTTCAGGAGCAACTTCAAACGGAGAGGGGAACCGATCTCGTGGAAGAAGAGGAAGAAGTGGAGATCTCCGAAGAACTCCTCGACGAAGCGGTGGAAGAAGCAAATGACCTTACTCCCGAAGAGCTTCAGAACCTCCAGCAATATTCCGCCTCTGTCTCGTTCTAGGGCACTCTAAGCGCTCACAAAAGAGAAGAAAAGCTCTATAAGGAGCCGGAAGGTTTCATAGTGTCATCATGGATAAATCTTATTTCATAGAACTTACCAACAAACTTTATCGTCTTACTCTCTTCTTTCCCCAAAAGGAACCTTTGAGGGACAAGGTAAGAGGAACGGCGGATGAGATCCTTTCCGATCTCACCATTATTCTCGAGGGAGTAAAGCACGAAAAGAGGGAGGCCGCTTTCCGTGTGGAAAGGAACCTTCAGATACTCGATACTCTTCTTGAATTATCAAAGAGGCAACACTGGATAGAGACCGAAGAGATAGAAAGGGTTCAGGAGAATTATACGCAAATAAGAAAGGAAGTGGAGGAGTTCAACGATATGTCAAGGCGCCAGATGCTAAGGAGAGGAATAGGAAGAGAGATGCAGAATCTCATTGAGGCTGATATATCCAAGGGAGGTGAAACACCCTTTACTTCTAATGAGAAAAAAGAGGAGAACTACAAAAAAGAACAAGAGTCGCAAGAAAGAAGAGAAGAACCCTCTCGCCCCGAAAGAACATCCCCTCGATCTGAAGCTCAACAAACTCGACCTCACTCTCAAGAAAAAAAGCCCTCCGAAGAACAACCTTCAAACAAGAAAGCTACTCCTCCTCAAAAAGATGAAACAAAACTCAACAAGCGCCAAAAGAAGATATTGGGAGTTTTAAGAAAGAAAGGTGGCAAGATGCAGGTGAGGGACTTCCAAGAGATTCTCCCCGATGCTACAAAGAGGACTCTGAGGAGAGATTTGAGCGAAATGGTGGAGAAGAAATTTATAAAAAGAACCGGGAAGGGGAATACTACTTATTACATGAAGGTTTAGGGGTAGGACAAGAGATAGGACAAAGATAGGACAGAAGAAAAAGAGGTTTTTGTCCTACCATTGTCCTATCACATTTCCCACCGTCCTACCTCCCCCTTTCCTTCAACTTCAACCAATTTCCAGCGGCGGCCCGGCGGGCAACAAATTTCCATAAATTTCTAATAATGGCGGCGGGGCGGACAACAAATTTCTATCAATTTCTACCAATTTCTATCAATTTCCAAAAACGGCGGCGGGGTGGCTTTGGAACTTCGGTCATTGGAACTTGGAATTTATTTGAAATTTGTTATTTGTAATTTGTAATTTTAACGACGGCGGGGCGGATTTGAAAATTGAGAATTGAAAATTGAAAATTACGGAGATGGGGTGGAGGAAACCACTAACTTATATTATAATAGAAAAGATTAGAAGGAACGCACCATGTCGCTTTTCAGTGGAAAGAAAAAACAAAAAGAATTCGAGAAGGTTTACGACGAGAACGTCGATCAAATATTCCGTTTTGTGTATCTCAAAGTAAGCTCCAAGGATGATGCCGAGGATCTCACCTCCAAGGCCTTCACCCGCCTTTGGGAGACCATGCAAAAGAAAGAAGAGGAGATAAGAGATCCTCGAGCTCTTCTTTATTCCATAACAAGGAATATGGTGGTTGATTATTACCGCAAGCATCGCCCCAAAAAAGCAGAGAATAAAGAAGAAGAAAAGACTCCCACCAAGCACTATAAAGGAAGCTATGTACCCCTTGAGGATGTTGTTATTGAGGACGGCAAGATGAGAGCCGATGAAGCGGCAAAGATAAAGTCCGAAATGGAGCTGGTACGTGATGCCCTCTCTAACTTGAATGACAATTATCAGAACGTCATCATTTGGTATTATCTTGACGAACTTACCACCTCCGAGATAGCCGATCTCTTGGAAAAGCCCGAGAATTCCGTTCGTGTTCTCCTCCACCGTGCCGTGTCCGCTCTAAAAAAAGAACTCCAAAAGAAGGAATCCTCAACCAAAAAGAAAAAATAATTCTCGCTATTCCCCATTTAATAAATTCCCACCAATTTGACACCCTTTTTGTATTACCTAAACTTAAAAGGCATTGAGGTTCTTATTTTCTCTCGGAAGCTATGGGCGAGTATATCAAACTGAATAACTTAGAGGTTTACAAACTGGCAAGAGAGCTTTCGGAGCTTGGTTGGAAGATCTATCAGGAATTGAATTGGAAGGATAAAAAGATAATGGGAGATCAGTTCATTGAGTCCACTGACTCTATAGGTGCCAATTTGGCGGAAGGATACGGAAGATATCATTATCTGGACCAAATAAAGTTCTATTATAATGGCAGAGGTTCTTTTAATGAATGTTATTGCCACTGGCTCTCCTTGCTTTGGGAAAGAGAAAAGGTATCCGAGGAGAATTATAAAAACTTCAAAGAGATTGCTGAAAAGTTTTCTATAAAACTCAATAATTTCATCACCTCTGTTTATAAGAACAAGAAAAATCAATGAGCCTTCCAAATAATCGGCGCGGCGGACAACAAATTTCTACAAATTTCAACCAATTTCCATAAATTTCCAAAAACGGCGGCGCGACGGACAACAAATTTCTATCAATTTCTACCAATTTCCAAGAAAAAAGCCGTAAAAATGTAACGTTTTCCGGCTTTTTTCGTCTCCTCCCAAAAGACGGCACCAAAAACCGTTTTTCACCATTTAAAGGTTATGGACAAGCAATTACTACAAAAACTTTACACTCTCCGCAACTTGAAGGCCGATCAATCCTTCAAGGAGAACACCAAGAGGAATATCCTCGAAGGTGGCAAGGTTACCGGAGAGAAAACCCTGTGGGATCTTTTCAAAGACCCTGTTCCCGTAAACGGGCTTGCCATGGCCGCGGTTTTTGCATTCTTCGTTATGTTCGTTTCCTTGGCTTTTCCTTTCACTCCTTTACAACAAGAGGATCATGAGATGGTCGTTGTGGATTTCCCTCAAGTGGAGGAGAGAGAGGAGGAGCTAAGAGAAGTTGCAGAGAGTGAAGAGAGGGAGAATCAAAGCAAAAAAGAGGATTCCCGATCCGTAGAAAGGGAATTCGCCGAAGTTGAGGAGAATTACCGAAGCATCCAAAGAGAAGTACTGGGAATGATGATAAAAGATGAAAAGAGCAACATAGAAGGAGAACTCACCGATGAAGAGATAGCCGAGTATCTCCTTGATGACATGGAAAAAGCGGACAAAGAAGAAAAGGGAGAAGAAATGATATCCATAATGAGTCAAGAAAAAGAAGAAGATGATAAAGAAGAGAAAGAGGATCTTCAGAGAGCAAGAGAAGCAATGAAAGAAGAGGACTACGAGACCGTGTTTGACATCTATATAACCAACGAATATAATTAAAGAATGTGTTATCAGAGTTTAGCCAATCCGATTATTAGCGTAAACCAGTCGTTTTCCCATTTCTCCGTTACGGAGAAGGGAAGGGTCGACAACGACAGCGTTGTTAAAAATTAAAAAGAGTCATTAGATTATTAACCGGCAAGACACGCAATAAAAGCGTGC
>CAYRME010000037.1:0-6232 GCA_964425505.1 uncultured Candidatus Saccharibacteria bacterium
TTGAAATTGAGGAGAACTTTAGTCCCGACGTGGTTTCCGAGAATATTGAGAGAGGGTTAGAGGATGTGGGCAGGAGAAGAGCGGATGAAGAAATGCCTACTTACACCGTGGTTAGTGGTGAGGGGGCGGCCGATATTGCCGGCCGGATCATGTTTGTTTTGCAATTTGCCATTTTTGCCTTTGGTAGTATTGCTGTAGTAGTGGGGGCCATCGGTATCATGAACAGTATGTTCACCTCCGTGCGAGAAAGAACTAAGGAAATAGGGATTCTCAAGGCAGTGGGTGCGAGAAGAAAGGATATCATCTCCATCTTTTTAATAGAGGCAGGAATAATCGGGTTGGTGGGAGGTGTTATTGGAGTAACTCTCGGGATTTCCGCTGCCCTGATAGGAGAATTTTATTTAGCTGAAGCCCATCCTTTAGTTTATATCCAAGCCCATATTTCTCCCGCCTTGGTGATCCTGGGGTTGGTATTTTCTTTCGTGGTAGGGTGTATCTCGGGATTTCTCCCTGCAAGGCAAGCCTCTCGAATGGAACCTGTGAACGCCTTGAGACACGAATAACCTCCCAATTATTTTTATCTCCCCGCTGTACACCCCAGGGTGTACAGCGGGGGTTTGCAAATTTTTCTCTCTTTGTCATAATTAAATAATATGATGAGAAGTATCTCCTTAACCATAGGCACTTTCTTTCTCCTTCTCGCGACCCTCTTTGTGGGAATGTATATAGGCGGTGACATGGAAATGCCCGTTCTTGATACGGAGAAAGAAGAAGAGGAGCTGGAAAAAGAAAAAGAAGTAAGGGATTATGATCCCGTTCTTGACCACGAAAAAGCGGTCATGGAAGTGGTCGAAGAAAATCTTCCTTCCGTGGTAAGTATTGTTTCCTCCCGTTATGTGGAGCGCATGGAACCCTCTTTCTTTTTTCCTCATGAAGGAGAGGAGAGAGAGGAAACGGAAAAAGGAACCGGCTTTATTATTTCCGAGGATGGCCTTATTCTTACCAATCGACACATAGTGGAGGAAGAAGATGCGAATTACACGGTATTTCTCCATACAGGAGAAGAAGTGGAGGCGGAGGTTCTAGTAAGAGACCCTGTACGTGATTTGGCGATTCTTCGGGTCGAAGGGGAAGATCTCCCGTCAGCAAAACTTGGTGACTCGGACGGCGTGGAAGTGGGCCAAACGGCCATAGCTATCGGTTATGCGCTCGGAGAGCTCGAGAACACCGTTTCTTCGGGCATCATCTCGGGACTGGGTAGACAAGTAACGGCTCAAGGAAGAAGAGGGACGGAGATTCTTGATAATGTCATTCAAACCGATGCCGCCATAAATTTCGGTAATTCCGGCGGCCCTCTCCTGAATCTGGACGGAGAAGTGGTGGGCATAAACACCGCCACTGCCGTGCACGCCGAAGGAATAGGTTTTGCCATACCCGTGAACGATGCCCAAAGAGTGATCGAGGCCGCAAGAGAAGGAGAGGACGTGTCTTACCCCTTCCTCGGCATACGGTATCTCATAGTGAACGAAGAGGTAAAAAAAAGGAGAGATCTTCCCGTGGACTATGGAGCTCTCGTTGACGCGGGATGGGAAGGAGTGGCCGTAGAACCGGGATCTGCCGCGGACGAAGCGGGGATAGAAGAAGGTGATATCATCTTGGAATTTGACGGAGAGAGGATCTCGGAAGATAATCACCTCGCAACGGTCATAACGAATTATCGCCCCGGCGATGAAGTGGATCTTGAAATATTAAGAGAAGGAGAGGAGATAACAAGGAGTGCGACCCTCGGAGAAATGGAAAGATAAGAGAAAGGTTGATTTTCTTTCCTTTTCTTGGTATTATTACAAGGTTAAGAAAAATAAAATTTTAGTTTCAAAAAATGCCAGCAGTACCCGGTGCAAACTTTACACAAAAAGCGCAACAAGCAATAATAACGGCGCAAAAGATAGCCCACAAGAGGAGTAATCAACAAATAGATCCGTTACACCTCTTGTTGTCACTCCTTCTTCAGAAGGAGAGCTTGGTAGTGAGTATCCTTGATAAGATGGGAGTGGACAAAGAGATGCTCAAGAAGAGGAGTGACCGATCCATAAAACAAATGCTCCCCAAGGCAGAGGTCGTGGAAGGAAGGGAAGCGGGGCATTTCTATCTTTCTCAGGACATAGCAAGAGTCTTGAAGATCGCCGGAGAGGAGGCCGAAAAGATGGGAGATAATTATATCTCCATTGAGCATCTTTTCTTGGCGTTACTCCTTGCCGACACGAGAGCAAGGGACATCCTCGAGACCGCTACCTTCTTGCCTCCCGGAAAAGGAGGGCCCGAATCCACCGAGGAGAGGGATCTCAATTACGAAAAGGCGAGAAAATTACTCTATGAGGTTCGTGGTGATCAGAATATAGATGATCCTCACCCCGAATCCAAGATACAGGTTATCGAGAAATACACCAATAATCTCACCGAGATCGCAAGACAAGGAAAGGTAGACCCGGTGGTGGGAAGAAAGAGGGAGTCCCGAAGACTCATGCAGGTTCTCTCAAGGAGGACCAAGAACAACCCCGTGCTTCTTGGTGAAGCGGGAACCGGAAAGACGGCCATCGTGGAGGGTCTCGCGCAAAGGATAGCCAAGAAGGACGTTCCCGAGAGTCTTAAGAACAAGGAGGTCATAAGCCTCGACATGGGAGCCCTTGTTGCCGGAACCAGATACAGAGGAGAGTTCGAGAATCGTATCAAAGCGCTCTTGAAGGAAATAAAGAGCAATGAAGATAAGTACATCCTCTTTATTGACGAGCTTCACACCATAATCGGAGCGGGAGCCGCCGAAGGTTCCGTGGATGCTTCCAATCTCTTAAAGCCCGACCTCGCAAGAGGAAAGCTCCGTGCTATTGGAGCGACCACCCAGAAAGAGTATCAAAAACACATAGAAAAGGATCCCGCGCTGGAGAGGAGATTCCAGCCCATAAACGTTGATGAGCCCACCGAAGAGGAGGCGGTCCTTATCTTGAGAGGTATCAAAGAGAAGTACGAGATGCATCACGGAGTGAAGATAGAGGATTCCGCTCTCAAGGCTGCCGTGGAACTTTCCGCGCGCTACATAAGCGATCGCTTTCTCCCCGATAAGGCGGTGGACCTCATGGATGAAGCGATGAGCTCCTTGAGACTTGAAGTGGAGTCCGAGCCGGCCAAGCTTGAGGATATGAAGAAAGAGATTCAAGATCTGGAAATAGAGATGGAGTCCCTTAAAGGTTCCAATACCGAAGAAGCTGAAAGAAGGAAAAAGGTCATCTCCAGACAGCTTGCGGACGTGAAGGAAAAAGCCAAAGAACTCGAATCCAGGTGGAATGCCGAGAAAGAGACCATCTCTCGCATAAAGGAAATAAAGAACGAGATCGACAGTCTCCGCTATGAAGCGGAAAGAGCCGGACAAGAGGCCAACCTCCAGAGGGTTGCCGAGATAAAGTACGGAAAGATCCCCGAGCTCACCAAAGAATTGAATTCCGAAGAGAAGAAACTCAAGAACCTCCAGAAGAATAAGCCCGTACTCAAAGAATCCGTGACGAGAGAGGATGTCGCCAACGTGGTATCAAGGTGGACAGGTATTCCCGTTACAAGTCTCTTGCAAGAAGAGGTGGAGAAGTTAAAGAAGATGGAGTCTCTCATCTCTCGTCGAGTGGTGGGACAAAAAGAGGCCATTTCTGCGGTTTCCAATGCTATTCGTCGCTCCCGAGCCGGTGTATCGGATGAGGATAAGCCGTTGGGTTCCTTTCTTTTCCTGGGCCCCACGGGAGTCGGTAAAACGGAGACGGCGAGAGCTCTTGCGGAATTTCTCTTCAACACCGAAGATGCTCTCATAACTCTTGATATGTCCGAGTACATGGAGAAACACTCCACTTCCAAGATAATTGGTGCACCTCCCGGATATGTGGGCCACGAGGATTCCGGACAATTGAGTGAAGCGGTGCGAAGGAGACCCTACAGCGTAATACTCATTGATGAAATAGAGAAGGCACACCCCGAAGTATTCAACATCCTCTTGCAAGTTCTTGAGGACGGAAAACTCACCGATGCGAAGGGAAGAAAAGTTTCCTTCAAGAATGCCATTATCATCATGACCTCTAATGTGGGATCCGATCATATCACCGAAATGAAGAGCATCGGTTTTAGCGAGTCGGAGGAAGGTAAGAAGAAGGATGTCAAAGAAAGGGTCGGAGATGCCCTAAAGAGTACTTTCCGTCCCGAGTTCCTGAACCGTATAGATGACACCATTGTCTTCAATCACCTGACCAGGGAGGATATAAACAAGATAGTGGACCTCGAGCTTGAAAAGGTGAAAAAGAGGGTCATGGAGAACAACGAGATAGCGGTTACCTTCCAAGGCTCTGTAAAGACCAAGTTAGCCAAAGAAGGTTTTAACACCGAAATGGGAGCAAGGCCCATGAAGCGTCTCATTCAAAGAGAAGTATTGAATCCGTTGGCGCTTGAGATAATCGCCGGAAGAGTGTCTCAAGGAGAGAGGGTCACCGTAAAGACCAAGGACAACAAAGTGGTCTTTGAAGCTCCTCAATCCCAAAAGGCAAAGGAGAAGGCGCCCGTAGGAAGCTAAATCTTTATGGGTAAATACACGGGGGTTTTCATTCTTATCTCCATCATTATTCTCTTTTATGTTTATGTCTCGGTCATAGAGTTCTTAGCTGAGACATCTCCTCTCATTCCCGGCTAGACCTCTTGACAGCACTTCTTTTATGGAATACCTTTCCCTCACCAAAAAACTTTGGGAAAGGAGGGATCAAAATGATCTCTGTAAAGAAGAGGCGGGGAGAAAGAGAAAAAGAGAAAGAAAGAGTGGAAAGGACTAATAATGGAAATCTTAACAAGAGAGAATTACAAGAATTAAGAGAAAGCGCAAAGTCGGGTGTGGGATTTATTCCCCAAAAGCTTCCTTATCGGAGGCCTTGAACTGAAGAGCCCCTTCTCGGGGCTCTTTTTTATCCTTTCTTGGAGATCTTTTTTGCGAATTTTTCCGTTATTTTTCGGAACCTTTCAAGGTCTTCAAGGTCCACCCACTCTTCTTTGGAGTGCGAGCCTCCTCCGCGAGGTTTTATGACCATGGTGGAAATGCCTTGAGCGGAAAAATGCCGGGCGTCGGTGGCACCGTGTGAGAACTTTCTTCCGATCCTTGTTTCATGCTCTGCGGCGATATTCTCGAATTCCTTGAAATGAGGGCTTTCCGTATCACATTCAAAGAGAGGCGCAAAAACATCTTCTTTCATGGAAACTCCTTTATAACGGGCTTCTATCTCTTTTAACTTCTTCTCTATCTCCTCCTTCTCTTCATTGCTTGTGAATCTAATATCCACTTTTGAGGAAGCACTTTCCGAGATCTGGTTCGTTGCCTTTCCTCCCTCTATTTTTCCTATATTGATCGTGGGCTTGAACTCCTCTTTTTCTATTTGCGGAAAATGACCTCTTAATTCTTCCAGGATATCGAGGAGCTTGTGGTTCGCGGACTCTCCCTCCCATGGGCGAGAAGCATGTCCGGAAATTCCTTCCGCATTTATTTCAAGGTGCCACGCTCCCTTTGCTTTCTTGTCAAAATTCCAATCATCTCCTCCATCGGGAAGAAAGGTGAAACCCGGAGAGTAGCCGTCCTTCACTAAAGCACCTACTCCGTTGAATCCCCCTATTTCCTCGTCGGAGGTTATAAGCATTCCTATATCGTGTTCTTGGGGATTGAGGTTCTTTAATATCTCCAAAAAACAGGCGATAGCGAATTTCATATCATAAGTTCCTCGTCCGTAGAGAATACCTCTTTCTTCTTGCGGCTCAAAATCCTTTTCTTCGCCCGGTACTACGTCAATATGCGCCTGAAGACAAAGAAGAGGGGACTTGCTCCCCACAAGTAAAGAAGGGTATCCGTTGTATTCCTTTATTTTTCTTTCGTATTTTTCCGGGACTTGGGAGTTCACCCATTCCAAAGCTTTTTTGTTGGTCTCCGTTTCCCTGGAGAGGGTTTTGAATTTTATGAGTTGTTTTAAAACATCCTTCATATTATACAAAGTTTATCATAAAGAAGTGAGGCATGAAAAAAGGGACCTTTTTAAGGTCCCTTTATCAATTGCTCTTCCGCGGCAGTACCTGCGAACCCTCCTCCTTGAGCCACATTAATGGCTCTTCTTTCTTCGTAGTTACTCCACTTATCCATCCTTATGATGGTGTAGAGATAGCGCAACTCCTT
>CAYRME010000038.1:0-5740 GCA_964425505.1 uncultured Candidatus Saccharibacteria bacterium
GGAAAACAATACTTGATCTCTCCGGGAAAAAGAATAGAAGTGGAGAAAATGGATGCTTCACCCGGAGATAAGGTTGAATTCAAAGAAGTACTCTTCTTTGAGGATGACAAGGGAGAATTCTTGCTCGGCAATCCTTGCGTGGAGGGAGTTAAAGTAGAAGGAGAGGTTCTTGAAGAGGGAAAAGGAGAGAAGAAAAGAGTTTTCAAATACAAACCCAAAAAGAGGTATAAAGTGAAGAAGGGTCATAGGCAACCCTTTATGAGAGTGGAAATAAAGGAGATCAAATGGGGAAGCAAAGGTTCCGAAAAGAAGACCTCTTCGAGCTCAAACTCAAAAAGTGGATCAAAGAGCACTAAAAAGAGTTCTTCCGCAAAGACTACCTCAAAGGGTTCCACAGCTACCAAGAAGAGTTCTGGAAGTACCGGAAAGAAGAGCTCCGGAACGACCTCGCAAAAGAAAAGCACTAAACAGAGTAGTGCTAAGCAAAAGAAGGACACTCAAGAATAAGAGGTTTAGTTTTGCTCTTCCCTCGAAACATTCTTTCTTCCTTTCAGTGAAGAACTGAGAGTACTCTCATCCGCATATTCAAGCTCTCCGCCGGTGGGAAGACCTCTTCCCAGTCGTGTGTGTTTGACCCCCAGGGGATTCAATACCCTGGAGATGTAGTTTGCCGTTGCTTCTCCTTCCGTATTCTGGTTAGTTGCTATGATCACTTCTTTTACTTTTGGAAGGTCGAAATCCTCGTTGTTCTCCAATCTTTCTTTTAACTGCTTGATCCTTATTTTCTTGAGATCCTTTTTTCTTAAGGGAGAGATAGTACCTCCCAATATGAAATAGATCCCGTTATACTCATTGGTGCTTTCTATTGCCAAGAGGTCTGCCTCCTTTTCCACCACGCAAATAACATCTCTATTTCTGCTTCCATTGGCGCAAACAGAACACAATTCATCCTCTTTCTTTATGGAGCGAAAACATATTTTACAATTCCCGACAGATTCCTTTACTTGCTCAAGAGTCTTTGTTAGGCTCTCGATCTCTTCCTTGGGAGCGTTCAAACAATAAAAGGCGAATCTTGTTGCTGTTCGCGGTCCTATTGTGGGAAATTTGGAGAAATGGTGGATGAGCTTTTGTATTGGTTCCGGATACATCATTGATTGTAAGTTCTATCAAGATTCCTAAAGGTGGCGGTACTTTGATCGAAGTAGAGCTCCGCCTTTCCGACGGGACCGTTACGGTGTTTTGCCACTATCACGTCGGAAATATTCTTTCTGGAAGTATCTTCTCTGTAGTAATCTTCTCTATAAATGAACATCACTACATCCGCATCCTGTTCGATACTCCCGCTTTCTCTGAGGTCCGCCAGCCTCGGTACCTGTGGGGTTCTTTGTTCTACCGCTCGTGACAATTGAGAGAGGGCAAGTACCGGTACGTTCAACTCCTTGGCGAGTGACTTCAATTCTCTCGATATCTCGGTCATTTGTTGTACCATGGAATCTCTTTGGGATCTCGGTTGCATGAGTTGCAAATAATCCACGATAATGAGGCCGAGACCTCGTTCCGATTGCAACCTTCTTGCCATTGTCCTCATTTGCATTACGTTAAAGGATACCGAGTCGTCGATGTAGATGGGGAGATTCGATATCTTTTCGAAAGATTCTCTTATACGAGTGAAGTCGTTATCCTCTCCTTGTTTTTTGAGGTTACCCGTGCGTAATTTCCAGAGATCTATCTCCGAAACGTCGGCGATGAGTCTGTCCACTATTTGATCCACCGACATTTCGAGACTAAAGATTCCCACGGGGGTATTATGATTCCAAGCTATATTCTTTGCGATATTGGAAGCAAAGGCACTCTTACCCATGCTGGGTCTTGCGGCGAGAATGACGAGATCCGATCTTTGAAGGCCCGATAATATGTTGTCGAGATCCTTAAAGCCGGTGGGGAATCCTCGGGCTTCTCCTTCTTTTTCCGAGAGAGCCTCGATCCTTTCAAAGGCATCCTCCAGCATATCCCTTATGGCGGAGAAATTCTTTCTTGTGGATCCTTGCGAGATACTAAAGATCTTTCTTTCCGCTTCATCGAGCAGTTGATCGACCTCTTGGTTTTCCTCATACGCGGAAAGACTTATTTCTTGTCCGAAATTTATGAGGTCTCTCAATATCCTTTTTTTACATACTATGTTCGCATAGTCGGCAACATGACTTGCGGTGGGGACGGAATTCACTAAAGAGGTGAGATAACTTTTTCCTCCCACCTCTTCAAGTAAACCTCTCTCTTTGAGATTTGTAGAGACAGAGATCAGGTCTATGGCCTCTCTGCGGTCCATGAGAGTGACAATGGTCTCATAGATATTCTGATGAGCTCTCTTGTAGAAATCTCGGGGATTCAAGAAATCCACTACCTTAAAGATAGCATCCGGATCCAACATAAGGGATCCGAGGAGCGATTGTTCAGCCTCTATATTCTGAGGAGGTATTTTTTCAGTGTTATTATCCATGTTTTCTTATTTTATATCCGTTCTTAGTATCTTCTATTTGGTATCCCATGGAAGATATTTCTTCCCTTATCTTATCTGCCTTTTCAAATTCTCTGTTCCTTCTTTTTTCTTCTCTTTTCTCCGCCAATTCTTTTATTTCTTCCGGGATCTCGTGTTCCTCAAGAACTCTCTCGTCCTTGGTAAGATCGAGTCCCAGGACTTGGTCGAATTCTTTTACGGTTGCCATTTTATCTTCTTCTCTTTTTTCGGGGTCCTTCAAGAGATTCCAGAAAACCTCTAGTGCTTTGGGAGTATTGAGATCGTCATTGAGTGCTTCCCTGAACTCTGCTCGGTATTCCTCAAGAGGGGATCCTTTTTCGGGGTTCATTTGGGAAACTTTTTCTTTCGCTCTTTCAAGAGACCTTTGAGCTCCCTGTAATGCCTCAAGGGAGAAGTTGAGCTTTGACCTGTAGTGAGCATTCAGCGTGAGGTACCTGAAAGACAGAGGATGAAAACCTTTCTTTTTAAGTTCATAGAGTGTTACTATACCACCCTTGGATTTGGACATTTTTTCGTCTCGCAGGTTAAGGAACTCTCCATGCATCCATATTCTTGCTAGATTATCGCCAAAAGCGGCCTCTGATTGAGCTATTTCGTTGGGGTGATGAACCTCTATATGGTCTATTCCTCCGCAGTGGATGTCAAAAGGAATTCCCAGTGCTTCTTTTGCCATTACCACGCATTCGGTATGCCAACCCGGAAATCCCACACCCCATGGCGAATCCCACTCCATTTGTCTTTTTTCCCCGGGTTTGGAGAATTTCCAGAGAGCGAAATCCGTGGAGTTTCTCTTTTCTCCGACATCCACTCTCTTTCCCGCTTCTATCTCGTCCAAGTTGGTTAATTTTCCGTAAGTGGGAAGTTTTGAGGTATCAAAGTATACCCCGTCCTCTATAACATAAGTATACCCTTTCTCTTCGAGAGTCTTTATGAGATCTATTTGCTCCTCTATTTTCTCCGTGGCCTTCACATAAACATCGGGTTCTTTGACGTTGAGATCTTGAATATCTCTCTCAAAAGCTTCCGTATAATATTCGGCTACCTCCCATGCGGTCTTCTTTTTCTCTCTTGCGCTTCTTTCTATTTTATCCTCGCCGGTATCTTCGTCCGAGGTCAGGTGACCCACGTCGGTTATGTTCATGACATGCTTTACTTTATACTCGTTATAAAGAAGAGTTCTCTTTAGGATGTCCTCAAAGATGTAGGTCCTCAAATTTCCGATATGGACGTAATCATATACTGTGGGCCCGCAGGTATAAAGTCCCACTTCTTCACGAAGGGGAACGAATTCTTCTTTTTTCTTCCTTAGCGTGTTATATAGTTTCATGGCAAACTCAATTTAGCATACATTCAACTTTCTTTCTACCTTTTTTTGTTATAGAATGACGAAGTATGATGGATGCGATTCTGATAACATTGCTTTCCATGACACCGATAGTGGGAATAAGGGGAGCTCTCCCTACCGCTATCGAAATCTATGGAATGGATGTTTTACCCGCTTACTTCTTTTCCGTTTTAGGGGAATTTATCCCTGTTTTCATCATTTTGGCATTATTGGGTGCGGTGACCGAGTGGCTTTCACGCAATTCTCAATTTTTTGATCGTCTCTTCACAAATCTCTTTGAGAAAACGAGAAGGGATTATGACGGAAGAATAGGGAAGTATGGGCTTTTTGCTCTCTTGATCTATACCGCGATACCTGTTCCTTTTTCCGGAGCTTGGACGGCCTCGTTGGTCATTTTCCTATTTGGACTTCCTTACTGGCGTTCCATAACGGCCGTTTTCTTCGGGATCCTTCTTGCGGGGGTCAATGTGTTGATCCTTATGGAAGTTGGAAAGGGGATAGAAGAGCATCACGGCATGACTACTCTCGTGGGAGTGATATTGCTTGCGGGATTGATACTTTTCCTTTATCATCGAAAGAGAAAAATAAAGAAGAACAAAGAAAATGTCCAATCAGGTAATATATAGAAAATACAGGCCTCAAAGGTTTTCGGAGGTAGTGGGACAGGATCACATCACCTCCACCTTAAAGAATGCTATCTCAAGGAATAAGATATCGCACGCTTATCTTTTTTGCGGCCCCAAGGGTTCCGGAAAAACCACTGTTGCCAGGATTCTTGCAAAAGCTGTCAATTGCTCGGACCCCAACAATGGAGAACCTTGCAACGAGTGCACTTCTTGCGAGGATATAATAAAGGGTAGTGCCATGGATATCGTGGAAATAGATGCCGCTTCCCACAGGGGGATCGATGAAATAAGAGAACTTCGAGAAGGGGTGAGATTCTCACCGAATAACTTAAATTACAAGATCTTTATATTGGATGAAGCTCATCAGTTAACTTCGGGGGCGGCAAACGCTCTCTTGAAAATGCTTGAGGAAGCGCCTTCTCATGCGATATTCATTTTGGCAACCACCGAACCTCAGAAGATGATACCCACCATCATATCTCGTTGTCAGCGTTTTGATTTTCACAAAATATCTGTACGGACCATGATGGAGCGTTTCCATGAAATAACCAAAAAAGAAGGGGTTCATCCGGAAGAAGGAGTACTCTCCATGATCGCTTCCGCTGCGGGAGGATCACTTCGAGATGGAGAGAGCACACTCTCTCAAGTCTTATCTCTTGCTCCCGAGAGCGGAGAGATAAAAAAGGATGATGTAAAGAATCTCCTCGGGGTGGTGGAAAGAGAGATGATAGGGGATTTTGTGGATTCGCTCATTAAAGGAAATGCCGTGGAGGCCATAAAAAAGATGCAGGATGCATTCTCTCAAGGAACCGATATAGAAGCTTTCTATGAGGATCTCATGCACTATGTAAGGGAGATGATGGTCTTGAAAGTTTTATCGGGAGCGGAAGAAAAAGAAGAGGCGAAATCCTTGCGAGAATCATTGCTTGTTAAATTAACGCAAGAGGAAATAGAGAGAATAAAGGAACAAGTGAGGGATCTTGAGAAAGAAGATATAAGGATGATGGTGGATTCTTTTCTTGAGGCGGGGGAAAGGATAAAATATTCTCCCATACCGCAACTACCTCTCGAGGTTGCGGCGGCTGAGATCTCCGAAGGCTTGAGAAATAAGGGGCAATAAGTTATAATTACCTTCGTATTCGCTCCTTATCATATAATTTTGCCGGGTGGTGTAATTGGTAACACGAGGGATTTTGGCTCCCTTGTTCCAGGTTCGAGTCCTGGCCCGGCAGC
>CAYRME010000039.1:0-5417 GCA_964425505.1 uncultured Candidatus Saccharibacteria bacterium
AAAACCTGACATTTCTACTTTGGAAAGAACCTGACATTTCTACTTTGGTTTGACATACTATCCCCGCAAAAAAAAGAGCCAACTCTCTCCAAGAGAGTCGGCCTAAAGGTCTAAAAATGATCTAGTTATCTTCAAGTTCATCCTCTTCTGGTTCATCAATACGAACCACATGCTCTATTCTGATCCACATTTTTTCATCCATTATTACCCACCCTTTTTCTTCTTTGACTTCTGTTATCTCTCTCCAATGTGTCCCTTCATCCCGGTTAGTGGTTCCTACAAAATAATGCTGTCCTTCTTCTACAAAATCGGGAAGAGAGGCGGGAGAATTGTTTGCTACGTTTTCGGTCTCACCTTCGCAGCCCACTACACCCACTGCCATAATAAAAACCAACGCCACGAGGAGTACAATTATTCTCCTCATGAAAATACCTCCTTTTTGAATTTAATAAGGTACTATTTTTACTTTACAAAAAAATAATTGTTTGTCAACAGTAATCTTCTCTTTGAGAAAGAGTAATGATATTATGCTCCTATATGGACCCAGCAAAACCGACAGAATTAAAGGAAATATTCAAAGAACATGACTTTTATCCCAAGAAATCTTTGGGGCAAAATTTTCTTATAGACAAGAACATCATAAACAAGATCGTGAAAACCGCCTCTCTTTCGAGAAAAGACAATGTCATCGAGGTGGGAGCGGGTGTCGGGACTCTGGCAAATTATCTTTCTCAATATTCAGATCAAATACTTGCCGTCGAGAAAGATGAATGCCTGGTCGGTATAATGAAAGATGTTCTTAAAGATAGAGAGAATATCAAAATAGTGAATGAGGATATATTGTCCTTTGAGGTGCCTTTTCAAGAATACAAAGTGGTAGGTAATGTACCTTATTACATCACTTCCGCTATCATTCGCAAATTTCTCGAAGAAAAATTTCCTCCTTCCTTGATGGTGCTTACGGTTCAAAAAGAGGTTGCGGAAAGAATGATGGCAAAACCCCCTCGCATGAACCTTCTTTCCGTTTCGGTGCAGTTCTACGCCACTCCCGAGATCATAAGTAAGGTCTCGAAGAACTCCTTCTTTCCTTCTCCTCGTGTGGACTCTTCCATTGTAAAGATAACTCCCAAAGAAGAACCACCTTCTGTCGACCTCCGAAAGAGATTCTTTGCTGTGCTTCGTGCCGGATTCTCAAATCCCCGCAAGCAACTCATGAACAACCTCTCTTCTTCTTTGGGGATAAATAAAGAAGAGGTTCGTTCCTTGCTTGAAGAGCAAGGAATATCTCCGTCAAAAAGGGCCGAGAATCTAAGTGTAGATGATTGGACAAAGCTAAGCAAAACTCTTAAAATTTAAAATTAATATGAGATTCATTCTTTCCATCTTTCTTCCCGTTCTCGTTTTGGTGCTTTTCTTTGTCCTTCTTCCCTCAGAAGGTTTGGCTTGCATGGAATGGTATGAAACGGAGTGCTACCAAAAGTATGGTGAGGAGCTGGAAAACCAAGAAAGGTTTTGTGTTCTCGAAGGAACTGAGTCCAGAGAATGCGAACTAGAAGATGACGAAACCACCACCTGTACTCACAATATATGCGGCAATGCTTCATGGAGAGAATACAAAGCCACGCCCCTGAAAGAAGGAGGGTGTCAGCCGATGTATCAAGTAAGGGAAAGAGCGGTAACATGTGTTGAATGGGACGAAGATGGTTGTTGCTGCAAGGAGTGTGGAGTGGTAACCACGAACAGCTGGATAGAGTGCCGAGAGTGTCCCGCAGAATGGAATCGAGCGGAAAGATGCCCGGACAATCTTTGCGAACCCGAGATATGGGGTGTGGAAGAAATTTACTGTTATGCCGGCTGCAAAGAAGAAGCTCCTTATGACCCCTCTTATTATTACAATCCTCTCCTTCCCATGAACCCCTTTGAGCCCGAAGAAGAAAAGCAAAGAGATCCCGAGAACATCGATCTTCCCGTTAAACTCAGCTGGGAAGATATTGATGGGTGGCAAGAAGGGTGGAGAGATGGAGGTCCCCTTTATTCGGAAGGATGCGTGAAGGACTGCCCACCCCCGGAAGATTCTCAGTTCTGGTGTCCTCATGAATATCCGGACAGATGCTATGGAGAGGATCTTATAGACTGCAAAGAAAAAGGAAAAGAGGAATGTCTCCAGGACATGGAAAATTTTGAGTGGCCTGTACAACCGATCGATAGCTCTCTCGAAATGGGAAAAACAGAAGTGGAAGGAGAGTTTGAATATCGAAAGGAACTGGAAGACTCCATCAAAGAAGAAAAAGATGCCTGCATAGAAGAACACCGTTCCGAAAAAAAGGGATGTGGAGTGCTTTGCCCCATAACGCCCACTTCAGTGATCATAGCCGACGATCCCTTGCCTGAAGAGATGAGTTTCGGGGAATGGTGGGGCAGTTTTGACGGACCAGTAGTGGGCTTTGAGGCAGGAGGCTCCTATTGGAATTTTAATGATTATGCCGAAGGATTCGACGAGAATTTAAGCGGACACGCCGCATCCTCGTTTTATGAGGCGGGAGAGTTACCCGAGGGCATTCTTTCCGATGAGGAGGTTTGGGAGGAATGGAGGGACGACTCATGGGAAGGAGAAGAAATGGCGGACTCTTCTTATATACTTCTTCCGGAAAGAGAATGGTGCTTCCCCCCTGAAGATGCCTACGCTCAATCACACGTATTGGAAATAGAGGGAAAAATGAGAGACCCCGAAACCCTAAAAGAACTTGAGACCCTGAAAAGAGCTCTTTCTAACCATGACAAATGGTTACTTCCGGGAGAGCGTAGTGAATATGAAGAAAGAATAGAAAAAATAAGAAAAGAAGAGTTATGGATCGATGAATACACCACCATAATGAACGAAACAGGTTTTGTGCAGCCTTCTCCTTGTATGTTCCTTCCCGGAGAAGAATATGAATGGAGGGTAAAGACATGCAACGACCCCTATGACGCGGAAAGATACGAATGGGAGAAAAAAATAAAGGACGAAATATATAGGACGGGAAGAGTTGAAGAAGATGAAGAACTTGAAGATGTTATAGACTTTTGCGAGTGCGGACCCTGGAGTAACCAAGAATGGAGTGAAGAAGAAAGGGATTGGATCGATGAGGATTGGTGGAAGTTCGAAACTTCATATGCTCCGGAGCCCATGTCTCCCACCGACCCCGACTGGGAGGGAGAAGAAAGAGTTGTCTTAAGACAAGGAGAAATGCCGGAAGTCGAAGATACCCTTATAAATTCTCTGGAAATGGCTAATCCTCGATGGTGCGAAATGACTCTTCCTTCTCAAGGTGAAGAAGATGATCACCGTCCTTTATCATACAAACTTCTCTTCTTTGTTCTGGATATCGAAGTGGGAGAAAAAGAGTGCCATCATTATTTTGATAGAAATGGAGAATGTGAACCCTTTTCCTTTCATTTGGAGGAAGGAGTCGAACAATTCAGGAACCTCAGAGTACTAAATAGAGCTTATGATTACTTCACAAAAATACACGAAAATGAAGAGATGTACGCTTGGCAAGTAGCGGCATGTTATGACGAGAGAGCTAACGATTGTGAGGATCTCGGTCAAGAATGGAGTTTCACCATCAAAGAAGATCTTTACCCTCCGTCTATTATCTATCCCAAAGATGACCCAGACGGAACTTCTCCCACAGAAATTCCATTGCAAATACAATGGTCCGATATTCTCGGAGCTCATTCATATGAATACCGAATAGAGAAAGATGGAGAAACAGTAAAAGAAGGAACGAGTACTAGCACTCGATCCCTTTTTCCTTCGGAGGAAATGGAAACAGATGCCTTCTATACAACAGAAGTAAGATCTTGCTGGGACACGGAAGGAGAGAAGTGCGAGGAAGAGTGGTCTTCTCCACATAAATTCAGGACGGCGGGAGAAAAACCCCAAGAAATGGAGCCGGAGGGGTATGATATTCCTATCCCTACCTCTTTTCAGTGGGAAGAAAAGGAAGGAGCTCGTTCTTATGTCCTAGAACTAAGGGAAAACGATGAAAAGGAAGAGCTAGTAAAAGAAATTATTACAGAAAAAGAGTCTTACGTTCTGGACTATCCACACCTTGCTTTGGAGAACGATTATAAATGGAGAGTCAAATCTTGCGCCACAGAAGGGGGAGAAAATTGCGGAGAGTGGACCAATTATATCTATTTCAGGACCTTCACCCTTCCTCCTCCTGAAGAGATAACGCCCGAATATGGCGAGGAAATCGCCCTTGAGCGCTTACCTCAATCCATTAATATAGAATGGGAAGAAATAGAGGGAGCAAATTACTACGACTATGATCTCCGTCATCTGGGAGAAGGTGAAGAGTGTGATCCCGGAGAAGGAATTACTACTTCCAGTTCAGCCGGATTTCTTTTGCCATGCCCCGGAGAGCATGAGATCGAATTAAGGTCATGCCTTGATGATGATTGTGAAGAAGCGGGTGACTCCAATACATCACGTTTTTCCTTGGAAGAAAGAGAAACAATGACATTTTCAGCTCTTGTTCCGTGCGGAAGAAGTGTCGCTATCGACGAGGAGGATGGGGGGTATCCATGGGATGAAACGGATCCCTGTAGACCGATCCATCTCTTGAAGCTCGTGAAGATTCTTATTGATTTCCTCTTAGGGTTCGTTCTGCCAATCGCCTTCGTTCTGCTGGTATTATTTACAGGTGGAGTGCTATATACTTCCCAAGGAAACCCGGAAGCAATATCGAGAACAAGATCCATCTGGCGTTCTTTTATAATAGGCACGGGAATAATAATCCTTGCTTTTACCGCTATTACCCTCTTTATGTCCGTATTGGGATACGAGGGAGGTGTATGGTGGCAAATAACGTTCTAAAATGAATTCGAAAGAGAAAACAAATCTCGCAATAAGCATTGTAATGATCCTCGTTTTGGTAGGAATTTCCTATTTCAAGTGGTCAAACTTTGAGCTTCCAGAAAGCACTCTTTTCAGTTCATTCGAAGAAGAAAGCGAGAAAAAATCCTTTTCTTTTGAAGAAATTATTTATGACTCGGAAGAATCTCCTCTTGAGAGAAGAGAAGGAGCAGAAATGATACCGACAAAAAACAGGGAGGAGATCGAGAGTAAAGAATATACTGAAAGAACAGTCGAGGAAACTTTGAAAATTTCCCACCCCAAAGCATGGACTTTCAAAAAAATTAATGAAAGCCTGGAAAATAATAGAATCCACTTTCTTTTCGTGTCTCAATCCAAGGAACTTGATTACCCTCCTTCTCTTGCTGTACTGAGAATCAATGAATCAAACCCTCAAAAAGCAAAGGAAATGACTAAAAAGGGGACTGAAAGAGGGGGATTAACTATGGAATACACTAAAAAAGAAAAGAAAGAAGACGGAGTAATTCTTTTGGAAACACGAAACCAACAAGAA
>CAYRME010000040.1:0-5323 GCA_964425505.1 uncultured Candidatus Saccharibacteria bacterium
CTTACCCTTCATAGGAATAAAGAGGAACTTCCGCAGGTGGAGATCGATACCTCCAAGATAGAGAATGTATTACTAAACCTTCTTGATAACGCTATAAAGTATACCGAGGAAGGGGAGATAGGGGTTTCCATAGAAAATCAAAAGGATAATATAAGGATAGCGATAAAGGATACGGGAGTGGGAATGACGGAAGAGGAGATCGAGAAGCTCTTTGAGACCTTCTCTCGGGGGAGTGCCGGAAAGAAGTACTGGATCCAAGGGTCGGGTCTCGGCCTTTATATCGCCCGTCAATTTGTAGAGATGCACGGAGGAAAGGTCTGGGCCGAATCGGAGGGTAGAGGGAAGGGTTCCACTTTCTATGTAAGACTTCCTTTATAAAGGTGAAGTTTTGACAAAGAGTATATATCCTGTAAACTTTTAAAAAGATTTTTAAGTTACCATAAAAAGATATGAATAAGAGTCAATGGGCAGTTATTCTTATACTCGTGGTGGCGGTGGCCGGATTGTTTGCCTTCATGAATTACGAACCCTCTACGGTAGATGTCCCGGAGGACAATGATGAATTGGAAGAAGAGGTGGTGGGTGAGGAGGAAATGATGGAAGAGGAAGAGTTCCATGAGCTTGTGGAAAAATCCATGGAATTGGAATCGGCATTCGAGGAGCTTGATGACGCGGTGGAAGATGTGGAGGATAAAGAAAAAAGGGAAGAACTTCAAAAGAAAGTGCAGGAATTGAACGAAGACTTCGAAGAGCTTGACGAGGATCATATAGAGGGAGAGATAACCAATCAAGAACTTAACGAGGAACTCGATGTTCTTTTTGAGGAGATAAAAGAAACAAAAGAGGAAGCGGAGGCACTATAGTTCAATATTGTCTTTTAAGAATAAAGAAGCACCACATAAATAGTGGTGCTTTTTATTTACTCGGAAAAGAACTTGTAAGCCACCTCTCTGCGCAAAGGTTTTGGCAGTTGAAATACTCTCTTGTAAAGCTCTGCCACCCTTTTTGCATCTGTTTTATTGAACCTCCTCAGTATGGAGAACTTGAATTGGTAGAGTGTTATAGATTTCCCTGCGGCCATGCCTCTCAATCTCTCTTTGCATTCCTTTTTTTCACAACAGGTATAAAAGGTCCCTATTGAAAAATCATTAAAGGAGTGTAATACAGAGAAATATTTCACAGGTTCTTCATTGCATTGAGGACATAGCATCTTCGGTTGCCTGTCCTCACCGCGAGAGAGGAGCCATTCCAGATGCCTCTCTAAGCGATTCTTCTCCTTCCCTCCTTTTATTTTATTGTGATAGAACCAATGTAAAAAGTTGTAATCTTCAAACATTAGTAGCTCTAGAACCTTTCCTTTCCTTTTTCCACTCTTGAACTCATACCATCCCTTTTCCGAATTCAAAGAGCATCCCTCCTTTCAATATTATACTTATACTATACCACAAAAAAGAGGTTTTGTAAAAAAAGAAGAGAGGTGTTACCTCTCTTTTCATATTTCCACTATTATTGATGCTATGGAGAACTCTTCAAGAGAACCCACAAGGTCCTCTCTTGAGTTGCTGCCAAATATTGCATCTGCTTCCTTTAGTGCGGGAAAGGATCTTATAAGATCTCTTCCGGAAGACCCTCTGCACTCTTGCCAGAGATTTATTTCAAAGAAGGTAATGAGATGAAGTGGATACAGAAAGAGTAATTTGATACTCTCTCTTCCTTTTACTCCTATCATCATCCACTTGTCTTCCGGCTTAACCTCTTTGATCTCCGCGATGTTTCTCAAATCTTCAGGGGAAGGAGCAAGGTCTGACTCCTCTTTTCCGGGATGAAAGTGAAGAGAGCCTTCTCTTTTTCCCGTTATTCCCCGAGCCGAATCTCTCGCACTGCTTTGAGGCCAAGAGTTTGTGTTTCCCAGTGTTACTTCCCCGTACTTTAGTTCATCTTCGTGCCTTAATACAACGAAACCGGTTTCATAACCTGTTTCTTCAGTTATCTTACCGGCTTCCCTTACTTTATTTACAAATTCTTTCTTCTCTAGAAGATAAAAAAGAACTTCCTCCATTTTTTATCCCTCCTTTTTGGAGTAGTGCTTTTTTATACCATAAACTATATATTTGTAAACCTTGTCTCTTGCCTTTTCTCATCTTTGTGTAATATACTTCAAAAAGAAATTATTTTTTTATCAATGAGAAAAGAAGCTTTAAAAGAAGAACTGGAAAAGTTGAAGGAAGTAGAAGGGTCGGTAAGAGGAGAGAAACTCCGTACGCATGCGGAGTACATAGAAAGAAAAGAGGGCGAGGAGGGCCTGGAAAAAGTAGAGGAGACTTTAAAAGAAATGGGGTATCCCTTGAAGCTGAAAGAGGTAAAAGCTTTGGAGTGGTATCCCGTGTACCTCCATCCCATGGTGCTTCTTTGTGCTTATCATCTCTTTGACTGGAAGGAAGAGGATGTTTACAACATGGGGGCGTCTGCGGCGAGATTATCATTCATAGGAAAAGTGATGATAAAGTATTTCTTCTCTGTTGAGAAGTTCATGAGCGAGACCGCTCCTGAATATTGGAGGAAATACTATGAAGTGGGAGAGTTCAACGCTTTCAAGATAGGGGAGAAGGATGAATACCTTATAAGAATAGAGAATTATAGTCTCCACCCTTTAGTGTGTGTCTATAATAAAGGATATTTCCTCACGGTGATAAGCTACTTCACGAAGGAAAAGAAGGTTTCCATAAAAGAGGTGAAGTGCACTCATAAACAGGACTCATATCACGAATACCTGGTAAGCTTCTATAAAGAATAAGGCCTCTTTGTTAAAAAGAGGCCTTTAAAATTAGAGAACTATTTCGGTACCGCGGATTTTTTCGTGATTCGCGAACTTTACTATTGTAGTATTTCCCGTTCCGGCTATAGCGACTCTTTTCATGTTCCTATTCTTTTCACGTTCAAAGCAAAGAAAGGCTTCTCTTGATTTTTTCTCTATTCCTCCGGTACCCAAAAGATCATATGATTGATAGTGATTGTTGTTATACTCTTCCTTGAGCTCAGCTATATCCTTTTCTGTGATGACGATCCTTTCTCTTATTTTTGCATCGTTATTTTTTTCCGGGTTTTTATCGTAGATTCCGCCGGCATAAGTTAGAAATAGAACACCGTCAGCTCCCACCAAATTGGCGACCATCCGTGCTAAGCAATCGTTTTCCGAGATGCCTTTTTCCATGGACTCTATTTCCTTGTTGCATACGATGTCGTTTTCGTTGACAATAGGGACATCACCTCTTTTTATGCAGTTTATCATTCTCTTTCTCACATCTTCTTTTTTTATCTCCTCTTCCCATTCCGAGTAAGTGAGCGGGAATAGCGCCGTTTCTTTATTTTGCAGATCAAAAGCTTCGTTCCACAGACTCGGGAAATAGTCCATGTTTCCTATCGCGGCAAGCTCTTCTTTACTGATCCCGTCCGTACTTTTTCCTTTATCTAGTTTTTTCTCTCTTCCGGCCTGGATAGCGCCGGAAGAAACAATGATCACTTCCGTTCCATCCTTTATGATCAGTGAAACTTGAGCGGCAATTCTTTGAAAAATTTCTTTCTTTAGCCGTGAACTTCCGTTCGTCAATTCTTTTGTTCCAAACTTTACAACAATTCTTTTGAGCATATGAACCCTCCTTTAATATGATTTTTAAAAGAGCGGGCAAACAAAAAATCGCCCGATCCTTGAGGCGATTCCCTGAGAGCCGTAAGAGGTCTTGCTTTCTTGCAAAGCAAAACTACCTACGACTCTCTACCGTAGGTGGTAGAACAAGAAGACCCTCTCTTTTTAACGATGAATCCTTTCTCATACTGACCTTATTCTGACTTGAGTAAAGCAATTTGTCAACCCCCGTTGTCCACCCCCGGGGTGGACAACGGGGTATTTGCATAAGTTTCATTGTATCTTAGAATGAAGCCATGTTTCCCGAATTCTTTGCCACGTCCAACGAGAATAAACTTCGCGAAGTAAGAGAGATCCTGGGGTACGAGATAAAAAGTATTAAGTTGGACCTTAAGGAGATCCAGGAGATCGAAGTAGAGGCGGTGGTAAAAGAGAAGGCAAGAGATGCTTTTCAAAGAAAGGGAGAGCCGGTGATAGTGGAGGATACATCTCTTGAGATAGCGTCCTTGAATCGTTTTCCGGGTGTATTCGTAAAGTGGGTCCTTGAGACCATCGGAAAAGAAGGGATCCTGAAACTCCTTGAGGGGGAAGCAAAAAGAGAGGCGGTGGCAAGGACAGCAGCAGGTTTTTTTGACGGAGAGAATACCTTTGTTTTTACGGGAGAAGTGGAAGGAGAGATAGCTCAAGAGGTAAAAGGGGAGAGCGGTTTTGGTTGGGATCCTATTTTTATTCCCAAGGGAGAGAGGGAGAGTTTTGCGGAGTTGGACCCCCATAAAAAGAATGAGATCTCCATGAGAAGAAAAGCATTCGAAAAAATAAAGAGAGAGTTCAACTAAAGAAAGAAGCACCCAAACGGGTGCTTTTAGTTGTCCACTTCTTTTAGTAGATCAAAAATATGCTCCTTTCGAGCTTGCTTGGGCAAGCCGAAAGTTCTTTTAAAGAGATTTCTCACCTTTCTTTTCTCTTCTTTTCTTGTGAAATTTTTCAATACAGAGAAACGGAAAGGTAGAAGCTCTCCCTTCCCCTTGGAATCGATCACCTTACTGAAAAGGTGTCGTAATTCTTCCAAGCATCCTTCTTTTTCACATGAGGTATAATAGGGCGATACTTCCTTTTTTCCGCGACGATCACTGTAAAGAAGGAAATATTTTACTTTCCATTCTTTGCAGTGAGGGCACTCCATTTTGGTCTCTACTTTTTCAGCCCTGTCAAGGACCCATTCAAGATGTATTTCCATGGGAGTCCTTCCTTTGATAGTGGCACAATCCCTCTCTTTTTCTAGTCTCTCCTTGAGAGAGTGAAGGTAATCATAATCAAGGAAAAGCAACTTCTCGAGAGAGAGTCCCTTCATTTTACCACTTCGAAAGATATAGGGTCTTTTCGGGTGGTAACTCTCCACATCGTCAGCTAAGTCGCCCGATCCCTCATGAGGAAACGGAATGAGTGCACTTCTTTCTCTTGAGGTGGGTCTTTTTTCCCTTTCTTCCTCCCTTTTGGAGGATCGAGGGAGAAAAGGAAAAAAGCGGGCCCAAGCAAGAACGCTTCTCATTTATATATCCCTCCTTTTCCTATTTTTGCCCATAGAATGGACAAGGGATTTCTAGTATAAAAAAGGAGTTTTGTCAAGAAAAAAAAAGAGAGGATCATAAGATCCTCTTTAAGGTCAATCCACGATGTAGA
>CAYRME010000041.1:0-5087 GCA_964425505.1 uncultured Candidatus Saccharibacteria bacterium
GAGAACATCTCTAAAAAGGAAAGGGATATAGAGGAAGATTATAAGCAAATAGAAAAAGAGGAGTCTCTTGCTCAAGGAACTCCCAAGGAAGAGGACCTGAGAAAACAAAGATGGGAAAAAGAAGAGGAGAGAAGGCAAGCAGAAGAGGAAAGGTGGTCCATCGAGAGGGAACTGGAGTCCATTAATGAAAAAATAAGAAATATAGAGAAAAGAGAAAGATCACTAAAGAAAAAAGAGCAAAATATAAAAGAGAAAAAGGAAGAGAAAAAGGAGGAAAAGGAAAGGGAGAAGAAGAAAGAAATGGTGGAAGAACAAGAAAGTGAAAAAGAAAAGGAGGAGAGAGAGAAGAAAGAGAAGGAGAAAGAAGAAAAAGAAAAGGAGGAAAAGGAAAGGGAGGCGCAATTGGAAAAACTGGACCTCTTTAGGGAAAAATTGGAACAAAAACTTTTCGATGTACTCAAGAAAAAGAAAGATCTCGAGCTTGATATCAATAAATATAAAAAAGAAGAAGAAAGAATAAGGAATAGGCTCGACAGCACAAAAGAAAAGGAAAAAGAGATAAAGAACAAAAAGAGAAGAATAGAAGCGAAAGAGAGCGTGAGTTACGATCCTCAAGAAAAGGAAAAAATAGAAAAAATGAGATGGGAGGCAGAAGAGGAAAGAAAGAAGACGGAAAAAAGGATCGACGAAATAAAAAAGGACCTTGACAAAACGAAAAGAAAAAGAAGAGAGGCGGAAATGCAACATCATCGCCTAAAGGATAAGGAAAAGGACATGAGGAGCAAAGAGGAATCGATTTCTCGCAAGGAAGAACGAGTGAAAATAGAGATGGCATTGAAAAGAATAAAGGAAAGGAAAAAATCCTTGGAAGGAGAGCGGAAGGAGTTGGAACTGAAAAGAGCAAAAACCGAAGAAAAACACAAACACCTCAAAGAAAAGATGAACATTGTGATCGAGCGTGAGAAAGATATAGAATCTCAAGAGAAAGAGATAAAGGAAGAAGAAAAAGAAGAGGAAGATCAAGAGAAAAAGAAGGAGTTGGAGAAAAAGCGTTGGCAGATAGAGGAAAAAAGAAGGAAGATCGAAAAGGAGAAATGGCAGATCCAGGAAAAAGTGAACGAAATAAAGAAAAGAATGGAAAGCATGGAGTTCCAATACCACAAGTTGTTCATTGAAAAAGAAAAACTCCAAAAGAAAGAAAAGGAGCTTGAAGAGAAGAAAGAAACAATAGGCTTAAGGAGGCTCAAAAAGAAAAAAGAAAAAGAGCTCTCTCGAATACAATCAATAAGCGAAAGCATAGAAAGAAAAGAGGAAGAACTTTCAAAGAGAAGAGAAAAAGAAGAAAAGAAACTTGAGGAAATAAAGGAACAGGAAAAGAAGATAAAGGAAAAAGAGAAGGAGATAGAAGAAGAGGAGGAGCTTGTAGAGGATGAAAATGAAAGAAAGGAAGTGGAAAGAAGAAGATGGGATGTAGAGGAGAAGAGAAGAGAGGCCGAAGAAAAAAGATGGAAAGCGGAAGAAAAATTAAAAGAAATAGATAGAAAAGAGGAAGAGATAAGAATGATCAAAGAAAGAGAAGAGAAGCTCATAAACGAACTTGAGGAAATAGATGATTCCTTGAGTGAAAAAGAAGGGGGGCAGAAGGAAGGAAGGTCTTATTACAAGACCATCTCCGATCAACCAAAAGGAACCCTTGAGAGAAGGCGGCAACCTACTTCAGGCAAGGAAGAAAAAAAAGAGGAGGCAGAGGCAGAGGCAGAGGCAGAGGAAAAAGAAGAGAAAGAAGAAAAGGATGCTTCCGAATTTGATTTTACTCTCCCCGAAGAAAGAAATGAGGAAGGTTCCGGGGAAGTCCCGAAATCCTCTGAAGAAGAAAAGAAAGGGCTCTCGGATCTCGACTTACAATTCGAAAAGGAGGGAAGCTCTTCGGCAAGCTCAGAGCAAACATCTTCGGTAGGTTCAGAACAAAACAAAGAGAAAAAGAAAAATCTTTCTGATTTTGACTTTCGCTTCTAAAAGAATGAGCGTTGTAAATTCCATCAAAAAAGCCCGAGAAAGAGGTCTCACGGATGATGAGATACTTAAGGAAATGGAAAAACAAAATCCTCAAAAGAGTGCCTTTTTCAAGGAGGCGAGGGAGAGGGGTGCAAGTTCCACGGAAATTCTCGAGGAAATAATAAGGCAGAACACCCCCTCTTTTCATAAAGAGAAAGAAGAGAAAAAAGAGAAAGAAGAAAAGCCCTCTCTCTCCCCTCGAGACCCCCTCAAAAAAGAGACAGAAGGTAAGACGGTATTGAACGAAGAAGTTCAAAAGAGGGAAGAGGAAATGCGAGAGAATTTCCTGAAAAGAGTCGAAGCAAAAGCTCAGGAAGAAAAAGAATAATATTTCCGACTCAAAAATGAAAGATTCCATCAAAAAAGCCCGAGAAAGAGGTCTCACGGATGATGAGATACTTAAGGAAATGGAAAAACAAAATCCTCAAAAGAGTGCCTTTTTCAAGGAGGCGAGGGAGAGGGGTGCAAGTTCCACGGAAATTCTCGAGGAGATAATAAGGCAGAATGAAGAAAAAGAAGATTATCTTCAGGGACAAGCTTCCCAGAAAGAATCCCCGAAAATCAATAAAGAAAGTAAAGAAGATCCTCCGAAAATACCTGAAAAAAACCTTCCCTCCCGTCCCACCGAGGAGTCAAAGCTATGGACAAGAATTCTCGCAATACTCGCTCTTTCCGCCGTTCTTGCTTTTTCTTTAACACTATTCTATCGTTCACTCCTCATTCCTGAATTGCGGCCCATACACCCCGAAATAATAGTGGAAGAAATACATATACCTCAAGCTCACTCTCCTCTTGTAAATATATATCCCAGAGATGATGGCATAGAAAGATTCGCTTTTTCTTCGGAGGAAGATCACTTTCTACACCTTGAAGACCTGTTGACGGAAGAGAGGGACGAAGAACTGGTACGCGTCATAGTGGAAGATCACAGAGAAGGAGATTCAAGTATACTTACCATGCAAGATTTTTTCGAATTACTTGAAGTGGATCATCCCGATAGACTTTTTGATCTTGTAAGCAATGATTTCGACCTCTATATTTTCCCCAGTATAGGAGTTAACGATATAATAATGGTAACAAACTTCGAAGAAGATGACGAAGAATCGGTAAGATGGAATGTCATGAGGCCGTGGGAGGGAGAAATAGAAGAGGATTTCGAGTTCCTTCTTGCTTTCTTGGGAGAAGACCTTGAAAGGACCCCCGAGGAATTGAATGTAACAGAATCGGGTACTGTTTCCATAAGGTATAGAGAGGCGGAAGACGAAAAAGGCATATATTATACCATTGACGACGAACGTCTTTTCTTTTCCACTTCCTTGGAAGCGATGGAAGCGATCATAGATAGAAACTATTAAATCAAAGAAATATGAATCAAAAACAGATCGAAGAACTAAAGAAAAAACTCGAGGAGAACAGGGATTCCCTTCAAGAGATGTTGGAGCATTTTGCAAAAAAGGATGACACTCCGGAAGGGGACTGGGAGACTGACTATCCTCAGTTCGAAAGTAATGGTACGGACATGGAAGAGGAGGCGGATGAAGTAGAAGAATATTCTTCTCTTCTCCCCGTGGAACATGCTCTCGAAACCAAGCTCAAGAATGTGAACGATGCTCTAAAGAGAATAGAAGAAGGAAAATACGGAAATTGTGAAGGATGCGGAGAAGAGATATCCTACGAGAAATTGTCCATTTCTCCCGAAACAAAACACTGCCAACAATGCTCTTGAACAAATAAGTTAGCATTGAACAAAAAGACCCCTTGTTCCAAAAAAGGGGTCTTTTTGCGTCTAATTTTATTTACATTCTTTGCCCTCTTTGCAGGTGCCTGAAGGGATTGGGGGCTCCGCTTGTCTCAAAGTGAAGATGACAACCTGTAGCCCCCACGGTATACCCGGTATTACCCATAGTACCTATTCTCTGTCCGGCTTCCACGTACTCTCCGGGAGAAACACTTATATTCTGCATATGAACATAGGAAGCCGTTAGATTTCCGTGGTCTATTCTCACAAAATTTCCGGCTGGCCAAGTATTATAATCCACCGTAAGAACTGTGCCCGAAGCAGCAGAGTAAATAGGAGTACCACAAGCATTGGCTATATCCACTGCGTTCCGATGCCCCGGATGATCCCCTTGGGTGACAGTACCGTGAGTAACGGAAGCAAACCCCGTATCGGTACCAGAGGGAGTCCTCGGTTGTGGAGCGGGTTCAGGTTCGGGCTCGGGAGGCTTTTCTCCATCGGGGATAATAAGCATTTCTCCGGGTCTCATCTCTTTCTCACTTATATTGTTGAAGCTCATTATCCTGTCAAGATCGGCATTATGCTTTTCCGCTATTTCACCGGGAGAGTCATTCTTTTCCACGTAATACAAAACTCCCGTAGTGGGGAGTATCAACAATTCGTCTCCTTCTTTTATGCTTCCTTCAACACTGTTTGCCCATTCTATTGTCTCCTCACTTACTCCGAACTCTCTTGCAACGCTTTCCACCGTATCTCCCTCCTGAGCCTTATAAGAGACTATGCTATCCCTCCCGTTGCCAACTCCCTCCGACCCCAGAACACTTTTCTCGGTAAAAAAAGGAGAAGAATTCGCCACCATGAAGTCCTGCCCTGAAAAAGCTACTCCGCGGTATCCATTGCTTCCATTGCCATTATAAGAAATGAAGAGATCCCCATTCTCATGACCAACGACTCTCTCTTTTTCCTTCAGAAAAGCTTCCGGAGTGGCAAAGTAAGAAGATATAAAGAGAAGCAACAAAGCAAAAACAAGGAGAAATGTTTCTCTCCTTGCTCTTCCTTCCATTCTGCCCTCTCCCTCATTACAAGAACCCTTAAGAGTTCTTCTTTTTATTTTCTTATGAATATAACTTCATTTCGAGGGTTGCTGAAAGAAAGCTCCCCTCGAAAAGAGTTTGGCTTATAAATAAACCACTTGAGCAATACTAGCAAAAACCTTTAAAATGTCAATACTATCCCCGCAAATGTCAAAGCAACGTGATAATGTCAGGTTTCAGCAAAGTAGAAATGTCAGGGT
>CAYRME010000042.1:0-4504 GCA_964425505.1 uncultured Candidatus Saccharibacteria bacterium
TCTTATGTTCCTCTCACTAAAAAGAAAGAAAAGAGAAGAGGTTTTAATCAGGCAAGAGAGGTGGCAAAGAACATGGGAAGCATGGCTCAAAAAGAGCCCATCTCTCTCCTTTGTAAGAAAAGAGAGACGAAACAACAAACAAAGCTCTCCAAAGAGGAGAGGGTGGAGAATATCAAAGGGAGTTTTGTTTGTAATTTTAAAAAAGAGGAAGCACCCCGAGAAGTGGTGCTCTTTGACGATGTTTGGACAAGCGGGGCTACCATGAGGGAGTGCACCAAGACACTAAAGAGAGGGGGAGTTAAGGGAATTTGGGGTTTTACTTTTTGTAGAGTTCCTTAATCTCTAAACTCAAAAAGGAAAATATTTCCTCCCTTCTTTCTTGATAAAGCCTTTGATCTCAAGAAGAGAGAGAAGAGTGTTCACTTTAGAGGCTGGAAGATCGGTTCTCCTTTTTATTTCATCTGTTTCCGCGGGTTCTTCATTTAGGGTTTCTAAAATAAGAATCTCCTCTTTGCTCAATCCTTCTTTCTTTTTCTCTTTGGAAGTATCTTTATCCTTCTTGAAGAAAGAAAGGATATCCGAAGCACAAGATACGAGGTGAGCGCCTCTCTTTATTAGGTCATTGGTCCCTTGGGAGTTCTTATTGAAAATGGGCCCCGGAACCGCAAAAAGCTCTCTTTTGTTCTCTCTGGCAAGCTCTGCGGAAATAAGAGAACCACTTTTTTCTGCCGCTTCCACTACAAGAGTGGCAGAAGAGAGCCCCACCACAATGCGATTCCTTTTGGGGTAGGTCCACTTGGCGGGAGGAAAATCGTCCTCAAACTCCGAAAGAATAAGACCCTTTTCTTCTATTTCTTCATAGAGATCTTTCTGGTAAGACGGGTGAACGATATTTATTCCGCAAGGCATCACGGCTACGGTCTTTCCGCCCGCCTCAAGGGCCGCTCGATGTGCTGTGGCGTCTATTCCGTACATGAATCCCGAGACAATGGTAATACCTTCTCCGGCAAGCTCTCTTACCAATGCTTCCGTTGCTCTTTTACCGTAGGAGGTCATTCTGCGTGAGCCAACCACGGCGAGAGTATCTTCAAGAATTTCTCCGTCCAAATCTCCTTTATAGCGTAAAAAGGGAGGAGCATCCCTTGTATTCTTCAGTCTTTCGGGGTATATCTCATCTTCTTTTTGAACGGTCTTTATTTCTCGCATAACTACAAGATACAATAATAACCCAGAATTTCAAAAGAAGTCGGACGTCAACATACTATGTTGTTTTAGTAAAAAGGTTTTGCATAAAATGAAGAAGAGTTATAAAATGAAATGAGTTTATAAGTAGGTGATTAAAAATTAACTGAATTAAAAATATGCTAAAAAAGACCACTCTACTTTTCTTTGTTTTATTAGCTGTTCCTTTTCTTGTTCTTGGGCAAGGTCCGCCTCATGATATGGATGTTGGTCCTTCTAACAGAGATACAAGAGGAGAAAGACCGCAATTTCCCGAAGAAGTACCCGATCGGGAGGATGTGGATATAGAGAATGAAGAAGGTGAAAGGAGGATCATCAATTTTACGGAAAGACCTCAAGATTCTCATTTTGATGACCTCCGCGCAGAAGGGGTTGCCGTGGGGAGATCCTTTCGAGTGGTGAATTCGGCCGTGGCAAACATCCCGGAGTATGCCATGGAAAAGATTCAAGGAAAACCCTTTGTGGATTCTATAGAAGAGGATCATGAGGTGGAGATTGTGCTTGATGAGAGCGTGGAACAAATTGAAGCGGACGAACTTCATGAGAGAGGATATTTTGGAGCGGGCACTTCCGTGGCCGTTATGGATACGGGAATTGACGATCATGAATACCTGGACATAACATATCACGAAAATTTTACTGATGAGGGTCCGGGTGACTCTCATGGACATGGAACTCATGTGGCAGGTGTAGTAGGATTGAATCATTCCCAATACAAAGGTGTCTCCGAAGGGGTGGAGCTTTACGACCTTAAGGTGTTGAACGAAGAAGGGGTGGGAAATTCTTCGGATATAATGGAAGCTTTGGATCATGCGATTGATAATGATGTGGATGTGGTGAATATGAGTTTTGGTGCGGAAGTAGATGAATGCGATGGCACCGACGTACTTTCCAGGGCAATAGATAATGCTATGCAGTATGGCACGATTTCCGTGGTATCAGCCGGAAATTCCGGGCCGGAGGAAAGGAGTATCAATCTTCCCGGATGCGCCGAAAATGCCGTAACGATAGGTTCGGTGGACTCCCAAAGCTCTTTGTCTGATTTTAGTTCTCGTGGCCCGACCGCCGACGATAGAACAAAACCGGACCTTGTGGCTCCGGGAGAAAGTATTGTTTCCTCTTCTTTGAATGACAACTTCCGCACTCTTTCCGGAACTTCTATGTCCGCTCCTCACGTAACCGGAGCTATCAGTCTCTTGATGGAGGCGGGAGCGAGAAACGATCAAGCGGTGGAAGTTCTGAAAGAAACTGCTCATGACATAGGAAGGGAGAACAACGAGCAAGGAGAAGGAGAAGTTAGAGTGGGAGAAGCCTTTCAAGAACTGGAAATATTGGAAGACCCTGAAGAGGAGCCAGAGGAAGAAGAAAGAGTTGGCCCTCCCGCGGAAAGAGGTAGAGAATGGGCAAAAGAGAGAAGACAAAGAGCTCAGGAAGCGAGGGAAAGAGCTGTTACGCGAAAGGAAGAGAAGAGAGAAGGTTTAGAGGGGGCGATGGAAGGAGTGAACGAAGAGCAAAAAGAGAGAGTGATGAATTTGGCGGATAGATTGGATAATATAAATGAGAGGGTCACCGATGCATACCTCAATAGACTAGAAGCTTGGGAGAATGTCTTGGAGAGGTTACAGAATATTGCGGAAAGAAGAGAGGATGTTTCTCGAGAAGATTTCGAGCAATTGGAGGAGAAGATCGATGAAGCTTGGGATTTGATCGAGGAACAGGCGGAAAAGGATTATTATATAGAAATAGATTCTCCCGAGGAGCTCAGAGAAGAGTTCTTGAGACAAAAAGAAAGATTGCAAGAGGATCATCAAGAGCTTCGAGAGAATGTGATGAGGAACCCTGTTCAGGTATTGCGTAGTATCTTGAACGAATTTTAACTCCCTCCTTGTGAATCAATTAAAAACCCTGCTAGCTTGGCAGGGTTTTTGGGTAAGAAACACCCTCTACCTCTCTTTATTTAAATAGCGAGCAGGTATCCATCTGTCTTTTGTGTTGTCTTTGGGTAGATGAATATTTGCAGGAGGGCGAAACTCACTTAAAGCGTGATAAGGAACTTCGTATTTTTCTAGCCATTTTGCCATTGCAGGGAGTAGCTCTCGTCTTCTTCTTGAGATATATACTACAATGAAGCTATTGGTATCCGAGCGGTAGTAGTTTTTGACCTCATTTATGTTCTCTGTCAGAGGAGGAGCACTTAAAAGATTCTGAGAAGCGCTTAAAGTTTTTTCCTTCTCTTCCTTACAAAGAAATCCTTCAAATCTAACGGCAACCACTCTCATTTCAATCCCTCCTTTTCTTTAGTGGCGATTATTCTATGACATTCTAAAGAATTCTGTCAAATTTACTTATACTGTTCCCAAGATGTTTCTGAAGCTTTTGACAATACTTGTATTATCTGTTATTAAAAGGAAGTTCTTGCTACAAAAGGAGGGGATAGAGCTATATCTTTGAAAAACTTAAGAAGGAGGGTTGGAAAATGAAAAGACCGCGCTCATTGGGGGAGTGGCAAGCTTTGCATGCTCGCATTTATGAAGAAAAGAATAGACGTGACTATACACCTGAAGATCTTGCATTACGTCTCTCGGAGGAGATGTCCTTTATAGCGGAATGTCTCCGCAAAGAAGCTTATGAAGAGCTTGTGGAAAGGTTGCCGAGATTTTATCTCTGGTTCTTGGCTTTTTGCTCGATGACCTCTTTGAGCTTGGAGGGGGCGATCTGGGAGAAGTACCATGGATGTTGTCCCTATTGCGGGGCTCTCAAGAATTGCTTCTGTATCTCGAACGAGACAAAGAGCGAACATTTGCACCGTGCGGAAGATGCTTCAAAGCCCGTTACTTTAAAAGAGTGGCAGGATTTCTTCTTTGATCTTTACGGCAAGATAAACAAATTACTTCCCACTGTTACAGTGGGGCTCCACCTTGCCGAGGAGGTTGGAGAGGTGAGTAGAGCCTTTCGCCTTCAAGAGAGAGAAGGAGAAAAACCCCTTCATGACGAAGTGGCGGATGTTATGGCATGGTTATTTGCATTGTCCTCCAAGTTGAGCATCGATCTTGAAGAGGTGACTTGGAGAACTTATCCCGGTGTATGTGATGTTTGTGGTAAAGAGCAGTGTGAATGTAACTTAGTTTGATATTTCTTTTTCCAAAGAAGAGAATTTCCCAAAGAGGTGGATTAAGACCACCTCTTTTTTTGTCGGTGAGAAAGTGGTATAATAAACATAATTAAGATAAAAAGGAGGGAATGAGTACTATGAAAAAAATAT
>CAYRME010000043.1:0-4501 GCA_964425505.1 uncultured Candidatus Saccharibacteria bacterium
TTTACCCTGACATTTCTACTTTGCTGAAACCTGACATTATCACGTTGCTTTGACAATAGGGAGGTGGGTGTTGATAATTCGTATTGAGCTGGTAAAATTATTTGTGCTAAACAGGGCGCATAGCTCAGTTGGTTAGAGCGCTGCCGTCACATGGCAGAGGTCTCTGGTTCGAGTCCAGATGCGCCCACATTGTTTTTACACTCTTTGTTTTTTATGGCTGATGAATATCAGATTCGCGCTCTTGTATTCGGGAGAGTTCAAGGAGTTTTCTTTAGGAGTAATACGCGAAAGATTGCAAATTCCTTGGGAGTTAAAGGTTTTGTAAGGAATCTTTCTGATGGAAATGTGGAAATAGTTGCAGAAGGAAAGGAAGAGAAGTTAAGGGATCTCATTGATTGGGCGAAGAAGGGGCCTCCTCTCGCCGAAGTGAATGATGTCGAGGTCGAGTGGGGGAAGGCGGAGGATCTTTTTAAGGATTTTACCATAAAAGGTTAGACTTACTTGGGAATTTTTAAGAACCTCTTGACGTGAAGAAGGGTGGTGGCTATAATGTAGTTAGCACTTTGAAAATTAGAGTGCTAAAAAGAAACCACCACAAAGGTCGAATGCGAACCAATAAAAAGGGCTTATGAACATCATTCCCAGGAAACCCTTCAGAGAAATGGATGAATTTTTCCGTGATGATGAAGATTTCTTTTTCCCCGTTTTTAGAAAGGGAGCATTCGAGCCTGAGATGGATGTTTACGAAACTGATAACGAGGTAGTTGCGGAGCTGAGTGTTCCCGATATTGACCCCAATAATATCAATGTTTCCGTGGAAGGAGATGTCCTTAAAGTGAATGGAGAATTTGAGGAAAAAGATGAGGAAGGAGAAGAGGGTAAAAGCTACTGGAAAAGAGAAATTCGCAAAGGTTCTTTCAGTAGAGCGGTAAGATTGCCCGCAAGAGTGGATGATGATAAGGCGGAAGCTGTTTATGAAAAAGGAGTTCTGAAAGTTACTCTTCCTAAGGCAACTCAAGAAGAAGGAAAGAGCAAGAAAATAGAAGTGAAATCCAAATAAGAACTTCAAAAAACAAAAACCCCGTTCATTGGAACGGGGTTTTTGTTACACTTCTTCTTTGTTTACTCTTCTTCTCCGCCTTCCTCTTCGTCTTCTTCAAGATCCAGATCATCATCGTCTATATCCAGATCCTCTTCGAGGTCTCCGAGGTCGAGGTCTTCATCATCCAGATCACCGAGATCATCTTCATCAAAGTCGTCATCTCCGAGGTCTTCATCATCGGCTTCCTCGCCACCTTCGAGGTTGTCGTCTTCTTCGCCTTCTTCTTCCTCTTCCATCATGAGAAAGAGTTTTTTGAGTTCAATTTGTTCTGTTAAGAACATATTTTTTTAATCTCCTCCTTTTTATAAGGAGAGAATGGTTATTTCGTCACTCTTCTCGCAAGGAGAAGCGCACCGACCTTTTTTGCTAGAGTCATTATAGTTTTAGATGTAACGTTGTCAAGAAGGTTAGAAGATATTTCTTTCATTGTTCTTTTATATTATAATGACTTAATATGTGGGAAGTTACAAAAAAGAAGAACCTCTTTCTCTGTTGGCTTTCTTGGCATTATTCCGTAGCCCTGGATGAGCTTGTACAGAGACTAAAGAATCTTCTTTCTTTTAACCTTCACTACTTTTCAATACCGTTTCTTGCGAGGACTCTCTTTGCCCCCTGGAGAGGTTATAGCATTTCTTACGGAAGAGGGTTCGATATAAAGAGGTTTTTTGATGTACTTGTTTTTAATGTTTTTTCAAGGATAATGGGTGCCATTGCACGAGCGGTGGTTATAGTGACAGGATTGATATCTCACATTCTTCTCTTTCTTTTGGGGGTTATACTTCTGCTTCTCTGGTTGGTGTATCCTCTTCTTTTAATATTCGGCATAATAATATCGTTGAGATGGCTAATCTTGATCTGAAGAATACGGCGATATACCGAGCGGTTCTTCTTGATAAGATTCCTTTTTTTCGTTTTTCGGGATTCATCAGGGATGCCTTTCTTACGATCTCTTTGGTCTTAGGGGTTTTAGGTGTCCTGGAAAGGTTTTTGTTGCCTGTTCTTGAATTTCCCTTCTTTCCGTATGCGCTGCTCTCCTTCATACTTTTTCTTTTCTTCTTGGAAGTTAAGCTTTTCTTTGAGAGCCACTTGAAAAAACCGAGACTGCTTCTTGAAATTAAGGACGTAGAAGAAGAGGGGAATGTTAATATTGGAGAATTTCTTGATTTTGAAAGTGCAAAGATCCTTGATGATGCAAGCAAAACAAGGGGAGCGGACTCTTATGCTCTTCTTTTGTCACTTTTAAGGCACTCGAGAGATATGGAATTCACCCTTTCCAGGGCTTTGATCTCTCGGCAACGAGTGCGTGAAGAGCTGGAGAGGTCCCTGGAAAAAGAAGAAGCTTGGGAAGAGGAATATTCTCAGTCTTTCCATGAAACAATGCAAGAAGCTTTCAAGATAGCGAAAGAGAGAGGGAATGAGAGGGTCACGCCCGAGGATATCTTTGTTGCCATAGGGGAGCATAACAGCTATTTAAAGAGCTTCTTTCGCGAGGAAGGCTTAAAAAGGGAAGATATTCTTGAGCTTACTTCTTGGCAATTGCGGTTAAAACGAGAAAGAGAGAGGTCTCCTTTAAGTTATGGCAATTTAATAAAAAAAGGGAAGCTGGGTATAGAGTGGGCTTCAAGTCACACACCCCTGGTGGATAGGTTCTCCGTGGATTGGACGAAAAAGATGAGAACTTCGGGACTTCCGGAGACCATAGGACACAGAGAGGAAATGGAGGCTATCGAAAGGATCCTTGCAAGGGAGGAAATGAACAGTTGTTTTCTAGTGGGAGAGCCGGGATCGGGAAGAAGGAGTGTTATTCGCGGCGTAGCAAGAAAAAGTTTCTTGGGAAAAAGTTTATCCGAGGTCAATTATAAGAGATTCCTGGAGCTCGACCTTTCTTCTGTAGTATCTCGTGCAGAAGGGGTGGAGGAAACGGAGAAAATTCTCGATCATATTTTCAAAGAAGTTGCCGGAGCGGGTAATGTGGTTCTTATTATTGACGATATCCATAACTTCGTTGGCGAAGCAAAGAAACCCGGTATAGTGGATATATCGAGCCTTTTGAGCTCCTATCTTCATCTTTCCTCCTTTAAAGTGGTGGGCATAACAAGCTATAAGGGATTTCGTGAACATGCAGAGAGAGATCTTACCGTATCTTCCCTTATGGAGAAGGTAGAGGTAAGGGAAACCGGGAAAGATGAAACAATGCTCCTCCTTGAAAAGGAGGCTCTCCATCTCGAGAAAAAACACGATAAGTTCATTCCTTTTATTGCCCTGAAAAGATTGGTATCTCTTTCCGATCGTTATATAAAAGACCACCCTTTCCCGGAGAAGGCGATGGAACTCCTCGAGGAAGCGATGGCGCACTTGGAACAAAAAGGAGAGGGGATTCTTTTGCCCAAGCATGTGGACGGCATAGTTTCAGAGAGAACAGAAGTTCCCGTTGGAGAAAAAGATGAGAAAGAGAAAGAGATATTGTTGAATATGGAGGATCTTTTGCATGAGAGGATCGTAAATCAGGAACAAGCGGTAAAGGCTGCTTCTGCGGCATTGCGTCGTTCCGGAGCGGAGGTAAATACCAGAAAGGCGTTGATCGGAAGCTTTCTCTTCTTGGGGCCTACCGGGTCGGGTAAGACCGAGATGGCAAAAGCTATTTCCGAGGTATATTTTGGATCAGAAGAAAGGATCGTGCGCATGGACATGTCGGAATTCCAGACCTCGGAAGATGTTTCAAAACTTATAGGATCACCGAACGAAAGAGGGGCACTAACTGCGAGGGTCAGAGAGGATCCCTTTTCATTGATCCTTTTGGACGAGATAGAGAAAGCTCATCCCGACGTATTGAACCTGTTTCTTCAAGTTCTGGACGAGGGTCATATCACTGATGGACTTGGAAGGAAAGTGGATTTTGAGAATTCCATGGTGATCGCCACAAGTAATGCCGGATACCAGATGATCTTGGATGCCATAGGGAAAGAAGAGGAGTGGAAAGAATTAAAGGACAGAATAATAAAAAAGCTTTTCAGGGATTCCATATTCAGGCCTGAATTCGTGAATCGCTTTGACGAGGTTGTTCTCTTTAAACCTCTTGGTAAAGATGAGTTGCTCAAAGTAGCCGAGTTGCAACTCGGGGAACTAAAGAGAGATCTTGATCGCAAAGAAATAAATTTCCGGATCACTGATGAACTAAAAAAGAGAATTGTGGAAATGAGTTATGATCCGGTCTTCGGAGCGAGAGAGATGCAAAGAGTCATCCAGGACAATATAGGAGATAATCTTTCTTCCGTTATTTTGAAGGGAGAGTTGGACCCGGGTGATTCTTTTGTGGTCGATCCTGAGGACTTTTCCGTAAAGAAGATCTAAATTGTTTTTTACTTAAAGAGGGTGGTGTCCCGGGTTCTTCCCGGGCTT
>CAYRME010000044.1:0-4480 GCA_964425505.1 uncultured Candidatus Saccharibacteria bacterium
GGTAATGGGTAACGTAGGTAGTATTGCTTCTTATAGAGTGGGGGTGGACGATGCCGAGTTCTTGGAGAAACAGTTCTCTCCGGAATTTTCCAAGTTCGATCTGGGCAATATTGATAATTATCAATATATATTACGCATGATGGTCAACAACCAAGTTACTTCTCCTTTCAAAGTAGCCGCCCCCAAACCTGAACCCGGTAACGAAAATATCGTGGAGGCCGTAAGGAAGACCGCTAAGATGAAATACGGTAAACCCCGAGAAATAGTGGAGGCGGAAATAAAAGAAAGGGCAAAACTTTAATAATTCTTTAAAAATAAGAAACATATGAATAAAGAAAAAGGACCTCAAAAAAATATGGAAAACGTGGAAGATACGGGGAAGGAGGAAAGTAAAGAACAAAAAATTCCCACGGCCAAGGAAAAAGCTTTCGAGAGAGCAAGAGAATTGGCTGGCGAAGAAGAAGGAGATGCGTTGAAAGAGAAAGAAGAAGGATTGGAAAAGAAGATAGCAGAGTACAAGGAAGAATTGGGGAATTTAAAATGGGGAGAGGATAAAGAAAGAGGAGAACTGGAAAAAGACCTTAAAAAATTGGAGAATGAGCTCAAGGAGGTGAAAAGAGAGAGAGGGTTCGCATCGGAAAAAGAAGAAATCAAAGAAGAAGAGGATAGTCTTGAGGGCTTAAAGAGTAAGTACAAGGAATTGGAAAAGGAGGCAAAAGAAAAAGAGGGTTATCAAAAAAGAAGTAAAGAAGAGATAGAGGAAGAGATGAGAAGAACGGAAGAGGAGATAAAGAGATTGGAAAAAGAGGAACGAACAAGAGAGTTAAAAGATAGATACAAAAAACTGGAAGAAGAGGCGAAGCAAAAAGAAGGTTACAAGAAAAGAAGTGATGAGGAAATAGAAAGAGAAATGGAAGAGGTGGAAAAGGAGATCAAGAAGGTGGAAAGAGAAATGAATGAGAGTCGCTCGGAGCAAAAAGAATCAGAAGGGGAGGACAAGGAGCAAGAAGAGCAAAAAGAACCGGAAGAACCGAAGAAAGGAGAAGAAGAACTAAAAAAAGAGTTAAGGGAAGAAGTTCTCAAAAGGGAACTTGATAAGCTTTCCGAAGAAGAGCTTTCCAATTTGGGCATGGAATCTTCTGAAGATGTCTCACCCGAAGAGATCCTAAAAAGAAAAAAGAGCGAGTTAGTGGATCATATCGAAGAGATCACTCAAATGGACGAAACATTGAAAAATTATGGTTATGACAAGAAAGGAGAAAAAAAGGATCTCAAAAAGAGGATCCTGAAAGGAGAGAACCTTTCCGAGAAAGAGAAGGAAATTGCGAATGAGATAGATAAAGAGTTCGAGGAGAGGGTGTTGGGAGCTATTTTCAAGCATGGATTTGAAGGGTTGGTCTCGGAAACCAGAAAAAAGTTTCTCGGGCTGAAGAAAGAAAAGGATCTACTCCTCAAGAGCACTCCGTTAAGAACGAATGTTGGCGAGATCTTTAAGGGATTCAAGGAAGATTTTCATAATGAAATACGGAAAAGAATGGAACAAGAACAACTATCTGAAATCCTTACGGTTTCTGAATTAAAAGAATCATTGATCAAATTGAACCCGGATGCGGAAATAAGAATGGATGAGAATGCACCTGAAACAATTTATTCTTCGAAGCCTGTTGAGCAATTAAATTTACCGGAAGGGTTCTATTATAATGAGAAGAATGGGTTGACGAATAAGCATAATACTGAAACGGGAATATATATAAAGACAGAGGTAAGGTAATTATGAATGGAGAATCTTTGGAACAAAGAAGGGAAAGAGCGGAAGAGCAAACTCCCAAAGAGAACGTAAAACGGGAGAAGGGTTTAAAAGAAAGAGGTCGTAACGAACTCTTAGAGATGGTGGAGGGGTCTCGGGTTGGAGAGGAAGTGGAATCTCCTTTATCGGAAGAAGATCTTCCCGAGAGAAGTGAGTTCAATGAGAGAGAGGAGGCAAGAAAGGAAGCTTTAACAGAACTGGGAAGGAGAACCATAGAAGAGTACAAGAAAGAGAAAAAAAGAAAAGATGATCTTGAGAAAGAGAGAGATAAGTTGAGTGATACCGAAAGGATGGAGCTTCAAAGATTGGAAGAGAAAATAAGGGAAGCGGAGGGTTGTTTTTCCGAGCATGGTGTTGACCCGGAAAAAGAGAACAATAACGAGAAACTTGAGGAATTGGGAGAATCATTGTTTGCGAAAAAAGAGAAACTGGACAGAGAAATGGAAGAAACCGGAGAAAGAATAGAGGCGGCAAGAAGAGAGAATAGGGGTGGAAGGAGTGAAGAGATCAACAATTACCAAGAATCATTGGAGAAAGAGATGGGAAAAATGTTGAGAGAGTCCAGGGAAGGAAGTTATTTAGGTTTATTGAATTTTGATGAAGGTAAAATAAAGAAAGAAAGGGATAATTTTGCAAAGGCTCGGTCTCATGCGGAGAAATGGCAAAAAGAGGGAACAGCCGAATGGAAGAGAGTTGAAGATCTCCTACGAGAGGATATAAAAGAAGAGGTCTCTAAGGAGCTTAGAGAGGTTCACGGCGATGAAGGATTCAAAGAAGAGGAGTTACGGAGTTTCATAGATGATATGGTCGAAAAGAGGATGGAGGAAAAGAGGGAGAAGATGATAAGTGACAAAGAAAAAGATATGGTAAGGGAAAAGGTAAAAGAAGAGAAGAAAGGAGAAGGGAAGAACATAGAAAACAAGGAAACAAAAAAAGAGATAGAGGAAGAAGTGGAAAAGAGAATGAAAGAAGGAGTGGAAGGAGATATAAAAGAGAAGGCGGAGAAGGAGGTCGAAGGACTTCTCAACGAAGAGAAATTCTTTGCGAAGGAAGAATTAATGGAAGAGGCTAAAAAGAAAATGGATAAAAAGATCAAGGAAAAGAGAAAACAAGATAGAGATGAAAAAAAATCTCCGAAGGGGAGAGTGGACGTGAGTGTTGTGGGTTATATTATGCTTGGCGGAGCTTATGTGATGCACTATGGAGGAGAATGGGTAAAGAAAGCCAATGATTGGTTCAAGAATACTTTTGGAAGTTTCTGGAAATAACTCTCCCTTATTTTTTCTTTTTACTCCGTGACCTCATCGTCCGTTTCATCGACCACATCTCCTATTATTTGCTCTAAAACATCCTCCAGGGTCACCACTCCCGTTATTTTTCCGGACTTGCTTGTTACTATTGCCAAATGACATCTTTGTCTCTTGAAGATGGGGATAAGGTCATCTATTTTCTTTTTCTCGGATATTCTTGTCACCTCTCTTTCCGCAAACTCTTGGATCTTTTTCTCACCGCTTCCTTGTGATAAAGCGATAAGAAGATCCCTTTGGTGACAGATGCCTTTTATGTGATCCAGATTTTCCTCATAAACGGGAATGCGAGAATGATTAGAGTGCAAGATCCCTTCTTTTGCTTCTTGGAGACTCTTTTTTGCCTCCAAGGCAGTGACTGCGGTACGCGGTGTCATTATATCCTCGGTCCTCAAGTCATTTAAAAGGAATACTTTGTGTATCATTTCCTTTTCGTCCTCTTCTATTACACCTTCCGAGAATCCTATGTTGCTGAGGGTGCGTATCTCCTCTTCCGAGACCGTTCTTTTCTTTTGAGGTAGGAATCCGGTAAGAACCTCTATGAATCGAATGAACGGAGAGAAGATCTTGGTCATGTAAAGAAGAGGCCTTGAAAGAAAGAGACTTATAGAGGAGGAAAAAGTCTCTCCTATGCTTTTGGGGATTATTTCTGCAAAGAGTATGACGAGAAAAGTGAGTGTTGCCGAGAAGATACCTATCTTGGCACTTCCGAATACCTCTCCCGCAATACTTCCCACAAGAACACTTCCCGCGATATTGAAGATATTGGTAAAAATAACGAGTACGGTAATAGTGGGACGCATATCCTTCTTTATCGCCACAAGAGAATCGGACCCCTTTCTTCTTTTGTCTCTCAATATCTTGGCTTCGTTCAGAGAAGTACTAAAAAGAGCCGCTTCAGTGGCGGAAAAGAATCCGGAACCAAGTAACATGAGTATTACCGCGAGGATCAGTGTTCCCATATTTAGAACACGCCCACTCTAGGGAGCGGGCTATTTTTCGGGCCGGCCGGATTTGAACCGGCGATCTCACGCACCCCATGCGTGCGCCCTAGGCCACTAGGCCACGGCCCGTTATTCATTCTTTCCCATTGTCTTGATGCACTTTGTGCAAGCAACTACTTTTTTACCTGCAAAATCTCTCAACTTTTTTGCGGGAATATCAAAAGGAATAAAAGTCTTTTGCAGGTTTGGTTGCTTCTTTCTTTTGGGAGTAGGGTTGTATTTGGACATTAACTTCTTTCTCCCTCTCTCCATTTTGGGCGTCTTGTTGCAAACTTCGCACTTCTTCGGCATTTTAGCAATCTTAATTTCTAATGTTAGGCTACCTCGATATTATAACAGAAAGCTCCCTTTTTTCAATAGAA
>CAYRME010000045.1:0-4266 GCA_964425505.1 uncultured Candidatus Saccharibacteria bacterium
AAATTTCTTTTTCCTTTCTGTAAAAGCGAACCGGGTTTCACCTCACTTTCCGGATTTTCGATCACTTCGCCATCGATCTTTACTCCTTTTTGTTCAATAACTCTCTTTGCTTCCGATTTTGAAGAAACGAGCCCGCTTTCTATGAGCACCGAAACCACATCGTACGAAGTGGGGTCGATCTCGGAAACCTCCTCGGGAGTTTCTTTTTCCGAGAAGATCTTGATGAAATTCTCCTTGGCCTTCTTCGCTTCTTCTTCCGAGTGGTACATCTCCACTATATAGTAAGCGAGATCGAATTTTATATCACGAGGGTTGGCTCCCTCTCGGAGTTCCTTTTCATATTCCCTCACCTTTTCCATGTCCACTCTGGTCAAGAAGATGAAGTACTTTATCATGAGATCGTCATTCAAGGACATAACCTTCCCGAACATGTCATCGGAAGGATCAAGAAGATTTATTGTATTACCTTTGCTAGAACTCATTTTCTTCCCGTCAATCCCCTCGACCAACGGGTTAGTTATCATATCCTGAGGCTCTTGCCCGTAGAATCTTTGCATCTCCCTTCCCGTTAAAAGATTGAACCTTTGATCACTTCCCCCGAGCTCCACATCGGCTTCCACCGCTACCGAGTCATATCCTTGCATCAGAGGGTAAAGCACTTCTCGCAAAGAAACTCTTTTTCCTTCATCAAGCCTCTTTCTTATGTTCTCTCTGGAGATGAATTCATTAACGGAAAAGATATTGGCTTGTTTTCCGATCTCCTGATAATCAAGTTTCCCCAACCATTCACTATTATAACGTATCTCAGCCTTCTCCGTATCTATCACCTTGGAAGCCTGCTCGATATAACTTTTCAAATTCTCCTCGATCACTTCATTGGAAAGCATGGGACGCTCGCTATCCTTGTCCGAAGTATCGCCGATCACGCCCGTAAAGTCGCCTATAATAAAGACTACTTGGTGACCGAGATCCTGAAAATCCCTGAGCTTCAAAAGAGGAATGGATCTTCCCAGGTGCAAATTGGGGCTCGTGGGATCTATTCCGAGTTTCACCCGCAGCTTCCTCCCGCTCTTCAACTTCTCAAAAAGATTCTCTTTGTCGACAACCTCTTCAATTCCTCTATTGAGAAGTTCCTTTATCTTCTTATCTTTATCCATAATTTAATGAAAATAACAAATTACAAATAAATCACAATCTCCAATTACCAAATGACCAAAACAATTTTAAATAATTTCTATAATGGCAGTGAAGGCAGACTAACAAAGAACATATATTTCTTACTTCGCTTGGTCAAAAATAATCCAGGGGTGAGGTGGCAGACCACAGATGATGGCGGTGGCGGTTTTGAGAATTGAAAATTATTGTTCCTTTTTTGCTTCTTTCATGGAGAGGCTTATCTTTCCGCTATCGTCAACGGAGATCACTTTCACGGGAACTATTTGTCCCACCTTTAACTCGTCCTCCACACTCTCTACTCTCTTTTCAGCTATTTCAGAGATGTGAACTAACCCCTCTTGCCCGGGAAGTATCTCCACTATGGCCCCAAAACCGAGGATCTTCACCACTTTTCCCTGAAAAGTCTCACCTTCCTTTACCTCTCTTGTAAGATTCTTTATCCAATTTATGGCTTTGTCTATGGATTCCTGATTCTCCGAAGAAATGGAGATAAGCCCCGTGGAATCGTCTATATCTATTGATACGTTGGTACCTTCTATTATTTCGTTTATCGTTTTTCCTTTCGGGCCTATCACATCTCCGATCTTCTCCTGATCTATCTTGATAGTTCCTATTCTCGGCGCAAAGGGCGAGAGCTCCTCTCTCGGCCCGGAAAGAACTTCTCCTATCTTTTCCAAGATATGGATCCTTGCCTCTTTTGCTCTTTGCAGGGTCTCTCTCATCATCTCCACGGTAAGTCCTTCTATCTTTACATCAAGTTGAATAGCAGTAATACCTTCTTTTGTTCCGGCTACCTTGAAATCCATATCCCCGCAATGATCCTCCAGCCCTTGTATGTCAGTGAGGAGCTCGTAATTTTCTTGGCCCGTGATCAATCCTATCGATATCCCCGCGGCAGGACTCTTTATGGGTACTCCCGCATCCATGAGGGCCAACGAGGTTCCGCAGACCGAAGCCATAGAGGTCGATCCATTGGAAGAAACTATCTCGGAAACGGCACGTATAGTATAAGGAAATTCTTCACTATCCGGAATGAGCGGCGCCACGGCATTCTCGGCAAGCATCCCGTGCCCTATCTCTCTTCTTCCCGGAGCCCTTAGGGGTTTCACCTCTCCCACGGAATAAGGAGGAAAGTTGTAATGATGCATGAACCGTTTTTTCTCCTCCGTGGTCTCCATGTCATCCATCAGCTGCTGCTCTCCGGGAGCTCCCAATGTCACCACGGAAAGTGCCTTCGTTTGACCCCTCTTAAAGAGTCCCGATCCGTGCGTACGCGGCAAGAATCCCGCACTACAAGAAATATCCCTTATTTCCTCGGGTGCTCTGCCGTCAAGCCTTTCTTTGTTATCTAATATGTTCTTCCTTATTTTTTCCTCCACAAGCCCTTCCAAATAGGACAGAGCATAAGATCTCTCCTCTTGTTCTTCATAGTTTTCCTCAATGAATTCTTCCGTTCTTTTCTTTGCTTCTTCCGTTCTTTCTTCTTTTTCCTCGCCCTTGAGGGCCTCTTCAAGTTCTTTTTCCGCTTTCTCTCTTACCGCACTCTCTACTTCCTTGTTCTCATAGGGGACGATCTCTTGTTTCTCTTTTCCCACCTTCTCTTTTATTTCTTCCTGGAAGTTACAAAGCTGTTTTATAGGGTCTTCCGCAAGCTCGAAAGCTTTCATTATAGATTTTTCCGAGCTCTCTTTAAAGGAGCCCTCTATCATATTGGTTATGAACTCTTCCTTTTCATTAACGAAGCCGCTCACCACTACCTCCATGGTTCCCTTTGCCTTTTCTTCATAGACGGGATTTATCATGTAATCCTCGTTCTTTCCTATTTTTACAGCTCCCAAAGGACCTTCCCACGGAATGTCCGAGACATGCAAAGCGGCGGAAGCGGCGATCATCCCCAAAAGTCCAGGGTCATTCTCTTCGTCGAAAGAAAGGCAGGTAACGATGACCTGCACCTCTTGTTTGATGGATTTATTGAACTTGGGCCTTATGGCGCGGTCGATCATTCTCGAGACCAAAGTAGCCCTTTCCGAGGGCTTTCCTTCTCTTCGAGTATAACGAGGGCCGCTTATTTTTCCCGCCGCATAGAATTTTTCTTCATAATTGACCGACAAGGGAAAGAAATCTTTGTCGGTTTCCTCATCGGACATGGTAGCGGTGGCGAAGACCACCGTATCTCCGTACCTAACAAGTGCCTCTCCATTTACTTTTTCCGCAAGACCGTTAAATGAAACGGATAATTCCTTGCCCGCTAAAGTGGTGGTAAATTTATTCTCCATTTTTGTTTTCGTTCTTATTCTTTGAATTCTTTGTGTTTTTCTTTTGTTTTTGCTTGGAAGAAGTAAGAAGGAATTTTTTTCTGCCGTCCTCCAGGTTCACGAATTCATCTGCCGCTTCTTTTAGCTTGGAGGAAGCAGACCTTTCAAAAGCGAGAACTTCAACGCGCTTCCCTCTATTCTTTAAGTATTCCACCAAAGGAACAAAATCTCCGTCCCCGGTAACAAGTACCACGGCGTCTATTCCTTCGGAGATCCTTATGGCGTCCACCGCCAAACCCACATCCCAATCTCCTTTCTTCATTCCTCCGTAGAACTCCTGTAATTCTTTGACCCTTATCTCTATACCGATACTGGTCAAAGCCTCAAAGAAGGCCCTCTCTTCTCCGGTCTTGGTTTTTATGACATAAGCAAGGGCTCGTATAAGACTCCTGTTGCTTACGGCCTCCCTTACTACCTTGTCAAAATCCACTCGAGCATCATAAAGATGCTTTGCAGAATGATAGAGGTTCTGCACATCAAGAAAAACAGCTACACGTTGACCCTTATGTTTTTTAAGCATGCGAAAATGAGGATTCAGAACTACTTCCTCTTTTTGATACCAAGCTCTTTTACGAGCTCTTCATGTCTTCCGCTGTCCTTTCTTTTCAAGTAATCCAAAAGTTTTTTTCTTTTGCTTATCATGTTCAAAAAACCCTTTTTGGAGTGCATGTCCTTGGGATTTTCCTTGAGGTGCCCGGAAAGCTTCTCGATCTTCTTGGTAAGAAGTTCTATTTGTGTATCCGTACCTCCGGTACTTTCTCTTTTGTTTAATACT
>CAYRME010000046.1:0-4257 GCA_964425505.1 uncultured Candidatus Saccharibacteria bacterium
CGTCAATAGGTTTAAATGGGGATTGTTTGAAATTTTTCAAAATCGGGGTATAATATAACATAAATCTTTAAAGGAGGGAAAAATAATGACCCACCTCATTCTTTTCTTGGGGATAGGGTTTCTGTTCTTTATCATTTATGTTTCGTATTACAGGCAGGAAGCAAGATATAGATTACGAAAAGGAGAATTGCACAAAGGGATTGATGCCGCATTAAAAAGTTTTGCTGTCGAGGAAAGTTTATTAGAGCCACTGAAAAAGAAATGGGAGAGAATTCGTGTTGAAGATATAGAAGAAATCTCAAGAGAAGAAAAGATCATTCTCTTGAAGTACCTTTATTATCGCTATGCTCGCTATGGGGAGGTGATAAGAGGGGTAAATTTTTATCTCTTGGCTTTTACTAGTAATGCCGAGGATGAGATGGATCACGAGATCTTGGAACTTGCTTCCAGGGTGTCTCCGGGAAAGGACTTTTCAAGAACCCTGAGAAATAGGGCGGAAAGACTGAAAAGGAGGGCCGGATAATGAAAGAGAAGAATCGCAACCACGAAAAGGAGCTAAAAGAGATAGAGAAAGCGAAAGGGATGCTTTATAATATGCTCCTTGTGGAGAAAGAGGTAAGGGAGAATATCAGTAATCCTATTACGGATTTACGATGGAAGTTTCCCGAAGGAGAGGTAAGAATCGAAAAGAGTATTCCCGAGGAAGGTTTCTTTTTTGTCTCGGTACTCATACCTCCCCAAAGGGAAAAGGATCAACTTTCTCGAGGACCAATTATTTACTACTTTAATTTAGAGGAAAGTGAGGTATCGAGAGAGATCTATCCTGCTTTCGGCACTCCTGCCGGGCCTCGAAGGAAAGGCGAAAAAGCGCTTGAAGAGCTTCTTAGAGCGATTCGGTCAAGTAAGCTCCTTGTGGTAATTGACGGAAAGAAATAATGCGCCGACAACCTTTCGGCGCCTTTTTTTGAATTTTAAGAATGTCCATAACAAAGCTGGAAAAACTAAAGAGGTTTTATAACCGTTACGAGAGATATCTCATACCGGGAGCGTTGGTATTCGGTTTCATAACGGACGTACTTACTTTCGAGCTGACCGAGTTCAGTTTTGCGATGACCCTTCTCTTTTTTCAGCTTCTCCTTGCGGGAGCGAACATAAGTATCATAAATCTTTATGACGAAAAACTTCTCTCCGGGAAAATATTTTCTTATTGGAGAGTGGTGGCACCTGTTCTCTTGCAGTATTCCTTCGGTAATCTTTTCAGTGCTTTCCTTATCTTTTACTCAAGGAGCGGAGCTATTTTTGCAAGCTGGCCTTTTATTATGGTGGTGGTATTCCTTATGATAGGTAATGAGGTATTTAGAAAATACAATGTTCGCCCCACCATACAGGTCGGTGTTTATTTTTTCGCTCTTTTTTCCTATTTAAATATCCTTCTTCCCAACCTTTTAAGGGACCTGGGAGCGGATATTTTCTTAGCAAGCGGTGTTCTTGCACTTTTTGTGGTGATTCTTTTTATTTACATGCTATCCCTTCATACTTTCCGGGTAGAAAAAGGTAAAGGAAGGCTTCTTTTGTGTGTTGCGACGATCTTCCTTTTTATGAATTTTCTTTATTTCTCCAATTTCATTCCCCCTATTCCTCTCTCTATAAGGGAAGCGGGAGTCTATCATGAAATAGAGAGGGTGAACGGAAACTACTATGCTCTCACGGAAAAGAGTGGTTCCTATCTCGAGTATATTCTTTTAAGAAAAAGAAGACACATAGAGGAAGAAAGAGAGAGTATTTATATCTTTAGCGCTGTTCATGCTCCCGAGGATATGCGACTTGATGTGCAGCACGAATGGCAGGTATTTGATGAAAACGAAAGGAGTTTTATCACGGTTGCCGAGATCCCTTTTGAAGTGACCGGCGGAAGAGAAGAGGGGTATAGCTGGTTCACTTATTATAATGCTTATCCGGGAAGATGGCGTGTCAATATAAGGACTGGAGAAGGTCAGATCATAGGAAGAGAGGATTTTTATGTTATAAAGGAAGAGGGGGTTGAGAGGATCGTAAAAGAAATATAATATCAAAAAATGAGTAAGAACGAAAAATTTTTTACGGAAAGAGATAGGACACTCTTTAAGGTGTTCATTCTTGTCTTTCTCTTTTTCGTGCTCCTTATAAACTGGAGTGAGATCTCCGGGGTTTTGAACTTCAGAGTATTTCCGCAATACCTCGAGGAAAGAGTGGGTGGACTCTTGTCTTTCTTTGAGGAAGAAGAGGAGGTCGTGAGAGAGAGTGAAGATAATGAAGAGGAGAAAGAGGCGAGGGCGGAACCGGATTTTGATAGCTGTGAAGGAGAGGACAGAATAACCATTCCCGCTCTTGATGTGGAAGCTCCCATTGTGGAAACCGGAGGAACAAGCGAAGAAGAATACAGGGCGGCCCTCGAAGAAGGGGTAGTGAGGTTTCCGGGCGGAAAGGATCCCGGTGAGAAAGGCCTTTCCGTTATCTCGGGGCACTCCGCTCCTCCCGGGCATCCCGATATAAGGTACGAGAGAGTTTTTACTCGCATCAATGAACTTGAGGAAGGGGATATTATCGAAACATGCTACGATAATAAACTTTACTCCTATGAGGTCATTGATGAGGAGCGGGGCAGGGAAGTTTATGAAGTAGGAGAAGATATACCACCTCTTTATCCGGAAAAAGAAGTAAGGGAGCTTGTTCTTATGACGTGCTGGCCTCCGGGAGATGACCAGAATCGAATGGGGGTGAGGGCTATAATAGAGGAGTAATATTACAAGAAGAAATGGGATTTGTGTTGGCCTTCTTGAGCGCTCTTTTCGTTTCTTTTCGGGCGGCGCTTGAGAAAAGATCATTAAGGGAAATGGACGAATTTGTGGTGGCTTTGGGTCTCCGCTTTTTTGCTTTTCTTTTTCTTTTCCCGCTGGTCCTTCTTTTAGGTGTTGATATTCCTTTTGAGAATAACACTTTCTTTTTGGCTTTGCTTGCGGGGTCTTGCTTGAACAGCATCTCCACTGTTCTTGTCATGAAAGCTCTAAAGGAAGGAGATCTTTCCATGGTGGGTCCCATGACCACCTTTACTCCTCTTTTCGTGCTCTTCACTTCTCCCTTTATAGTGGGAGAGTTCCCTCCTTTGCAGGGGGTTTTGGGAGTATTGTGTATAGTACTGGGAGCTTATATAATAAACATAAAAGAATTGCGGAACGGGTATAAGGCCCCTTTCGTTTCTCTTTTTGAGAATAAAGGAGTTCTTTTTATGCTGGGGGCCGCCTTTGTTTGGAGTATCGCCTCTAATGTGGACAAAATAGGAGTGGAAGCCTCACACCCGTTTCTTTGGGCTCTGGGAATAAATGCTTTTGTGACCCTTCTTCTATCAATAGCAGTGCTTGTAAGGGGCGAGATGGATCATGAAAGAGAAGAATTCTCTGAAAGGGATATCTTACCTCTTTCTTTGATAGGATTCGTTGCTATGCTCGTTTCTGTTTTTCAGCTCTATGCTTTGAGCATGATCCTTGTGGTATATGTTATCTCTTTAAAGCGAATGAGTGTCATTTTTGAAGTCCTCATAGGACACTTCGGATTCAAAGAGAAGAGCTTCAAGGAGAGACTAGGGGGAGCCTTTATTATGCTCCTTGGCGCCGTGCTCATCATTTTCTCTTGACATATTTCATAATTCTTATATAATATAAAAACTCGATATCTTTTTGTTCTTTTAAAACACCCTCGCTTTCACCCCCGGGGTGGAAAAGCGGAGAAATTATAAAAAGGAGGGGATTTCTGTGAGAAACTTAAGAGAGGGACTGAGGAGAAATAGAGGAAGAAAGAAAGAGAATAGAAAGAGGATCATAGTCACATCTGTGATCTCCCTTAGTATATTGATTTTGTTAGTTTGGGGGACAAAGATGTGGCTGGAAGAGCCGACAGATGTAGTAGATGAGGTGGCAGAAGAAGAAATAGAGGAAGCAGAAGAAGTAGAAGACGATGCAAAAGAAGACGCAGAACCGGAGATAGTTGATCCCGATATAGACAAGCCACTTGAAGAACCAGTTGATGAAGAACCTGAAATAATTGACGAAGACATAGACACGCAAGAAGATGAAGAAAAAGATGAAGGCCCCGAGGTCATTGATGAAGATTTAGATGCAGGAGAAGATTCAGAAGAACCTCAGACAGACGAAGACCTCGATAAGGATGAAGATGAAGAAAAAGATGAAGGCCCCGAGGTCATTGATGAAGATTTAGATGCAG
>CAYRME010000047.1:0-4179 GCA_964425505.1 uncultured Candidatus Saccharibacteria bacterium
AGAGGTATGTTCACATGGAAGCGGGACATGCTTCACAGAATATCTATCTTCAATGTGAATCATTGAATCTTGGAACCGTGGCGGTAGGAGCGTTCGACGATGAGGAAGTAAGCAAGATCTTGAACCTCGAAGAAGGGGAGGAACCTTTGTACATAATGCCTGTGGGATACTCTAATTGAACTCTATAAAAATAATTTATGCAAGAGTTTTCCAAAAAATTAATAAAAAGGGCGGGGGACAAACTTCTCTCTCAATTCAAGCAAGAAAAGAAGCTCCTTTCGGTAAGAAAGGGGAGTAAAGAGGTGGTTACCAGGTATGACAAGGAGATGGATGAATTCCTTATAAAAGAAATAGAGAAGAAATACTCCAAGCACAGTCTCTTGACCGAAGAGTCGGGCCTTAATGATAAGGGTTCCGATTATCTTTGGATAATAGATTCTCTGGATGGAAGTGGAAATTTTGCGAACGGCAATCCTCTTTTTTCCATTTGCATCGCTCTTCTTTACAAGGGAGAGATCATCATGGGACTTACTTATGCTCCCGCTATTGACGAATTCTATTTTGCAAGAAAAGGGAAAGGCGCTTATTTGAACGGGAGGAGACTAGGAGTTTCGGAGGTAGATAGGTTAAAGAGGTCCTATATTGCTTTCTGTGATGGATTCGAGAAAGACAAAAAGATGCTTTCAAGGAAACTCTCCGGAATCTTTGAGAATGTTATAGACCTAAGAAAAATTGGTTCCGCGGGAGTGGAAACGGGCTGGGTTGCCTCGGGAAGAATGGATGGATTTTTAATGTTCCAAGGAGATCCTTGGGATATTGCTTCCGGAGTTATCATTACCGAAGAGGCCGGAGGGAGAGTTACTGATTTCGACGGGAAATTTTGGCAAAACAGGAGGGGCGACTTTCTGTTCTCCAACGGAAGGATACATGAGAGCTTAAGAAAAATTGTTTAGTTGGGGGAGTCTTATTCCTCTCTGTATTTCCTTGTTCGAAAACGGAAAAGGGATATTTTTTCCTCTTGCGGGTTTATACCCGCCTTTTTGCATGCAGTGAGGAGTTGTTCTTCGGGAGTATCTATTCCTTCAAGATCGGGGAGAAGGAGGCCCCCTTGAAAGGATCTTTCTCCTTTTACTATGATGCCGTATTTTGCGGGGTCCAGATTTTCCGGATCTTCTATTTGCTCGGGTTTTTCCAAGACATGAACTTCATAGGAAAGAAGAGGGAGTTCTTCTTCTTTTATGGGACCGAAGCGCTCATCCTTGGTGGCGGCCGCTATTGCATTATGAATTATCTCATTTGCAAGATCATCTTTGGTGGGTAAATAAGTGCCTATGCATGCTCTAAGCTCTCCTTCTTTTTTAATGGTTACAAAAACCCCGGCCCTTTTCTTGAAGAATTCCTCGGGTAGATCCTCGGGAGGATCCATGGTAATACTCTCCTTCACGAATTTTTCTACTGCGTTCTTTGTTATTTTTGTGCAATGATTCATAATTCGAATTCCGCTACAAGATAACCTACACCAAAAGGCCCTTCATGGGAAAGGATCCGTGGGCGATAATTCTTTTCTTCCACTTCGACTCTTCTCTCCAGAATACCAAGCAGGAAAGAGAAAGAGCGCAGTCCGCATTCTCCGGCTTCCGGATACTTACGATCAAGCTCTAGAATATTTTTTATATCTTTATCCTCCAAGGACCTTACAAGTTCCTTGTCGAATTTCTCCCCATCCGGGTGATACTTGTAGGGCCCTTCATCCTTTAGTCGGTGCGAGAGATCTCCGCTTGCTATTAACGCCACTCTTTCTTTATTCTTTATCTCAAGCTCGTAGGTTTCTTTTCCTTTTTGGAAATGTTCCTCAGGATCCTCGGCACCGGTGAGATATGTTATTACCTCTCCTCTAAATTCTTCTGTCAAGAAAGAAAGGGGAACATTGAACCCCCAATCGGGGTGAGGGGAGGAAATAAGGATCTTTTGCGGAGATATCTCGTTCAATTTTTCTCCCAAAGCATTCAGGTTTTGAATGGTACTCTTGACCCTTTCTCTGTCTTCCTCGGACCCCATGGAAGAAAGTAGGATCGGGGGGTGGGGTGCTATGGAAGCGAATACGATATCGGACATAAGAAAAAAATCAAAATTCAAAAATCAAATATCAAAATAATATATAATGCAAAATGCAAAAGTCAAAATATTTTAATTTCCAATTTCCAAGTAATAAATTTCCAATTACTTGATTTCCAAACGAACTTGGAGTTTGAAAATTAAGGTGGCGGCGGGGTGGTTTTGAGCTTTTGGTCCTTGGAGCTTATTTGTAATTTGGAGCTTGTAATTTGGAGCTTCCCCCTTGGTGGTTTTGGAAATTGAAGATTTGGAAATTGTTTGGAAATTGAGAATGTTTGGAACTTGGAAATTGTAAATACTTGTCATTTTGATTTTTGACTTATTCTATAATGTCCATGTCCTCTCCACAAGAAGGACAATTTCCTTCTTCGTCACACCTTTTTGCTTTAAGGCCCGCTCTTTCGATGATCACTTCCTCGCATTCGGGGCAATAGGTGTCTTCAAGTGAATGGCCGGGTGTATTGCCCAAATATACGTATCTCAATCCTTCCTCTTTTCCTATTCTATGGGCTTTTTCCAATGTTTCAACCGGAGTGGGAGGGAGGTCTTGCAGTTTCCAAGAGATCTCCCCCGAAAAACGACTTATATGCCAAGGAGTCTCCTCACCGAGCTCCTTGGCGATGAATTTCGCTATCTCTCTTTGCATTTCTTCGTCATCGGAGAGAGTGGGGATGATGAGGGTGGTTATTTCGGTCCAGACTCCGTTTTCTTTCAATTCCTTTGCTGTTTCAAGGACAGGAGCGAGGCGAGCGTTGCAATTCTCTTTATAGAATTCCTCGGAGAAGCTTTTTATATCAATGTTTATTGCATCAAGATAAGGTAGGATCGCTTCTCTTGCTTCTTTCGTCATGAATCCGTGGGAAACAAAACAATTCTTTATTCCCTCTTTGCGAGCAAGGTCCATGATATCGAGAGCGTATTCCAGGAAAGCGAGGGGGTCCGTGTAAGTATAGGAAATACCGGGGGCGGAGTTTTCTTTCGCCGCTCTTACCACTTCTTCGGGAGAGATTTCGGTTCCCGGTATTTCTCCCGAGGTCTTCGGCCCCTGGGAAAGGTCGAAGTTCTGACAGTTCTTACAAGAAAGAGAGCATCCCGCTGCTCCTATGGAAAGCGAGGGGGTTCCCGGAAGGAAGTGAAAGAACGGCTTCTTTTCTATGGGATCCAGGTTAAGAGCGGAAGCTTTCTTGTAATTCAAAGCATAAAGAGCACCGTCAATATTTCTTCTTGCGCCGCATTTCCCCGTTTCTTTCGTGGAAAGAGTGCACAAATGAGCGCAAGTGCGGCATTGCACATTACTTCCTTCTATCACATTATATAAATACACTTCCTTCATATTCTTTTCATGCTAGACCAATAAACGTTTTTATTCAACCCGAAAGATAGTATGAACGGACCAATAAAGAAAGAAGAGTTCCAAAAAAGTGCTGAGGAGGTGGCCCTCCTTCTTCTTGATAGTGTTCTTGTAAGGAAAAGAGAGGGAAAAGAAGAGCGTCTTCAGGTCCGAGAGGTAGAGATCTATGAAGGCTTCCGGGACAAAGCTTCTCATGCCTATCGAGGGAAAACCGAAAGAAGCAAAGTCATGTTCGAGGAGGGAGGAGTCTTTTATGTCTATCTCGTTTATGGGATGTATTATATGTTGAATGTGGTTGTGGATCGAGAAGATTACCCTTCCGCGATCCTTATAAGAACTGCCGGAGAATATGATGGTCCCGGAAAATTGACAAGAGCTCTTGGTATTGATTTTTCATTGAATAAAAGAAAGATCGGGAAGGAGAGCGATCTTTGGTTTGAAAGAAATAAAAAGGAGGGTAAAATAGAAAGAACACCTCGTGTGGGAATTCGTTGCGCAAAAAAGTGGAGAGATGCTCCTTTGCGATTCATTAAAAGGTAATGCAAAAGTTTTAATTTCCAATTTCCAAGTAATAAATTTCCAAATAAATTTTAATTTCCAATTACTTGTTTTCCAAACGAACTTGAAACTCAAAATCGAAAATAAGGTGGGGTGGTGGGTTTGGAAATTGAGAATGTTTGGAACTTGGAAATTGTAAATACTTGTCATTTTGA
>CAYRME010000048.1:0-4168 GCA_964425505.1 uncultured Candidatus Saccharibacteria bacterium
CAGCTTCCCCAAGGGCAATAAGGGAATTTCGCATAAGGTCTTCCATTCTTGCTCCGCGGGCAGGATTCGAACCTGCGACAAACGCCTTAACAGGGCGCCGTTCTACCACTGAACTACCGCGGAATGCAGTAAATATTTTACCTTAAAATTGAACAATTTCAAGAGGCATAACTCCCTCGAGAAAAGCAAGAAGTGAAATAGCAAGAATGAAGTAGGATGAATTAAATGCACTAAAACTTTTCTATTTACCCAGAAGACATCATTTTGCTTACGGCATCCGTAAACTCTTTAAAGTCATTAAGATTCTCTCTGGCATACTTCAAAATTTTTTCATCATCCATTTTGTGATATTCGTGAACCAATAAATTGCGGAACTCGCTCATTTTTTGCATCCTGCCACAAAGATCTTCATTAAGAAGCTCGTTATCCTCAAGTTTCCGAAAGCAATCCACGAATCCTTCGGAAGACTTCTTCAATTTCCTCGCCGAAATATGAAGACAGATAGCTCCCGTCGCTTCTATGGCTTGAAGAAGGAGATATTTTACCGACAATATATTTCTTTTGTCAGCAAAAAATTCCTCGTCAGAAACATTGGTAAGCCTTTCGATTTCCAAGATTGCTTGATCAATGTCCTCTATTCTTTTTTTCAGTTTATCAAAATCAAGCTCTGTGGACATAATAAACTATCTCCTTTCTTTTATATATTGCTCCGCATAAGGTCTGTATTGCATATATCTCAAGGAAGTCTCTTCGATGAGATCAGCAAGGAATTCTTCATCTCTACATAAAATCAATTTCCCGGAGGAAAGCACTCGGTTCAAAAGGTCGAGAGGCGCCTCATTGAGAATCCTTGCCTCAAAAGGGATACCTTCTTTCGTTATATCTCCCATCTCCTTAGCTAAGTCTAAAGTGTAATCCAGAGAAGATTCTAGTTTCTCGAAGCTTTCGGGCATCAAGTACACCCCCACATCAATATCCCTAAAATCCCCTCCTTCTATAAAGGAACCAAAAAGGTAAACAAAAAGAACTTCTTCTCTTTTTTGAAGGACCTCTTTAATACTGGAAGAGATAGCTTCCTTTTTTTCTTTCGATAATTGGTGAGCTTTCCTCATGATCTGTTTTTAGAGTAGCAGTACTCTCTTCTTCTTTCAAGAACCGATCAATATCCTTCAAGCTTTTCCAGTTCTTTGTGTTTCCTTATCTTCTCCAGGGCTTTGGCCTGGATCTGCCTTATCCTCTCTCTTGTTACGCCGAATTTTTGCCCCACCTCCTCCAAGGTATGCGTTACGCCGTCCTCAAGTCCGAACCTCATGGAAAGTATTTCTCTTTCACGCTCATCAAGATCAACAAGGATATCATCGAGCCTCTCTCTTAAAAGCTTTCTTCCTGCCGCCACAGAAGGAGATGCCGTCTTCTCATCTTCTATGAAGTCCGCAAGGGTGCTACTGTCATCTTCATCTCCCACGGGAGCTTCAAGAGAAGTGGCGGTTTGATAGATCTTCATGATGTGTCTTACCTTATCCACTTCCAGCCCCATCTCGGCGGCCACCTCTTCGGCAGAAGGTTCTCTTCCCAAACTCTGAAAAAGCTCTTTTCTCGCTTTAGTGTATTTGGAGATCTTTTCCACCATGTGCACGGGAATCCTAACTGTTCTTGACTGGTCGGCGAGCGCTCTGTTTATGGATTGCCTTATCCACCAAGTGGCATAAGTAGAGAACTTATACCCTCTTCTCCAATCAAACTTATCAACGGCGCGAAAGAGCCCCAAGTTTCCTTCTTGGATAAGATCCAAAAAGGATAATTTGGGAGATCTCCCAATATACTTCTTAGCTATGGACACCACGAGCCTGAGATTGGCCCTTATCATTTGTTTTCGAGCTTCTCTGTCCCCTTCTTCTATTCTCTTTGCAAGCTCTATTTCCGTCTCCGGATCAAGGAGAGGCTCGTTCGCGATCTCTTTAAGATAACTCTGAATGGAGTCCACGTTGAGGTCGGGTATATCGTCCGCATCCTTTTCGGCATCCTCTTCGAGGAGACTCCTTTCTTCTTTCATTTTGATCCCCCTCCTTTTCAAACGCTCCATGAGCTTCTGGAACTTCTTCTTGTTTTTCTTCGTATCGGGGAATATTTCGTATACATCCGAATAATAAAGAACTCCTTTTCTTCGATCGGCCCTCTCATAGAGCTTCTGAAGTTTTTCTTTGGAAAAAAGGGACCTCTTCTTCTTGGTGGTGTTCTTCTTTGTTGAGGAATTTTTCTTCTCCTTTTCCTCCGACTTTTCTTTTTGGGGTTTCCTTTGAGGCATATTTTTATTTAAAGTTTTTCAATTCCCGAGAATATTTTTGATATTCTCTTAAAAGCTCTTCTTGTTTCTTCTCATCACCCTCTTTTTCGGCCTCTCTTATCCTTTTTTCCAAGTTCCCGAGTATCTCTTTTATGTTCTCTTTTCTTATCTCGCAAAGGCACTCTTTGAGTTCCTTCTTGGACCTTTCTTCATCTTCTTCCCCGGCAAAAAGGGAGAGGCGGTCAAAGAGCTCTTTCTCTTTCTCTGAAAGAGAATCTTTTTCCTTTTTTATGTAAAGTATGAGGTTCTTTATTTCTTCCCTGAAAAGAGAAACAGTTTCTTCTTCTACTTCCCTTGCAAGCTCTTCATGATTCGCGCAAAGCGCTCCTATTCTATCTTCAAGAACCTCCTTTCTGCTCTTCTCTCTTCTTTCTTCCGAGGGCCCGGGAGAGGAATCCTCTTTCTCTTCTTCCTCCTTTATGTCCACTCTCTTCATTTCCTCGAAGATGGATTCTTCACTTACATCGAGTTTTTCGGCAAGACGAGAAAGAAAATGAGACCTCTCGATACTGTTCCTTATTCTTTTTATCTCCGGTAAGAGTTCTTTGGCCGCTCTCCCTTTTTCGTGCGGATCGGAGAGGTCGTATTTGGAGAGGATGTGCCGGAAATAAAACTCCATCGCCGGCCGGGCGTCTTCTATGTAATTCTCCCACTCCTTGGCACTGCGAGAAACTATGTCCGCCGGATCCTCGTCCTCAGGCATCATGATAACTCTTACATCGAACTCTTTTTGAAGAGCCATATCAATACCCTTCTTGGTGGCGGAACCTCCCGCCTCGTCCATATCAAAAGCGGTACGGATACTTCTTGTATAGCGCCCGAGGATCTCGAGCTGTTTAGAAGTGAGGGCGGTTCCCGAAGAGGAGACCACATTCTCATATCCCGCCTGGTGGCAAAGAATGACATCCGTATACCCTTCCGCAAGCACTGCGTGCCCTCTCTTTCTTATTCCCACCTTGGCATTATGCAACCCGTAGAGCACGGCGCTCTTGTCATAGAGCACGGTTCCGGGAGTGTTTATATATTTCGCCCTTTCATCGCCCTTGAAGACCACCCTTCCTCCAAAACCCACCGGAGATCCGCTCAAATTGAAAATAGGGAAAATGATCCTCGCTCGAAAACGGTCATAGAGCGCATCTCCTTTTCCCACGGAAACACCGGCCTCCTTTATATCATTCCTCTCATACCCCTCACCTATCAAAAACTTGGAAAGGCCGTCCTTTGATATGGGAGCATAACCCAATCTCCACTTCTTTATCGTCTCCTCGGTCATTCCTCTCTCTAAAAGGTATTCCTTGGCCTTCTTGCCTTGCTTGGAAGAGTGGAGTTGCCTCTCAAAGAAGAGAGTGGAAAGTTCGCAGATCTCAAAGAGCCTCTTTCTCTTGGTTTCCACCTGAGGATCTTGCCTCTTTAGTTCCACGTTGGCCTTGTTGGCAAGGAGTCTCAATGCATCCCCGAACTCCACTCCCTCTATATTCATCACGAACTGGAATATATCGCCTCCTTCGTTGCATCCTCCGAAGCAGCGCCATATTTGCCTGGAAGGATTCACGAAGAAGGAAGGAGTCTTCTCGAAATGAAAAGGACAATGGGCTCTATAGTTAGAGCCCGCTTTCTCTAAATTGACATACTCCCGGACTAGCTCCACTATGTCAAGTTTACTCTTTATCTCTTCGATGGGAGAGTCGGTCATGGTATTTGAAAAACAGAGGCAGCCCCCTTTTGGCGGACACTTGTATTATAATGAAAAAAATCTCTTTTTTCAAGAGAGTGTACTGGTTCATATGATATGATACACCCCGAGGTTTCAAAAAACCATGAAAG
>CAYRME010000049.1:0-4113 GCA_964425505.1 uncultured Candidatus Saccharibacteria bacterium
AGGAACCGCAGATGAGAACGAGGACTGTGATGATGATGGAATGTACGGGTGGTGGGATACTCCACACTCGGGGGCTACGGTTTGCGTGGAAGATGAAGATGACAAGCCTTGCAGATCTCCTTTAACTTTTGTAACTTATTATGACAATCCTTCCGACTGGGATGATGTGACCATGCGTTATCAAGTGGAACATGGAGATGGTAGTAATGAAATATATCGCGATGATATGAGTGAGTCCGGTTATGAGGGGTGGAAAGAGAACGAGATTCTCGTGGAAGAAGAGGATATAGTGGAACTGATAACTTATTTCTGTGAAGGAACCGCAGATGAGAACGAGGACTGTGATGATGATGGAATGTACGGGTGGTGGAGCATTGACAACACTCGGATGGTCTGTGTGGAAGAAGGGAATGATAGTTATTGTTTTTCCCCGGAAGAATCTTTTTGAAATAGTTTAATATGAACGAAAAAGAAGCAAGGAAAAGAATAGAAAAGCTCAAGGACCTCATAAACCACCACCGCTACAAATACCACGTCTTAAATGAAGAAGAGATATCTCAGGAGGCCCTTGATTCTCTTAAAAAAGAACTCTACGACCTAGAGAGAGAATTTCCTCATCTTGTAACTCCCGATTCTCCCACGCAAAGAGTGGAAGGAGAGCCTCTCACGGAATTCAAGAAAGTGAGGCACTATACGGATATGCTCTCTTTCCAGGATGCCTTCTCCAAAGAGGATATGAAAGAGTTCGAGAAAAGGATCGAACGTCTTGTATCTCCCGAAGGAATGGATTATTTTTGCGAACTCAAAGTGGACGGCCTTGCCATAGAGCTTATTTACGAGAATGGAGTGCTTGTAAGCGGATCGACAAGAGGAGACGGTACTACGGGAGAGGATGTAACTCAAAACCTAAAGACCATAGAATCCATTCCTCTAAGGCTCCGTTCCCCGGAATTTTTCAAAGAAGAGGAAAAAGACATATCTTCTCATCCGGGATGGGAGGAGAAAGAAAAGAGTGTCGTGGTGCGCGGAGAGGTTTTTATTTCCAAAGAGGAGTTCTATCAACTGAACGAAGAGAGGGAAAAAGAAGGACTTTCTCCTTATGCCAATCCTCGCAATATCGCCGCTGGATCCATAAGGCAACTTGATCCTCGTATAGCGGCAAAGAGGAATCTTGATTTCTTTGCTTACGATCTCACGGCCGATATCAAAGACGAGGAAACCGTAACACCCTTTCATATCGAGACTCACAACAAGAAACACGAGGCGCTGAGAGCTCTCGGATTCAAGACGGTACACAAAGAAAGGTATTGCAAAGAGTTGGAGGAGGTCTTCCGCTTTTACGAGGAAATAGAAAAAGAGAGAGACGATTATTATTACCAAATAGACGGCATAGCGGTCTTTGTGAACGATAATCGCCTCTTTGCTCGGTTGGGAGTTGCGGGAAAGGCTCCCCGGGGAGGAATAGCTTACAAATTCCCTTTAGAGCAAAGCACTACCACGGTAAAGGATGTGTATTTCCAAGTGGGGAGAACGGGAACCATAACCCCCGTGGCGGTACTTGAACCCGTTTCCTTGGCGGGAGTCACCATTTCTCGAGCCACTCTCCACAATGAGGACGAGATAGAAAGACTTGATGTAAGAGTGGGTGATACGGTTATTGTGGGAAGGGCGGGAGATGTTATCCCTCGTGTCATGAAATCCCTCCCTGAGTTGCGTACGGGAAAAGAAAAGAAGATAGTTTTCCCTTCCCAATGTCCGGTTTGCGGGGGAGAGATATATCGCCCCGAAGGAGAGGTGAGATGGTATTGCAAGAGCGATGATTGCGTGGGAACCAAAAGAGAGAGATTATCCCATTTTGTTTCCAAGAAGGGGTTTGATATTGAGGGCTTCGGAAAGAAAATGGTAAGTAAACTTCTTGAAGAGGGCCTTATTTCCGATCCCGTGGATATCTTTTATTTGGAGGAAGGGGATCTTATACCGCTTGAAAGATTCGCGGAAAGATCTGCAAAAAATCTCATAGAAGCAATAGAGAAAAGTAAGAGGGTCTCTTTGCCCAAATTCTTGCAAGCACTTTCCATTCCTTATGTGGGAGAAGGAGCTGCGCGAAATCTTTCTCATGAGTTCGAGACCCTTGATAATATAAAGAATGCCACTCTCGAGGAGATATCAGAGGTTTCCGACATTGGCCCCGTCACGGCAAAGAGTGTCCATGACTTTTTCGAAAAAAAGGAGAATAACGAACTCCTGGAGAGGCTTCAAGCGGCGGGAGTCGAAATTTTACAGGAAGAAAAAAGAGAAGAGAAGCTTTGGGGGAGATCCTTTGTTGTAACGGGAACCTTGAAGAAGCTAAAAAGAGAAGAGGCGGAAGAGATAATAGAAAGAATGGGAGGTAGAGCCTCTTCTTCGGTTTCCGGGAGCACCGATTATTTGGTCGTGGGAGAAAATCCGGGAAGCAAGCTCCGGAAGGCGGAGAATCTGGGAGTGAAAGTGTTGAACGAAGAGGAATTCTTGAGAATGGTTCAGGATTAGATTTCTATGAGCATCCTACTTAAAAGAATAAAAGAACTTGACCATATTCTCCTTTTGTCGGTGGTAGTTGTTTCCGGTATAGGAGTTCTTTCTCTTTTTAGTATCGACCCTTCGGTTGCCATTCGGCAGGCCCTTTTCCTGGGGGCGGGACTTGTCCTTATGTTCTTTGTATCCTTCGTGGATTGGCGGATATTCAAAGAAAAGTCCTATGTTGTTCTCGGGCTTTATTTTCTCTCCCTTCTCTCTCTTTACGGTCTTCTTGTCTTTGCGCCGACCATAAGGGGGGTGCAGAGATGGTATCAGATAGGGGATTTTCTTTTTGACCCCGGAGAGATCTTCAAGATAGTTATTATTATCCTCCTTGCCAAATTCTTTTCCACTCGTCACGTGGAGATGTATAGGGTTTCGCACATTATACTTTCGGGGATCTATGTCCTTGTTCCCGTGTATCTCATCTTTCGTCAGCCGGACCTTGGTTCCGCCCTCATATTGGTGATCATGTGGAGCGGGATTCTCTTGATCTCGGGGATCAAATTGAAGCACTTTGTGGCTTTGGTGCTCCTGGGAGCGGTTATCTTGACCTCCGGATGGGTGTTCTTTCTCGAGGATTATCAGAAAGATAGGGCGATAGCATTCATAGACCCTCAAATAGACCCTCAAGGAATAGGGTGGGGGCAAACTCAGGCGCAAATAGCCGTAGGGAATGGCGGTATTTGGGGAGAAGGTTTCGGTCAAGGCAGTCAAACTCAACACGGCTTTCTTCCCGAGCCGGAGACGGACTTCATCTTTGCCGCTATAGCGGAGGAATTCGGTCTTTTGGGAGTTTCTGTTCTCCTTGCCGGTTTCGGGGCATTCTTATGGAGAATAATACTGGTTATCTTTAGGTCCAAGACCAATTTCCCTCGACTCTTTGCCGCGGGTTTTTGCATATTGATCCTTACGCAAGGGTTCATAAACATTGGTATGAATTTGGGGCTTCTACCCATCATAGGAACACCTCTTCCGCTGGTAAGTTACGGAGGAAGCTCCATTCTTTTTATCTTTTTGGGATTGGGGATACTTCATAGCATAAAGAGAGACCTTGTTTATTAACACCTTATTAGATTTATTAAATAGTACGTTGACCTCGGAGGTCAACATGCTTTTGAAGCTTCCCTTTTAGTGGAGCGGTGGGCGATAAATTTCTACCAATTTCCATAAATTTCTATAAATTTCGACGGTGCGGGGTGGTGGATTTGAAAATTGAGAATTGAGAATTAAGGAGGGGGTGATGGGTTTAATATCGGCTCTTTTCAAATTTCCGTTATATGATAAAGTGGAGCCATTACTGTCATTAAAAGATTAAGCAATATGGAATCCATGATCAATTTCCCCGAATGTCCGAGCTGCCAAGAAGGGGTTCTACTCCCTTTCTCGTTCAAGCACGACGTTTTCGAGAAATGGAAGTGTTCCAAGTGCGGCTATACGGTAGAGAAATAAGTGAATGAATGCTGTAACGATCGTTTCTCCGGCCTTGTCAAGCAAATGCCCTGTCTAGGTTCAGATACATGTGATACACCTAGGTCTGTAAAATGATTACTTTTT
>CAYRME010000050.1:0-4006 GCA_964425505.1 uncultured Candidatus Saccharibacteria bacterium
GAGAAGCCCTCGTAGCTCAGTTGGAAGAGCAACGGCCTTTTAAGCCGGTGGTCGGAGGTTCGAGTCCTCCCGAGGGCACAAAATGATCCCGATAACACTAAAAGTATCGGGTTTTTCTTTTATCTGCCGTCAATATGAATAAATATCGCATAGAAACCTTCGGGTGTAAATTGAATGAGCGAGACTCGAGGGAGTACGAAGAGGTCCTTTCTCGTTTTTTGAATCCTTCCGAAGAAAAAGAGGGAGCGGACCTAATATTGATAAATTCTTGCGGGGTGGTGGAGAGAGCGGAAAGAAATATAATAAAAAGAGCAAGGGAGCACAAGGAACGGGGAAGAACAGTGGTGATAACGGGTTGTCTTCCCAGTATAACCAACGAGGATCTGAAGAATACGGCGGATGAGGTTGTAAGAATAGGGGATTTGAGCGAATTATCAAGAGCTCTTTCTCGACTAACAAAAAGAGAACCTCAAGAAAAGAGTGATATCAAGAAAGAAACCTCTCTTGTCTCCGGTTTTATCGCTATTTCCAAAGGTTGCCTCGGGAATTGCTCCTATTGTGCAACAAAACTCTCAAGGGGGAAGTTAAAAAGCAAGGAACAAAAAAAGATACTCCATGAAGTCGAGGAACTTCTTTCTCGGGGATGCAAAGAAATACACCTTACCTCTCAGGACCTCGCCATATATGGATTGGATAGGGGAAAACAGGAATTACCTCAGCTCTTGCAAGAAATTCTGAACCGTGAAGATGACTTCAGATTGAAACTCGGCATGACCAACCCTTTTCATACGAAACGTATCCTGGGAGAGTTATTGGATATATTCAAGGACGAAAGGGTCTACAAGTATTTACATGTTCCTGTGCAATCGGGAAGCAATGAGATGCTAAAAAAAATGAGAAGAGGTCATGCCGCGGAAGATTTTCAAGAAATAGTGCAAAAAGTCTATGGTAGTTTCAGCGATTTCTTGATGGCCACGGATATCATAGTGGGCTTTCCCGGAGAAGGAGAGGAGGAATTTCAAAAAACCTATGAACTCATTGAAAAAGTAAGGCCTCACATAGTCAATATTACTCGTTTCTCTCCGAGGCCGGGAACGGAAGCGACAAAAATGAATGATAAATGTCCAGAAGATACAAAAAAAGAAAGGTCTCGTACCCTCAATCACCTGACCAAAAGAATAAGACTGGAACAGAATGCAAAATTGCAAGGAGGACGTTTTAAAATTCTGGTATCGGAAAAAGGGAAAAAAGGAACTCAAATAGCCCGCTTACCAAGCTATAGAGCTCTTATAGTTAAAAGAGGATTTCCCGGCGAGATTCGACAAGCAACAGTAACCGGATATGAATACAATTACCTCAAAGGAGAGCTTCTCTAAATTGTCAACTCTCCGTTTTTGATTCAAAAATTTGCAAAAATTATCGGAATTGATATATTGCAGGTCAAGTTTTTAAAAGAATGCCAAGAACATCAAAGAAGTTCAAACTGGGGATACTTTGCGGGGGACCGTCACTTGAGAGGGGGATCTCCTTGAATTCGGCGAGATCGGTAATGGACCACATTTCTTCCGAGGAAGTGGAAGTTTTTCCGTTGTACTTCGACACCAAAAAAAGAGTTTTTCGCATATCGAACGCACAACTTTATAGCAACACTCCTTCGGATTTTGATTTTAAACTAAAAAAAGAGGAACAACCTTTAAGGGAGAAGGAGCTTTTAAATTTTCTTCGATCCCTTGATATAGTTTTTTCGGTGATGCATGGTCCTTTCGGAGAAGATGGGAAGATACAGCGTTTCCTGGAAAGAAATGATATTCCTTTTGTGGGTGCGGGTTCTGAGGCTTGTAAAAAGGCTTTTGATAAATTCAAGGCAAACCGGACCCTCCAAAAGAATGGTTTTTTTACTCTTCCTTCTTGTGTTCTCGGTATATACGGGAAAAACCACCAAAAGACCGTAAAGGATTTCTTTGTCTCTCATGATATCAAAAGAGCAGTGGTAAAACCGGCGAACGGAGGGTCCAGTATCGGTGTATTCTCTGTATCCACTCCCGAAGAAGCCCTCGAAAGGGCAAATCTTCTATTTTCCAAGAGAATGGACACCAGGGTGGTACTCGAACCTTTTGCCGATGGTGTCGAGTTCACCATGATCATATTACAAAATAAATTCGGATCGCCCGTGGCTCTCCCTCCTACGGAGATAGAGACCGATTACACTGAAAACCAGATCTTTGATTTTCGGAAAAAGTATCTTCCCACTCGACAAGTGAAGTGGCACTGCCCTCCCAGGTTCTCCAAGGAAACCATTGAAAGGATGCAAGCACAAGCCGAACAAATATTCTCTCTTTTTGATATAAAGGACTTTGGAAGGTTTGATGGATGGGTCTTTGAAGATGGCAATATCTGGTTTTGCGATCTTAATCCCGTAAGCGGAATGGAACAGAACAGTTTCTTGTTCCAACAAGCATCGCGGACCGGAATGACACACAGTGAGGTTCTAAGTTATATTACGAAAAGTGCCTGCAGGAGATATGGGATTCATTTTCCGGAGAGGATCGAAAAACCCGAAGAAAAAAGAAAGAGAGTCAATATTTTAATGGGAGGTAAGAACTCCGAAAGACAAGTTTCTTTAATGAGCGGCACTAATGTCTGGTTAAAACTGAGAAATTCTCGAAAGTACGATCCACATCCTTTTTTGCTTGATACCGAAGATAATATTTGGGAACTTCCTTATCACCTTTGTTTGAATCATACAGTAGAGGAGGTGGCCGAGAATTGTGAGGAATACGAGAGAGCAAAGAAAAAATTGGGAGAGTTTGAGGACCGTTCTCGTTTACGGCTGGGAATTGAATCCGAAAAGGATCAAAAAGAATTCTTTTCCCCGAAAAAGAAAAGCATGGAAGATCTTTGCGACGAATCGAGTTTCTTTTTTATAGCACTTCACGGAGGAGAAGGGGAGAATGGAGAATTGCAAAGAGAGTTAACAAAAAAAGGAGTTGACTTTAATGGCCCCGATGAAGAAGTTTCCGAACTTTGTATGGACAAGTGGAGAACATCGAGATACATAGATGAGCTGGGCATAAAAGGGGTAAGGTCCATTCCGGGGAAACTTGTAAGAACAGAAGAATTGATGAATCTTGATGATACTGGAATAAGGAAGTTCTGGAGGAGAATAAGGGAAAACTTGAAAGCAAAGACCGTAATAGTGAAACCTTCCGCGGACGGGTGTTCAAGCGGTATCGTTCATCTTTATTCCTCGAACGATCTTCAAGAATATCTTTTTCACCTTCAAGAAAAAGTGCCCTTTATAGAAAAGAACACTTTTCGTAATCAGTTGAGCGATATAGAGATGCCCACCGAAATACCCGAAGAATTCATTTTTGAGAAATTCATGAAAACGGATACCTTGCGCGTAAGGGCAAATGAATTAAAACACGAAAGAAGAACCGGTCTTATCGAAATAACCATCGGAGTTGTGGAAAAAGAAGAAGGATTGAAAGCTTTTCATCCCAGTATAACGGTTGTAGAGAACGAAGTTCTGACAGTAGAAGAGAAGTTCCAAGGAGGGACGGGGGTCAATATAACACCTCCTCCTTACAACCTTGTTCCAAAGAAAGTGCTTAGGAAAGTAAAAAGAAGAACGGAAAAACTTGCAAGCGAATTGGAGATAAAGGGATATTCAAGAATCGATGCTTTCTTGGAAACGGACACAGGAGATCTTTTCATTATAGAGATCAATACGCTTCCGGGCCTTACTCCATCTACTGTACTTTACCATCAAGCACTTGCCGAAAAACCGCCCATCTTTCCCAGAGAACTCTTGGAAATGATCATTGAGAACAAGGAAACAAGATTTTGAAATTTACTAAGAGTTGTGTTATATTTCGACCCATGAAAGAGTGGAGGACACCTATAAAATTAATATTGATCATCATCCTGGGAGCGGGAATCTTTGCTTCCGGTTTTTATTTCGGGAAGCAGGAAAAAAAGTTCGTGGATCCTTTCGAGGAAATGG
>CAYRME010000051.1:0-3780 GCA_964425505.1 uncultured Candidatus Saccharibacteria bacterium
CGAAGCCACCTCAAAGCTTACCTTGTCCCCTACCTTGAGATCATCGAACTGTGCATCAACAAGATCGTTGGAGTGAAAGAAGATATCCTCTTCTTCTCCTTCTTTTTTGATGAAGCCGAATCCCCTCTCGGTAAGTGTTTTGATGGTACCTTCCATTTTGGGGTAATACGTTCTTCTTTAATAACTCGCCCTTTTTGAAAGCGCGAGAGGTTACTGCGAATTGCAAAGTTCCTTTCTCCACGCTACGGGATAAGAGTACATGAGATCACTCCATTTGTCAAATCGAAAACTTCAAAGTCCCGCAAGAAAAGCGGAAACCACTCCCACTAAAAATATCCCGTCAAATATCCCCGCTCCCCCGATGGAGATCACCCCTCCACTCTTCTTAAGCACCCAAGGGAGGTATAAGAGATCCGCTCCGATAAGAACTCCCAAGACCCCTGAACTGAAGGCCATCTCGGGAGCTGTCTCGGGAGAGAGCATGATAGAGAAGAGTACTGCAAAAAGAACGGGAAGTACCATCGATATGGCAAGACCCCTCTCTTCTATGAATCGTGCTCCCATGAAAGAGAAGAATGCCACCACCGCGGTGGTAATAAGAAATGCCTGAAGAGGGAGGGAGGGAAGGAAATATCCCACTATGAGAAGAGGAATGAGAGCTCCTCCCACGTTAATAGACACTCCTTGGCTTCTCCAGACAAGCCTCTCTCTAAATCCGAAAAAGGATCTCTCCAACGTTTTTACATATCTTCTTTTTCCAAGGGGAATATTAAAGAAGGAGCAAAAGAACATGAGAAGAAGCAAGAACAAGACCGCCCCCAAAGAGAGCTCCAATCCCTTTAATCCCGCCACCCCCACAAAGATGATAACAAGGAGCGGCGCCAATACCACAAGAAGCAGAACAGCTAATATAAGATAGATGAGATTCATTTTTCTACCAGGTTAAAATAAAACGATGGGTTTTATCTCCTTCTTGGAAGTGGCAACTCTCTTCTTTGCAATCCACTTCCTTTCCGGTGACAAAGGAAACTATCTGACCAAAATATCCTTCCAGGAATCTACAATGCACAGGATGTCCAACGAAATCCCTTACTTCAAAAACAATTTTCCCTTCTTTCTCGTTCATCTCCAGAAGATGAACCTCTCCCGAATTCTTGTAATATTTCTTCCAGGCTTTATCCGCATTGTCACAAAGAGTTCTTATCGAGACAAGTAATTGACTCGCAAACCTTAGAAGAAAGGAAAGTTTGGCAGCTTTTCTCCCCATATCTCTCATCCCCTCTTCATCCAACTCCAAAAGCTCCTTTTCCACCACATTGAAGGCAATATAAAAAGAAGTGGGAACTTCATCCATCATCTTCAGTTTCGAAAAATCGAGTCCGTATCCGAGATCCTTCATCTCCTTTTCGATCTTATCCACCATCTCCTTTCCGTGCTCCTTCTCTATTACCTTCAAGTGATCAATGACCCCACGCACGGCAAAAGTACCGGTGGTACTCTCTATATGTTTCTTATCTTCCTCTTTTAGTTGCACCATAACGAATTTTAAGTTTCTTTATTCTAACAAGGAACCAAAGAAAAGAAAAGTTTCATGTACAAAGGGAATTGTGTTAAAATCCATTTCAATGGATATTGCGACAGTCATCATTTCCATAGGAATACTCATCTTTCTCGCCCACTTCTTCGGGTGGCTTTTTAGTTTCGTGCGCATTCCCGACGTACTCATGCTCATGATAATAGGAATCCTTCTCGGACCCCTTCTGGGCATTATTTCTCCCGATTTCCTAGGAGAAGCGGGAAATGTTCTTATAATGCTCATTCTAGTAATGATACTGTTTGAGGGAGCAATAAAGCTTAAGTTGTCATCCTTGAGAAAGGCGGCCTTCGGCACCATTACTCTAGGAATATCAAGCTTTTTCTTTACCATGATCGGAGTAGGCCTTCTTCTTTCACAGTTCACAGGTCTTTTCCTTATCCCTTCTTTTCTTATCGGTGCTATTGTGGGAAGTAATTCCACAGCTCTCGTTATACCCCTCATTGAAAAACTCAACATAAAAGAAGAGTCCCGGACCACGCTCTTTTTAGAGTCCGGGTTGAGCGACATATTCAGTATCGTGTTCGCTCTCGCTCTCATAACTTCCATGGAAGTCGGCGTATTTCAAGTAGAAGTAGTATTCGGGGATATCGTCCTAAATCTCCTCATGGCAACTCTCCTGGGAATATTCTTTGCCTTCGCATGGTCGCTTCTTCTTAATAAGATCCACAACATCCAGAATTCCATCTTCGCCACTCCGGCATTTGTTTTCATTGTCTTCGGGATCACCGAATCACTAGGGTATGGGGGACTCATTTCCGTGATCGCATTCGGAGTGGTCTTGGGTAATATCCCCGCCCTCACCTCCTCTCTGAAAGAGAATTATAATTTCCTTTACAATATATTCCGACCCAAGCCCTTGTCGCAAAGAGAGATATCCTTCTTTGCCGAAATGGTGTTCATCATAAAGATCTTTTTCTTCCTTTTTATTGGCATTTCCTTGAATCTCGAAGAAGGTTCTTTATTGCTCCTCGGACTCCTTCTCACTCTCTTCATCTTTGTTACACGCTACTTGGCAGTGATCTTTAGCGTTCCTCGTTCCGTGCCCAAATTTGACGCTTCCATAATGTCCGTTACCGCTCCCAGGGGCCTCGCGCCGGCGATACTCGCCCTTATTCCCATACAAAGAGGTCTTGAGGGAGGTGAGATCATTCAGGATATAACCTACGCTGTTATTTTCTTTTCCATACTCCTTACCTCCTTCCTCATCTTCCTTCTTTACAATACCGGAATAAGAAAAATATACGAGTCCTTTCTCTCGGGATTCACCAAGAATCCGCAAGAAGGAACAAAAGAATATCCGGAAGAAGGAGAAAAGGAAAAGAAAACCCCGCTCACTTAGGAGCAGGGATTCTTTTATGCTCACAAAAGAGGTTACATTATCCTTTATTTCTTGCAAGTTCTCGGTACCTTTTTTCGAATCTCTCCGAGGCATCTTCTCCAATGAAGATCTCGAACTCACAGGTTTCATCACCGTTCCCCCAACACTTGTACTCCAAAGCTTCCGCGGAAACCCTGAAAAGAGAGGATATTATACCGCTTAACACTCCTCCTTCCCAAAAGCAAACCATTTCTCCTATATCGGCCTGACCGGCACAAGAAACGCACTCATCCACTCTTACTCGCGCATAATCCTCCTCGAAGGAAAGGAATTGAACAATACCTATTTTCGCCTCCTTGATCTTTTCTGCCACTTCCTTCTTCTGTTCTTCAAGATCCTCTTTTTCCGCGATGAACTCCTTTTTAACAAGCTCCTTTCCCATTTCCGTTCCCGCTTTATAAAGATAAGCATCTATTTCATCTCCCACCAATTTCCTCAAATGGTTCCTCATTCCGTTATGAACCAAGGACCTATACCAGAAAACGGGAGCTTCTTCCGTAAGAGTTGGCCTTCCCACTAAAGCATCCCCTTCAACTTCAAGACCGGAAAAAGGGGATATCCGCTGAGACCTAAGCTCTTCCAGTTCTTGCGATCTCTTTTTGTACTCTTCGGAGCGCTCCTCAAGCTCCTTTTTTATTTTCTGGTAGTCATACTCGGGAAGATTAATCTCCGTTCCAGAGATATGAGAAGTTCTGAATTTCATATTCTCTATTTGTTTAATTTAATAAATCTATTCTTTTTTCCCGTTCTTCTCTTCTTTTAACTTTTTTATTATCTTCTTTGCTTTCTTTAACTGCTTCTTTAG
>CAYRME010000052.1:0-3739 GCA_964425505.1 uncultured Candidatus Saccharibacteria bacterium
TAAAAGAAAAGGAAGATAGCGATATAAAATACATAGGAAGTGATCGATATTTCGGACGCGGCAAGGATCCCCGAAAAAGTAAGTGGTATCCCTATAGAGCACGGTAATTCCACAAGAGTTATTATCGCCGCAAAAGATATAACGGACAGAGCAAGATACCACATTCCCTTTTGGGGATTATTGAAAGACTTTTGCAGTTTTTCCGTGGCTCTTCTCGCCAGAGCGGAATCGGAAGATTGGCACGTAGGTCCATGTTCATAAAATCTTCGAAACTCCTTGAAGAAATAAATAGCACCCCCCAGTGCGGCAAGACCTATGATCCATCTTAAGAGGCTCATTTCCGCAACAAGCATCTCCAAAAGCCACCCCCACATAAAAACAAGCACCCCATATACCAAAACAGCGGTAAGAATGAAAAGACCTCCAAAAAAGAAGATCTTCTTCTTGGAATCAAAAACAATTACTATGGAGAGAATGAGTACAAGAGCTCCTATGGAACAAACATTGAATCCGTCCACAGTCCCCAATACCACCGCTGCTAATCCTAGCGACCATTCACTTGTATCAATTTCTATACCCAAAAAAGGAACTTCCACGATACAGCAATCCTCTTCCACCACCTCTCCTTCAATGGCATCGATTATCATTTTCTCATGCCTTTCGGAGAAGCTTGCGAACTGAAAGAAACTCTCTCCTATAAAGATAGTGGGCGCCATTATATCATACTCCTCAACATCATACTCCGTCGCCACTTCCCTGAGTTTTTCCGTGTCGGTTATCGAGTGGATTCTCAAATCGACCCCTTCACGTTCTTCATCTACTTCCTTTAGGAATTCCTTGGCATCAGCACACACCGGGCAAAGCTCATCGTCAAAGAAGTGTACCACCACCTCCTCTGGACCCTCTTCGTCCGAACCTACCCCCTCTACCATCTCCGCACTCACGGAAATAAAGGGAGTTGCAAGCAATAAAACAATAAAAAGTATTGATAGAACTTTTCTCATGAATTCCCAATATATGGCAAGACTTATAACTCACAACCCGTTTCTTCGGCCAGAGCTTCGGGAGAACCCCAATCCTCGAAGATCTCCCCTTCTATTTGTATTTCCGGAACGTAGCCCGTTTCCATATTTTCTTCACATTCTTTCATCTCCTCCTCAGTTCCCGCCTGACAATCCAAATAAATGGAATCGATCACCTCTCTTCCTCCGTACTCAGCTTCCAAGTCGGCACATGCGGGACAAACACTACTTCCATATATTACCACCCCACTTTCTTCCAGGCACTCAATAAAGGAATCACTTACCTTTTCCGCTTCTTCTCCGTTCTCCGCTTCAATTTCCTCATCATTTTCTCCGTTTACCACTTCTTCATCATCTCTTTCATCATTTATACCTTCTTCCGGGGTATCCAATGCCGCAAAATAAAGTGCGCCAAATATGATTACTATTCCCACTAATGTCGCCAATATGTTCTTATCCATAAGTTTTTAATGGTAAGTTAAATATCAATTAATTATTATTGTATGATCCAAACACCCTCCTCCAGAGCCTCTTTCGCCGTGGACCATATCACTATCTTGTTGGGATCTTCCGCGGACCATCCCGTTTTATAACTCTCTCCCTCTAATGGGTCTTGAGGTACTTCTCCTAGGAATTCCCTCAACTCATTGCATTCCTTGACACTATTCCCGGTAACTTCTTCTTGCAAAGGAACAGAAACACCCCCTTCCGTAATGCATGGAGGGTACCTTCCTTCGTTCTCGCTCGCATGCTCAAGCACTCCCTCGGCTATTTTCTTTAGATCCTTCATTCTCTCTATATTCCTGTCTTCTTGATCATTTCTTGATACCTTCTCTTCATTTGCCAGACCCTCTTCCTCGGTACGAGGATCCTCCCTTGTCTTGGCTCCCATTTCCTCAAGAGCATTGATGCGCATAAAGTAGAAGATCGCCCCCACTATGGCAATCATTATTATTATCGGTATCAATGTGTCTTTCTTCGCCTTCATCAATGAATTTTAGCGCCCGGGGAAGTTCTTTTTTCGGGTCTTATTATTACAGGATCTCCATTCTCTTCAGCGGCAAGTAGCATTCCCTGGCTCTCCATGCCGAAAATGGTCTTCGGTTCCAAGTTCGCCACAATAACGATCTGCTCCCCTTCAAGATCCTCTTTGCCGTGAGTCTGAGCAAGTCCCGCTATGATCTGCCTTTCTTCGTCTCCGAGACTTACCATTATTTTAAGTAAATTCTTTGAGTCCTCTACTTTTTCCACCTTTCGGACTTCTGCGACTCGAAGATCCACCTTTTTTAGGTCATTGAAATTTATCATATTACCTCTGCTTATAGTTCTTATGTTATCACAAAAAAAAGAAGCCGCAAAATGCGGCTTTATCTTTCCAGAGAGTTATAGGATCCTTCACAGAGAACCACGATTCGGTCCCTTCAGCATTTAACGTCATTCTCAAAAATTTCAAGAGAATTTCCTTGACAGTAGAAGAGATCTGTACTATAAAGCCCTACGTCGTTGTTCATTTAACAACAAAGAAAGGAGGTTCAAAATGAGTGATCTCGTTTTGGTGGCAGGTCACGCCATCTGGGAAGGAAATCTTTGGAAAGGAGGTTATCCGGGGCAGGAAATGTGTTATGAGAGGCATTTGAGCGACGGGCTCAGTATCGCAAAAGAAAAAGATGCTGTCCTCATATTAAGTGGCGGTCATACAAGACCCCACCTTGATGTTGAAAGATCGGAAGCGGAAGGAATGAAGGCATTCATTAGAGAGCATTTCCCCGGCCACCCTCTACCAGTCCTTTGCGAAAATTACGCAAGGGATTCCTTCGAGAACGTTCTGTTTTCTTACCTCTTGTTTTACCAAACCATGAAAGAATGGCCTGAAAATCTGATAATAGTGAGTTTTGGCTTCAAGAGACTAAGGTTCGGTATAATACGAGTAGGTATGAAGATACCTCGTTTTCAATTTTTCGGTTCGGGAGACAAATATCTTTCCATGGAAGATGAAGAAGGGGCAATTAAAGGAGAATTCAATATCATGAACAGAATAATGAATAGCAATGAAGGAAAGATACGTACCTGGAATCCCCTGCATCGAGAAAAGTTCTTTCAAGAAAAAAGAGAAGAAAGAATGCCCAAAGGAGTAAATGAGAGCTCCTACATGAATGAAGTAAAAAAATGTTATGGATTCGAGGATCTTCTCTTTAGTTTGCAATCAATATCAGAAGGCCCTCAATGGGAGGATATGAAGTGGCCTTGGGAAAACAACTGAAAGTCGCTTTTTGGCGACTTTTTCTTTTAAGATCCTTTTCTCTGTTATATAATTCTTCAACTTGATCTCGTTATATGCGTACTTGGATAGAAATAAACAAAGACAATATAAGGCATAACTATGAAACCTTTAGGGGTTTGGTGGGCTCCGACCGGCAAGTCGCCGCAGTCGTAAAATCAAATGCGTACGGTCACAACTTGAGGGATTTTTCTCTTGTGGCACAAGATCTCGGAATCGATTGGTTCGCCGTAGACTCCATGGTAGAAGGTGAAACATTAAGAAAAGCGGGAGTAAGAAAACCGATACTTGTTCTGGGATACACGATAAAGGAAGACCTGGAAAGTGCTATTGATCATGACATAGCCATTACCGTAGCCGATTTTTTCACCCTGGAGAGCTTGAAGGATATAAATAGAAAAGGAAAAATAAGGATCCACTTGAAAATAGATACCGGAAT
>CAYRME010000053.1:0-3615 GCA_964425505.1 uncultured Candidatus Saccharibacteria bacterium
GATATAATAATATGGAAATAATGGAAATATTGACCGAACCTTTGACCATTGGAATTATCGTAGTAGCAGTTGTCGTTATCGGATATTTTGTCTGGGCTAACAAGGAAGGAAAGTGGCCCTTTGCCGAATAAAGACCTTACATAGCCGCCCCTGAAGGGGGTGGCTTTTTTTATTGTCTTTTTGCCGAATTATAGTAAAATTAGTCCCTGTAAAATAAGGTAAATGAAATGTTGCCGGTAAATATTATACAGAATCTTTTAATGCCGAGCTCTCTCGTTCTCGTCCTTATTATTGCGGGTTTTGTTCTTCTGTGGAAGAAAAAAAGAAAAAGACTTGGCGAAGTGTTTCTCGTGGCGGGCATTCTTTTCTTTTACCTTATGTCCATAGCGCCGGTAAGCGATTTCCTTTTGATGTCCCTTGAAGAGAAGTATAATGTACTTGATTCCGAGAAGATAGGGGAGGCCGATACGGCCGTACTTCTCCTCGGAGGAAGAGAGAGTAATGTGCTTCGAGGGAGTGAAGCTTTACGCCTCTGGCACCTCTCGGGAGGTAATATGGAACTCATTATCTCCGGGATCGACCCTCTTTCCACGAAAGAAGGAGAGGCGAGCAATGTGAGGAATTTCTTTACTCACCGAGGTGTGAGCCCGGAAGATATAAGGATAGAGGGGGAATCCCGTAATACGAGAGAGAATGTGTTGAAGGTGGGAGAGATGGTTGGGGAAGAACCGTTCTTTCTTGTTACTTCGGCCTATCATATGGAGCGTTCCGTGAGGGAATTCAAGAGGATCGGAGCGGATCCCGTTCCGGCCCCCACGGATTTCAAGAGAAGAAGGAATACTCAGTACGGACCGATGGACTTTCTTCCCAGCGGACAAAGTTTAAGGAATTCCGATCTCGCCTTTCATGAGCATATCGGCACCTTCTATTACCGCATTCTCTTTTTGTTAAAAGGAAAAGAAATATAATATAATAAAAGGGTTATGTTACGTCGTTATCTCGTTGTTGTGACTCTTTTCCTTTTTATCCCGATCCTTGTCGGGAGTGTTTCCATAGGAGAAGAAAAAGAGCTTTTCGTAGAGAGTTCTTACGATCATGAGGGAAGGGATCTTGTGGGGGCCGAGCTTCGAGTGGTCACCGAAAAGATAAATTTCTATATGGACAAAGGATGGTGGGAAGAACTCGAAGAGGAAGAGAGGGAGGAGCATGAGAAGACCCTCCACGATCTGGGAAAGGAATTTGAGAAAGAGGTATATCCGCAAATATCGGAGGATTTTGGTGATCATCCCAAAAATGGAGTCGTGGGAAATGAAGATAGGATTGCTGTTCTTTTTCATCCCATGGAAAGGGATGCCGGAGGATATTTTAGAACGGGGGATCAATATTCCGTTTATCAGTATTCACGATCGAACGAGAAAAATATTCTCTATTTGAACACCGATTTCATGGAAAGCCCGGATCTTCCCGGCTATCTTGCCCATGAATATGTGCACCTTGTTACTTTCAATGAGAAGAATAGAGAGCACAGAGTGACCGAAGAGATTTGGCTCAATGAGCTTCGTGCGGAAATTGTCATGACCCTCTTGAATTATAATGAGGAATATGAGGGTAGCAATCTCGAGATGAGAGTGAAGAGCTTCCTTCATGAACCTGATGTTTCTTTAACCGAGTGGACGGAGCAAGGTGCGGATTATGGTGCTGTGAACATGTTCGGGCATTACCTTCTCGATCACTACGGAGAAGATATATTGTATGACTCTTTAAGATCTCCTTTTGTGGGAATTCCGAGTATTGATCATGCTCTGGAGGAGAATGAGCACGAGAAGGACTTTGAGAAAGCCTTCACCGATTGGACCGTTGCTGTCTATCTTAATGACTGTTCCGCGGGAGAAAGATATTGTTATCAAGATAACGATCTCGGAGATATTAATATTTCTCCGTCTACGGTGTTCATTCCTTCAGGGAAGGATCAGACTTTTGGTGTGGAGCATGAAACCGAGAATTTTGCTGGAAATTGGCACAGATTAAAAGGAGAAAAGGGTGATCTTCATTTAAGCTTCGACTCGAAAGGAAAAGACTTTGAAGTTCCTTATGTTCTGTGTGAAGAGGATAATGAATGTGAGGTGAGATATATGGATCTTGACAAAGAGAGCGATAAAGGAGAAGTGATAATAGAAGATTTCGGTTCCGAGTACGATTCTTTGACTCTTATTCCTTCTCTTCAGGAAAAAAGAGAGGGGTACAACGGAGCAGAGGAAAGCTTCTCTTTCAAGTGGGAAGCTCAAATGAAAGAGGCTCCGACCGAGGAGGAGATAAAAGAGATGCTTTTCGAGATAAAAGAAAGAGTGGAGAGGCTCCGTGAAAGGGTGGCGAGAATGGAGAGAAGATTTGAAAGGGATCTCCATTACGGAATGAAGGATTCGGAAGAAGTGGAGCGACTCCAAGAGGTTCTCAAAGAGGAGGAGGTTTATCCGGAGGGACTCGTGACAGGAAATTTTTATAACCTTACCCGGAAAGCGGTAATAAGATTCCAAGAAAAATATGCCGGAGACATTCTTGACCCTCTCGGTCTTGAAGAGGGGACGGGGTATGTGGGAGAGCTCACAAGAGAAAAGCTCAATGAGTTAGTCCTTTAAGGTAAGTTATGAAAGCATTCATAAAGATCGCAACGGCTTTCCTTGTAGCATTCGTGATCCTTGTTATCACGGTGGAGAAGGCGGGAGTGGAAACTATTGGGGTGGCTCTGAGTATTCTTTTGAGTTACCACGGAGCTTTCCTTTTACTTTTAACATTGGGAATATGCCTTGTTTCCATCCTGAGGTGGAGAGGGGTAATGAAAGAGCAAAGAGGAGAGATCATACCTTTCAAGGAAACGGCAAAGATATGGTTAACGGGGTATGCTGCAGACCATGTAACTCCCATGGAGCTTTTGGGGGGCGGACCGGTGAGGATCCTTCTTGCAAGGAATAAGCTCAAGATTACCTACGGAGAGGCCATAGCCTCCGTTATAGTGGACAAGGTCATAGACGCAACTTTCTTCATCTCCTTTCTTATCGGAGGTGTTTTTATTTTTTTCATACTTGGTAACGAGCTGAGTTTGATCTTTGTCATTGCGGGCATTCTCATACTGAGTGCGGCGGCGCTTTTTCTTTTCTATTTTTACTTGAGAGTTCTAGAAAGGAATAGTGTCTTTCTCTGGATATTTAAAAGATTTGCGGGAGAAAAGCATAGGGACGGGAAAGGAGAGAAATTGGTCGAAGAGGTGGAAAGAAAGATAAAGGACTTCTTTGAGAACAGGAAAGAAGTGGCAAAGGTGGTGGGGTATAGTTTCTTAAGAGAACTCTTTCGCTGGGGAAGAGTGATCTTTCTTGTTCTTATCCTTGCGGGAAGCTTTGAATTGGAAAAAAGTTTGGCGGTATACGGTCTTGCGAATTTGTCCCTTATACTACCTCTTCCCGCCGGAATTGGAACCTTGGAAGCTATTTCGGGATATGCCTTTCATTCTTTTGGTTGGGGGTTTGATGCGGGAACCACTTTAGCCCTTGTGTGGCACGGGATCATTCTTCTTTTGGCGGTCATAGGTGGGGTATTGGGTGTTATTTTTGCCATGGAACT
>CAYRME010000054.1:0-3591 GCA_964425505.1 uncultured Candidatus Saccharibacteria bacterium
TTGAGGAGAGTTGTCCCTAGTACGAGAGGACCGGGACGAACCAACCTCTGGTGTATCGGTTGTCGCGCCAGCGGCACAGCCGAGTAGCTAAGTTGGGAAGGGATAAGCGCTGAAAGCATCTAAGCGCGAAGCCCACTCCAAGATAAGGACTCACAGACCCCTCGAAGATGACGAGGTTGATAGGTTGCAGGTGTAAGCACCGCAAGGTGTTTAGCCGAGCAATACTAATCGGTCGTGCGTTTTGGCTAGTAATTAGTGGTTATTATTCAGGTAAGAAGCAAATTGGAGCTAGATCATGGGGGCTATACTGGCGTTGTTCCACCTGTTCCCATTCCGAACACAGAAGTGAAATACGCCAAGGCCGATGGTAGTCCTTATGGGCGAGAGTAGGTAGCCCCCGTGATCTGTCTCCAATTTTTTATTTTTGGGGAGTATGGACAGGAACAAGAAGTTTTGATATAACAAAGGCATGAGAAAAAGAAGGAACCCCTTCCCGTGGGTTGTTATTGGAATTGTGTTTTTGCTTGTTCTGGGGGTGTTCACACCCCTTTCTTCGTTATGGAAAGATTCGGTTGCCCATATATCGAACCCTGTACAAAGATTCTTACTCCAAAGAGGAAATGAGTTCTTTAAAACTTTTGAAGTTTTTCACGATGCGGAAGAGATAAAGGAAGAAATAGAGAGATTGAGAAGGGAGAACAGAGAGCTTGAGGTTCAGCTTTCCGAAATGGAGGAGATAAGAGCGGAAAATGAATCTCTGAGAGAGGCGCTAGAGGTGGAAGTATTGGAAGAAAAAGATAGTGTTTTCGGAGAGGTTTTTGGAAGAGATCTTACTCACCATAGGTTGCTCTTTACGCATAAGGACGAGATAAAGAAGGGCGATCCCGTAATTACTCCCGAGGGGGTACTTATAGGGATGGTGGATGATGTGCTTGAAGGGCATTCCCGGGTAAGCTTGATCACAAATCCCGAAAGTTCCTTTGAAGTGAAGGTGCAGAACGAAGATGAACCCATAGGTCTTCTTCAGGGAGAAGGAAGTGGTGAACTTCTTCTCGATCTTTTACCCAAAGACAAAAAAGTGGAGCGAGGAGATCGGGTAGTGGGAGTCTCCCAAGAGGATATGCCACTTGACGGCTTCTTCATAGGAAAGGTTGCGGAGGTTATTGATGATGACGCGGAAGCCTTCAAGGAAGCCAGGGTCAGACAAGGAATAGACCCCAGGTACTTGAATCACTTATTTGTAATAAGAGAAGAGAATTCATGAACGATGTTGCCAAAAAGATCTTAAGATATCTTTTACTTCTTTTTATTGTTACCCTTTTGGTATTTCTATTGAGCAGCTTCTTCTTTTATCCTTTGTACTTTATTCCGTCTTTTGCTTTTCTTTTTCTATTCACTTTTCTTTATGCTCTCTTGGAGAAAAGGGAGGGAGGTGAAGGGTATGTTGCGGCCCTGTTTTGCGGTATTTGGATGGATGTTCTTTCCCCTTTTCCCGTTGGCGTTGGTGCGCTCGTCTTTCTTTTTCTGGTATTCTTCATCAAATTAGTACTAAAAAGATATGTCAAGATCTTCTCTTTTTCGTAAAAAAAGGAAACAAGGGAAAGAGATAGAACCTCACGAGGTTTTCTTGGATGACCTGACCCAAAAAAAGGAAGAGGAGTACGGAGTCTCCAAAAGGAGATTGGAAATCCCTCTTTCCGTGAAAGTGTTACGTACTTTTTCCTTTTTTGTGTTCATTCTTCTTCTTGTTCTGTTTGGAAGAACTTTACAACTTCAAATAGTGGAAGGAGAGGAATATTCCGATCTTGCCAGGAGGAATATTGTATCCGTTTCCAGGGAACAAATGAAAAGAGGGGTGATATATGACCGAAACAAAGAGCAACTTGTTTACAACCTCCCTCGTTACGATCTTCGCTTTAAAGGTGACAAGTCTTCTCTAAAAAAAGAGTCTTTGGATATCGTGTCCGGTGTCGTTGAGAAGGAAAAGGAAGAGCTTCTTGCCTCGATAGAGAGTAACAAAGAAAAAGATTTTGTGATCATCAAGGAGGATCTTGATCATGATTCGTTGGTAAGTCTTCGCTCCCGAATGGAAGACCTTCCGGGATTCTCTATTTCGGGAGTTTCCGGTAGAGATTACCCTTTCAGGAATACTCTTTCTCATATTCTGGGTTATACCGGAGAGATCGATCGGGATGCCCTGAACAAGAATCCGGATCGATATACTATACATGACCATATAGGAAAGATGGGGGTTGAGAAATATTATGAACGAATACTCTCTACGGGATTAAAGGAAAGAATAACAGGGCGAGATGATTCGAAAGAAGAGAGTTCCTCTCAAGAAGAGATCAGAAACCTGGTTCTTACCATTGATGCAGAATTGCAAAGGGCAACTCATGAAAAGGCCAAAGAGAAATTGGAGGAGACGGAAGGGAGTAAGATTTCCGTGGTGGCCCTCGACCCAGATACGTCCGAAGTTCTTGCTATGACGAATGTACCCTCATTCGATAATAATGCTTTCAAAGGAGGAGGAAGTGGGGATGAAATAGAAGAAATTTTGTATGGAGAAGAGGATTTGCTCTTGAATGAGGTTACTTCCGCAACTTATGCTACCGGTTCTGTTATAAAACCCCTTCTTGCGGTTGCCGCTCTGGAGGAAGGAATAATAGAACCTGAAAAAGAGATTCACAGTCCCGGCTATATAACTGTTCCCAACCCTTGGAATCCTTCGGAGCCAACGATCTTCAGGGATTATCAAGCTCATGGATGGAGAGATATGCGAGAAGCAATAGCCGTGTCCAGTAATGTGTATTTCTATGCCATAGGAGGAGGTTATGAGGATCAAGAAGGGCTGGGCGTCTCTCGCATAAAGGAATACCTTTCCCTTTTTGGGTGGAATGATAGAACGGAGATCGATCTTCCTTATGAGAGTGGTGGATTCATTCCTTCTCCGGAATGGAAGAGAGAGGCCCTGGATGAGCCTTGGTATGTAGGAGACACTTACAATCTTTCCATTGGACAAGGTTATCTTTCCACCACTCCCTTGCAAGTTGCTAATTCTTATGCGGCCCTTGCAAACGGGGGAGATCTTTATTCTCCGAGAGTGGGAAAAAAGATATTGAACGAGGAAGGAGAAGTGGTAAGAGAGATCGAATCACAACTTTTACGGGAAGACATAGCAGAACCTGAACACATGGAAGTGGTCAGAGAAGGAATGCTTGAAACCACAAGAATGGGTACTGCCACTTCCTTGGGACGACTACCTGTGGAAGTGGGTGCTAAGACCGGTACGGCACAAACATCCAAAGAGGGCGTTAACAATAACTGGGTAGGTGTATTCGCTCCTTATGAGGATCCCGAAATAGTGATGGTGGCCCTTGTAGAGGAAGTAGAAGGGGTGACCCCTGTTGCCGCGCACCTTGTAAGAGATATACTTTTAGAGTATTTTGATGAAGAAGATAAAAATAATGAAGAGGAATTATGAAGAAGAGGTTCACCAAAGAAGGACTTGAAAAATTAAAGAAGGAACTCGCATATCTTGAAAAAGAAAAAAGAAAGGAGGTGGCGGAGAAGCTAAAATTCGCCGCTTCC
>CAYRME010000055.1:0-3353 GCA_964425505.1 uncultured Candidatus Saccharibacteria bacterium
ACCCTGACATTTCTACTTTGCTGAAACCTGACATTATCACGTTGCTTTGACATTTCTCCTTTTCCTGCTATCATTTTGAAGAATAAATCAAAAGGTTGAGGTGAAATTCTTAGATAACGACAATCTAAAAATAACCTAAAAAAACATGAAGTCAAACCCCAAGAAAGGTTTCACTCTCATAGAGCTTTTAATAGTCATAGGGATAATTACTATCCTCGCCGCGGCGGTTATCATTGCTATCAATCCCGGAGAACAGTTCTCCCAAGCGAGGGACTCTACCAGGAAATCTCACTTAAATTCCCTGAGGGGTGCCATGCATTCCGAGTATGTAAGTGAAATGGAATACCCCGAGGAAGTCACCGATGAGCTGTGGGAGGTATGCAACACTAATCTCGATGACCCTGACTGTAGTGGCATGGTGGACTTAGGGGGTACTGATATTTCCGTTCCCGTGGACCCCCAAGCTGAAGGAAATGGAACCGGATACGAAGTGGCGATAATAGACGGAAGGGTCGCCCTTAACGCTATTTACTCCGAAAGCGAGGTCATTTTCCTGGGACCGCATATACCACTGGCAGATCTTTCTGATTTAGAGGCAATAGGTAGCAACGAAGAACACAATTTTGCGGAAGGTACAGCAGTGGAGGAGAAAACAAAAGGTAGCATGGATGATTATTATATTATGGTAAGCGATATCGAATTAGAAACAGACTTTGAACCTCTTGGTGAGGAATATAAGTTAATTCTCAACAAAACCAACGCAACAGGCGGCACCTACAAACTAGAAGGTGAGTCTGAGGGGATGGGTGATTTTAAAACGGACTCGATTGCATATGATGCTGATGCTATGGATATAGAAAATGCTTTGTGGGATGCGGGAGTAGAAGAAGCTTATGTGAATGAAACAGAAGAAGATAAATATGAAATTATTCTTTACTACGGTGGTGAATTACACAATGTTATAACAGATGATCTAGAGGGTGATATAGAGCTAAAGGAAAGCAAACCCTTTCAGGGTACTTTTAATGGCAATGGTCATGTTATAAGAGATGGGGAAATTAATTATCCCGATGACAGACATATAGGAGTTTTTGGTTACAATGAAGGTACAATCAGAAATGTAAAAGTAGAAGATGTGGAAGTAGTAGGGAATCGCCTTGTAGGTGGAGTGATTGGTAAAAATGATGGTATTGCAAAAAATATTTATGTAACAGATTCTTCTGTGGAGGGGAGAGCTTCTAGTAGTAGAACGGGTGGTTTAATTGGAGAGAATAGGCCAGATGGGAGAACTCAAGATTCATACGCACGGGGAATTGAAGTAGCGGGGGAAAACCAGTTAGGTGGTTTAGTTGGGTTTTCTCACGGTGAATTAAAAAATAATTATGTAGCAGAAACAAACATAGAAGAAGGTAGTTATGTAGGTGGCTTAATTGGGGTCAACCATGGAGAAATACAAAGCAATTATTGGGACGTTGACACTATAAATCAGAGTGATGGAATAGGAGGCGGTGATACTGATGCAGAAGTAGAAGGCAAGACAACCCCTGAAATGCAACAAAAAGATACCTTTGTAGATTGGATTTTTGAAAATATCTGGGAGATAGACGAAGGCGAAAGTTACCCTTATTTAAAATGGGAGTAAAGCATTTCAAACAGAAGACAATATATAAAGTAGATAATTATTAAAAGATGGTCATTATGACCATTTATATTAAATTTTCTTATCTTGAATTTGAGCGAAATCCGTTTTTGTAATCTCAATAAAAATTTTGTCGGTTATTACTTCCAAAATCTGCTTGGTCTAGGTATAAAAATACAGTGACATACAAGGAGAGGAGGTCGGTAAATAGTGCAGATAGTGGAAGTTATTGGATCTCAATGTGACATATATACTTTTAAAAATGCTTACTTTGCATTACAATACCTCCATATGATCAGAGGAATTATTTTCGATATTGGGGGTGTCCTTGTTGATAACGGGGGTGATCCCGTGAGACCCAACAAAGAACTCTTGGAAGATCTCAAAAATGAGTATAGAATGGGCATTATCTCGAACAGGGGCTCTATTCATGATCATGAGAAGAATGAAGCGAGAAGGGTATACGAATTCTTTGACGTAGTGGTACTTTCCGGAGAAGTAGGGTTCTTTAAGCCGCAAAAAGAGATCTATGAGATAGCATTGGAGAGAATGGGGCTCTCTTCCCCGGAAGCTGTTTTCGTAGATGATGATCCCGAGAATGTGGAGATGGCGGAGATCCTCGGTATGTATGGAGTTCTTTACAATGATCCATCTCAATTAAGAGACCATTTATTAAAATTAGGTGTGAAAATAAAAAGCTTATGACCAAACAAAAATAAGTCTATAAATGTAACATCTGCGGAAATATAGTGGAGGTGCTCCATGCCGGAGCGGGGGAGCTCGTTTGTTGCGGGCAACCGATGGAGCTAAAGGAAGAAAAAGAAGAGGACGAAGGAGAAGAGAAGCATGTTCCCATTATTGAAAGGAAAGAGGGAGGTGTTTTGGTAAAGGTGGGTTCCGAACCTCACCCCATGGAGGAAGATCATTATATAGAATGGATAGAATTAACGGTGGGTGGTAAGAGTTGTAGAAAATTTCTTCAGCCTGGAGATATTCCCGAAGTTTTCTTTGAGACCGAGGGGCAATCCGATGATCTGGTTGCCAGAGAGTACTGTAATGTTCATGGAATGTGGAAAGGTTCTTAGTTCAAAACGAAGTCCTTTTGTATGTCATTCAAGATAGGAATAGTCGGTTTACCGAACGTAGGAAAGTCAACTCTCTTTAAGGCCATCACAAAAAAACAAGTGGAAAGCGAGAACTATCCTTTCTGTACTATTGATCCCAATGTGGGAGTGGTGAAGGTTCCCGATGAAAGACTCGATAAAGTGTCGAGCGTGACCGGTTCCGCGAAAACGGTGTATACTACAGTGGAGTTCGTTGATATCGCGGGACTTGTAAAAGGTGCGCACGAAGGGAGGGGTCTTGGCAACAAGTTCTTGTCGCACATAAGGGAGGTGGACGCTATTGCCGAGGTCTTGAGGGTTTTTGGTGATGAGGATGTATTCCATACGGAAGGAGGTGTTGATCTTGAGAGAGACCGGGGAATAATAGGATTTGAGCTTTTAGCGGCCGATCTCCAAGTGGTGGAGAAGCTGATAGAAAAGTTCGAGAGGACAAAAAAAAGCGACAAAGAAGTGGCTCAAAAAACAGAAGTATTAAAAAGAATGAAAACTTTCTTAGAGGAGGAGCGCCCCTTGAGAGAGCTTGAATTAAAGGAAGAGGAGAGGGAGGCGGTAAAGGAATTCAATTTCTTGACCATGAAACCGGTGATCCG
>CAYRME010000056.1:0-3247 GCA_964425505.1 uncultured Candidatus Saccharibacteria bacterium
ATGATACGTGCTCCTTTTTCGGGAAGTTTCTCCTTGGGAAGAACAAAGGTTTCTCCATACTCTTTATTGAATCTGCGTGCTACTTCCCTGGTAAGCTCTACATGTTGCCTTTGATCCTCTCCCACGGGAACTGTCTCCGTGCTATAAAGAAGAATGTCGGCCGCCATCAATAAGGGGTAATTCAAAAGTCCCGCATTCTCATTCTTCTTGTATTTCTCGGCCTTCTCTTTGTATTGGGTCATTCTGTAGAGTTCCCCCAAGGGCGTCAGGGTATTCAGGATCCAGCAAAGCTCGGTGTGCTCTTTTATTCTTGATTGAACAAAAATAATGACCTTTTCCGGGTCCAACCCCGCGGCGAGGTAGGAGGTTGCTTGATTCAATATTTCCTTGCGAAAATTCTCCTTATCATAGGGAGTGGTAATGGCGTGGAAGTCCACAATACAGAAGATGCACTCGTTCTCATGCTGAAGATCGAGCCATTGTTTTATAGCTCCCAAATAATTTCCTATATGCAAGCTTCCGGTAGGTTGTATCCCGCTAAATATCCTCATGATGATACTCTTAATTTCCAATTTCCAAATCTTCAATTTCTAATTTTCGAACCCACCACCCCGCCCGATTTTCGGTTTTTAGCTCCAAGTTTGTTTGGAAATTTTGGAGCTTGGAAATTATCTTGGTAAAGATTTTATCATACTTCGATGACCACCGGTAATACTATGGGTCTCCTGCCTGTCTTGCTATAAAGAAAACTCTCTATTTTGGTCTTTATCTCCGGCTTTATATCCTTGACATCCTTGTCTTGCTTCCTCGCCTTGGAGACTATTCCCATGACCTTTTTCCTGACTTCGGTAAGAAGAAGCTGGGACTCTCGAAGATAAATAAAACCTCTCGAGATTATATCGGGGGAATTCCTTATCTTTCGAGTATTCTTATCTATGGCCACTATGACCACGAAGATCCCGCTCTCGGCAAGTTCCATTCGGTCATGAAGAACCACTCCTCCCACGTCTCCGATACCGGAACCATCTATCATGACGGGACTCGTGGGTACGGGCTTCTTGCTTATGTTCATCTTCTCTTTAGCGAGGCTTATCACGTGTCCGTTATCCGTAAGGGCGACGTTCTTCTTCGGAATCCCCTCTTCTTGGGCGATCTTGGTGTGATTCGCCATCATGGAATATTGCCCGTGAACCGGCATGAGGAATTTCGGTTTCATTATCCTTATCATTTCCCTCAATTCATCTTCTTGAGCATGTCCTTTCGCGTGAATATCCATCATCTGAGAATGGAAGATATCCGCCCCCTGCCTCATTATGTCATCCTTGAGGTTCTGGACCGCTCGTTCATTGCCCGGTATGACCGAGGAAGAGAGAACCACAGTATCTCCCTTCTTTAGTTGAATGAAGCGGTGCTGCCCGGATAATATCTTCATTAATGCTGCGTTGTCCTCTCCTTGGGCGCCGGTGGAGAGAATGGTTATTTGATGATCCGCATAGTCTTCCACTTTATCGGAAGGAATGATAGTTCCCTTTTTGCATTTTATAAGCTTCAAATTCTGAGCTATCTCAATGTTGGTGCGCATTCCGTAGCCTTCGATGACCACTTTTCTACCGTGTTTCTCCGAAAGGTCGATGATGTCTTGCACACGATTCAAAAGAGAAGCGAAAGTGGAGGTAATGACCCTTCCTTTGGCCTTTTTGAATATCTTCTCGAGATTCTGAGCTATCACTTTCTCCGAGAGAGAGTGTCCTTCCGCTTCCGCGGCCGTGGAGTCACTCATGAGCATCAGGACACCCTTTGAACCTATCTCCCTTAACTTCTCAAAATCCGTAGAAGGAGCGTTCGTAGGAGTGGAATCGAACTTGAAGTCCGATGTATGAACAATATTGCCCACCGGTGTCTCTATCAACATTCCCAAATTGTCGGGAATGTTGTGGTTTTGATGAAAGAACTCCACTGTAAAGGGACCCAAGGTTATCTTTGACCCGTCCTTTACTTCGTTCAGTTGAAGTTTCGGTTTTTCGGAGAAATCCTCTTGCCTCTTTTGAGTTATCCCCAGAGTGAGAGGGGATCCGTAGAGGGGAGGGTTCCCCAGTTTGTCGAGTATGTAAGGTATCGCTCCTATATGGTCGTAATGTCCGTGAGTGAGAACAACACCCAAGATGTTGTGCTTCTTCTTTTTTAGGTAGGAGATATTGGGAATGATGTAATCCACTCCCGGTGTTTTTTCTTCCGGGAAGCTCAACCCCATGTCTATGATGAGAGCTTTTTCCCCCCATTCAAGAAGGGTCATGTTCTTTCCCACTTCTCCGAGTCCCCCTAACGGGACGATCTTCAATCTTTCTTCCTGCATAATTTCTTGTCTTTCCGATCGAATCCTTCGATCTTTTTTATAATTTTAATTATTAATATTCTTTTTTAAGATAAAGGTCTCTGAAGAGAATCTTGAAGTGATCTTGCAAGGTGCACAATGCGTCATGAACCACATAGGGTTCAACCCCAACGTACCTTCAATCTTTTCGTTTTTTGAAACAAACTGTGCCGGAGGTGGGATTTGAACCCACAAGGGGCAATGCCCCACATGGCCCTGAACCATGCGCGTCTTCCAATTCCGCCACTCCGGCTTATCTTGAGTGCTATTCTAAGGTTCGCTGTGTTCTTTTGTACCACTCCTCTATATTTTCGAATCTTTCAGAAGGACTTCCCGCCCTTCCTTCTTCAATTCCTTTTAAGTGATCTGATACGGAATAGAGAAAGTAAGGGTTATAAAGGAAAATCCCCGGTGCATCCTCCAAGATCTTCTTTTGTAATTCTTTAGCTGTTTCTTTTGCGTCTTTTTCGGTGTTCATATAGCTTTCGATCATTTCATCCACATCCTCGTTTTCATAGTTGGAAAGGTTGAGTCCGGGGTGTTCTGTCTTTGAAGAATGCCACAAGGGAAAGGGATCAAAATTTCTGGATAGCATTGTTCCGTAAAGGAGCGCCTCAAAATCTCTTTCCCTTATAATACTCTCTTGTATCTCGGAGAAACTCTTCCTTTTTATTTCCACTTCCACTCCCAGTTCTTCCCATTGTTCCTCGATCTCTCTCACTGTCTCAAGAAGTACGGGGCTTTCCAGGGTAGTGATGGTGATTTCCAGAGCTACTTCTTCGGCGAATAACTCTTCACATTCTTTATTGAGCTTGTCCTGTGTACTTCCCGCGACCATTCCTGTCCCGCTCGAGAATCCGTGGGGATCGAGAATCT
>CAYRME010000057.1:0-3237 GCA_964425505.1 uncultured Candidatus Saccharibacteria bacterium
CCATTCCGTTTTCTCCTATGATCGGCTGGGTACTTGACAGAGTTTCACTTAAAGTTACGTCGAATTTCTCCGTTCCATCGGGGTCGAAGGCATAAAGCTTCGGAGTACTGTCGATACCATGCATCTCGGTAGTAAAATAAACTGTTCCGTCCCCTCCTATGGCAATTCCGTTTGAATCGTTATACCTGTCTTCCGCTTCACGCATCCATTCCTCCGTTCCGTCGGAAGAAACTGCGTATAAATATCTCTCAAGAGTAAAATACAATGTTCCATCCTCTCCGATGGCCACCGCATCCGGTCGAGAGTGTGTATGATCCGCCTCATAAGTCCACTCCTCCGTTCCGTCAGAACTTATGGCGTGCAAAACACCTTCCCTGCTTAAAAGATACAGTGTTCCGTTATCGGCAATAGAAACGCGAGTCGCCACACCCACATCTCCCTCTCCATCATAACTCCATTCCACCTCTCCTTCGGGGCTTACCGCCCAAAGAGTACCGTCTCCGCCGGTTCCTCCGGTAGAAACATAAGAGGTGAGATAGATGGTGCCGTCTTCTCCGATAGAGGGTATGCCCACTTTTTCTTCTCCTCCCGCTATTTCCAAAGCCCATTTCTCCGTCCCGTCCGGATTAATCGCCTGCAAAGTGCCTTCCTCCAAAAAGTCCTCCGGCCTGTCGTCAACCAAGCGACGCTCCGCCTCGTAAGAATTGATATAGATAGTGCCGTCTTCTCCGATGGCCGGTACGCTGTTATAAGATTCGGTCTCGTTTTCCAATTCAAATGCCCATTTCTGCGATCCGTCCTCCTTTTCTAGGGCATATAAAGTGCTTTCAAAATCGTCCACCACATAGACCGCATCCTCTCCCACAGCGGAATTATAGGGTTCGTTTCCGGGAAGTTCGGCTTCCCATTTTTCTGTTCCGTCGGGATTTATGGCCAAAACGTCAGCATCGCCGCGAAGTACGCTTACATATAATGTTCCATCCTCTCCGATAGTAGGAGGAACATGCACTCTTCCATTATCTTCAGCTTCAAGAGTCCATTCCACGGTTCCGTCAACATGGGATGTGTCCTGCACACTTCTGCCTGTGTTTCCCCCGTCACGGTTCAGCATGGGCCAAAGAGACTCATTTTTCTCGGCCTCCGCTACAAGGAAACTACCAAATCCGACAAAAAACGCCAGAAAGGCAACAAAGACAACGTTTTTTATTTTTTATTTCTCATACACTAAAACTTTAACTTTGATTTATTAATGATTTTAATAAACTTAAATTAATAATTGCCGACCTTTAAATACAATAAAATCGTTCTCCGTCCTTTTTAATTTGCAAATTTCTCCACCTTTCAAGATCATTACAAGCAAAAGGCAAGCCGCGCACGCCTCTCCGGATTATATGAACGGGATACTCTTTCGGTATTGGCTCTCTCCTCATGCTCCAAGAATACCATGCGAACCTTCGAAATTAAAGAGCACGTGGACTTCGGAAGTCCACGTGCTAAAAAATCCCCTTACAAAAAGGAGAGCTCTATAAAAACCAAAACCCCCGCTTTTTGCGGGGATTTGATTTTACGTACATTAATTTTACCAAGAACTAAAACAGAATTTGCAAATTAGTCTGAATAAAAATATATTCTTAATTCATTGTCCGGAACATATTTCAAGGCTTGACTATATATACCCTTAAGCGTTCCTTTATCCATTTCTTTATGTTTCGGAATTATCATCACTTGAGCATCACCACTAGTTTCACTGTACTTCTTTAACTTCACATGACTTCCCTTTTGACTTACAACTTCAAATCCAAATTCCTGAAAAATCTTTATCAGGTCATTGCCGGAAAGATTTTTCAGTTTAGGCATGAACGGAATCCTCAAGCTCGTAATTCAATAAAATAGAGGGCTCAGAAGAAAGATCAAGATCAGATAAGTCCTCTCCTTCCAAGTAAAGAGAAACCGCCTCTCTCACATTATCCTTTAACTCATCCAAAGTCTTTCCTTGAGTAACTACAGATATATTGACCCCTTCGGCCACATAATACTTCTCTCCTTTGTAAATGTGGAACTGAATAATTTTTCTCATTTTGCAATAAAGTAATTACTTCTACTTTTCTTTTGCTTTACATAATTTTACCACAATCTCCAAAACATCAAAATAAAAAAGCTTCTTCTTAGAGATTTTATTGACTTCGGAAGTCCACGTGCTTTAAGTATTGTTAATAAGCTTCGTTGACGTCCGACATCAACGAGCTATTTGATGGTTCTCATAAAGTGTTAAGAAATGGGATACCAATTGAATATTCTCAAATAAGGTCTTACAATAAAGATGATCATGAAGATAAGAATAGAATACAACAAAGAAGCACAACATCTTTTCTACCTCTCTCATCTTAGCAGTTGGGGTTTTCCACCGTGCGTTGAGACCTATAAAAAGATCTGGATAAAGGAAACAGGCCCCTTGAGCAAAAAAGAGGAAGAGATTTTAAATAACCTGCAAGAGATATTCAAAGAAATGGATCTGAGGGGAAAAAGCATCAATTTCCATATTACCGGCAACAAGAAGAAAGGTGAAATATGGAAAAGCCTAAAAGAGAATGTAGATAAGAATCAAGTAAGAGAAATAAAAGACGCTCTCGACGCCTTCAAGGAAAGATTTGACCTTTTATGGGATAAAGATAAAGAGAGGTTAAAAAAGATAAATACAGAGATCAAGAAAAGAGCAAGATCGAAAAATGCACTTAAATCTCTAAGGGCGCTGGAAATCCTTTTCGGGGGAAAAATAGAAAGTTTTACAATTCATCTTTTCGCTATCCCAGAAAAAAGCGGAAATCTTGCAGGAGGAGCAGATACAGAACACAAAAAAATAGCGCTTGAAATAAGGGGTAAAAATGATGCAAAAGAGGCTCTTCCTGTAGCATTACATGAACTTTCTCATCACCTCATAAAAAACCTTGACTTGAACCTAAAAGAAGGAGAGAGAAAGAGCCTTAAAAGCTTGCCTCTTTCTAAACACCTCGGACTTGAGGGTGCGTGGGAGGAGCTCATACTATTAACTCTTCTCCCCCACGGAGCTCTTTCGCCCCACAAAACTTCTAGGGAGAACGAAAAAGAAACCCTTGAAGATTTCATCTCAAGAGAAATGAGAGAAGAGGTGAAGAAGTATCTAAAAGAAGAAAAAGTTCTTGATCAAGAGTTTGCAGATGAAGTATTAAGAAAATGTGAAAAATTCGCAAAGATTACTCT
>CAYRME010000058.1:0-3086 GCA_964425505.1 uncultured Candidatus Saccharibacteria bacterium
GGTCAACAAACTGCAAAAAGATCATAAGTTGCTCTTGTTCTCCTTTTCTGTTAATCTTGTTAAAGGTGAAGGTGTGCAATAAAACTGATAAGAAGGTATGACAAAAAAGAAGGTTTATACAATAATCGGAATCATGGCGGTGATAGTGATCGTTGCCTTTTTCTTTTTGCGCGACGGAGAGGAAGAACGTTCGGTCGCAAAAGCTCAGAAAGGGGACATTACGCGAGAGGTCTTTGAAACGGGAGAGGCAAAGAAAGGCGATGAGATCTCGCTGGGATTCACTCTCGAGGGAGGGGAGCTTGAAACCCTTCATGTGGACGAAGGTGATGATGTCGAAAAAGATGACAGTATAGCTTCTCTCGATGAGGAGGAATTGGAGATATCCCTGAGAGAAGCGAGGTCCGCCCTTTCTTCCGCTCAAGCCGGATTGGAAAGACTCTTAAAAGGAGCGACACAAGAAGAAATAGATTCTGCTGAAGCTTCGGTGGAGTCCGCCGAGAGCGCCCTTGAGACAGCTAAAGAAAATCTGGAGAACACTGAGCGCACGGTACAAGAGTCCTTGAATGAAGTTCATCGCAACACCCCGCATCTCTTAAGTGATGTGCATCATCAAGTGGAAGAGATGAAGGACGATGTGGACAAAATAGCAAAAGAGCATTTTACGGGTATTTACCTTCCCGAGACCTATTCGGCAAGAAGGTCCAGGGATTCCATAAAGGACAGTGAGGAGATAATAGCCGATTACAGGGAAATGGTGGTAGAGAAGGAGGTGGATTTTGAAGAGAAGGATGAGGCTATAGAAGTGGTGCGAGAAGAAATGAAAGAAATAATAAGAGAGCTTGACAATATCATTGATGTTGCCGAGAGCGATTTCTATGAAGACCGCATGAAAGAGACTCTTACTCTTACTCCGGTTACTTCCGGACCTGAGCACGACACGCAAGCTCTAAAGATGATGCGAAGAGAAATGAATTCTCACCTTGATGATGTGTCTTCTTTAAAGCAAAATGTTGACTCGGTAAGAGCCGAGACGGACGCCAAACTTTCGGCCGCGAGAGGAGAAAAGAATTCTGCAGAAAAAGCTCTCAGAGAAGCCCAAAAGAGTCTTGCTAATGTGAGAGCGCAAGCTCCCGCGGAAGAAGTAAGGCAAAAAGAAGCGGCGGTAGAGCAAGCCCAAGCTCAAGTGGAGCTTTTGGAAAAGAAGTTGAGAGATTCTACTCTCACCGCCCCCATGGACGGCATGATCTCCAACACATTAAAGAAAGAGGGAGAGATAGTGGGAGGCGGAGAACCCGTGGTCACCATGATCCCGGATGATGATTTCTATGTCGAGGTGCTTGTTTATGAGGGAGATGTTGCCGAAGTGAACGTGGGAGATGATGCGGAAATATCCTTTGTCGCCTTTGACGACCAATATTTTGAAGGAGAAGTGGCGTCCGTGGGCGAGACGGCGGTCATGGATGAGGGAGTAATTTATTATGAAACTATAGTTTCACTCGATGAATCTCCTGAATACCTAAAACCCGATATGACCGCCGACGTTACCATTTTCACGGAAGAAAAAGAAGATGTTCTCATGATCCCCGACGAAGCTGTTCGCAGGGAAGACGGAGAGACCTTTGTAAGAATTCTTGCGGACGGCGAAGAGGAGAGAAGGGAAGTCGAGCTCGGAATACTTGGAGAAGGAAGAATGAGAGAGGTTGTCTCCGGAGTTGAAGAAGGTGAAAGTGTGATAATAGAATAATTGACCATGGAAAAGATCTTGGAACTAAAGGATGTATGGAAGGTATATGACCTCGGAAAGGTGCAGTTGGAAGTTCTCAAGGGAGTGTCTCTTGATATAGAGGAAGAAGATTTTGTGGTGGTCTTGGGTCCGAGCGGATCGGGAAAGTCCACTCTTCTTAATCTAATGAGTTGTCTTGACACTCCTACCAAGGGAAAGGTTTACCTTGAAGGAAAGGATGTTTCCGCTCTCAGCGAAGATGAGCTTGCAAGAATAAGAGGGAGGATCATAGGTTTTGTTTTTCAGCAATTCAATCTCTTGCCACACCTTACGGCTCTCGAGAATGTTTCTCTTCCCACTGTTTTTCAGGGAGTGTCCCAGGAGGAGAGAATTCGGAGAGCCAAAAAATATCTCGACGCCGTGGGGCTTTCAAATAGAATGGATCACAGACCTTCAGAACTCTCGGGAGGAGAGAAGCAAAGGGTCGCCATTGCGCGCAGTCTTGTTAATAATCCCGATGTCATAGTAGCGGATGAACCCACTGGTAATGTGGACTCCAAGACGGGAGCACACATTATGGAGATACTGAAAGAGCTCAATGAAAAAGAAGGAAGAACTATTGTGGTGGTAACCCACGATTCGGAACTACAAGAATTCGGGAAAAGAACGGTAAAAATAAAGGATGGGGAAATAGAGTAGAACTTTTCATTAATTTATGTCTCTCGAGTATTTTAAAATAGCTTTACGCAATCTAAGAACTCGGTCTTTAAGAACTTTTTTAACTGTTTTGGGTATTATTATCGGGGTTTTTCTGGTAATTTCCTTGATATCTTTGGGGCGAGGTGTAACCGATGGTATTGAGGAGCAACTCCAGATGGTGGGAGGGGATCTGATAATGGTCATGCCCGGAGAGGGTTTTGATATCACCGCTTTAATAGGGGGCATGGAATTGGAAGACCACGAAATAAATGCCATAAAGAGAGCTCGCGGAGTGGAGACAGTACTAGAGATGCCTTTTACCGCGGAAATGGTCCGTCATTATGAGAAGTCGGACAGCACTCTGCTTTGGGCGGTGGAATATGAGGAGGGAATGCCGATGCTCGAATCCCTTATGGGCTTGGAAGCGGAAAAAGGAGACCTCCCAAGGCCGGGAAGAAGGGAAGTGGTAGCGGGGAGTTTGGTTCCTCAAGATATTTTCCCCGACCTAAGAGTAGGTGATGAGTTGGTTATAAAGGGGAGGAGGTTCACGGTTTCCGGAATACTTCGTTCCTTGGGTAACCGGCAAGATGATCTATCCATTATGATAGATCTTTCGGATTTCAGGGATGTAACAGGTATAAGAGAGGGCAGCCAAATGGCTTTT
>CAYRME010000059.1:0-2807 GCA_964425505.1 uncultured Candidatus Saccharibacteria bacterium
GGTTCACCCTTGAATCGCAATGACTCAAGTACTCGGAGTTATCCCCCGAGTAGGTTTCCCCATTCGGAAATCCCCGGATCGAAGGTTGCTTACCACCTCCCCGAGGCTTATCGCAGGTTAGCCACGTCCTTCATCGCCTGGACATCCCTAGGCATCCACCATTAGCCTATAAATGCGCTTTGGCTAGTAATTGATGGTTACTATCCAATATTCGGTTTTCAAACGAACCGCGAAAAGCGATCGAGAACGACCGCACACCACAAAGGAAACATGATCTTCTGTGGTGTATTGCCATTCTCTTTTAAAATGAAGGTGCCAAAATAATACCGCTCCAAGAAGAGCGGACGAAGTAAATTGATCCTCATCCACTCTTTCTAGATCGGTATATTATTTTTATGCATTGCTAAAAGAATTCCAAGTAAATTTATCTGCATGCCGTAGTCTAGCAAAGAACGAAAACTTGTCAAGGCCCCTCCAAAGAGAAGTAGAGAGGTCCGATACGGGACCTCTCTACTCTCAAGATCCATGTCCCAATTACTTCATTCTTTTCTTGACATCCTCAATGAGTTTCCCTGCAGCATCCTTTCCTCCAAGCCCGAAGGACAATCCTCCCGCAAGAGCGAAGAAGGCTATCAGTCCGTAGAACATGGCAAGCAGTAATTCTCGAGCAATACCAAGCTGTACAAGAATAGCAAAGGCAGCGAACACCCAGATAGCCACCTTTACAAATACCCCCAATGTCTTTGCATAAGGGAATTCGGATTTCTCAGATGCGGCAATGACCATCTTTGAGAAGAAATCCGCTATCATCACCGCTACCACGAAAATAAGTATCGCGGCAACAACATTGGGAAGATAGGCGATCACCTCCTCCATGAAATCTGCAAACTGGGTAATTCCCAATATTCCCACTGCAAACCAGATAACAACAATAAAGATGATCCATTTTACGAGACTCCCCAAGAACTCGGACGGATTTATTCTTATATTCGCCTTCTCCATTGCCTTCTCCCATTTCTCACCCTCAAAAAATTCATTGAATTTCAGTTTATGAAGTACTCCGGAAATCACCTTTCCCACACCAAGTGCAACAAACCAACCGATTATAAGAATAAGAAGGGCGAATATCAGATTGGGAAGAAACAGCATGAAGCTCTCCCAAGAAGTTTCGATCACCCTTCCCATGACCTCTGACCAATCAGTCATATTTTAATAGTATTTTATTTTTAATACCGACCTTTGAGAACTTGTTTAATTCATTGTAAACCAAGTGAGAAAGAGTGTAAAGAGCTTTTCTTTCACTCCCCCACTTTTTAAAACAAAAAAGGCACTTCTTATTATGAAGTGCCTTTACTCCCCTTTTTAGTGATATTAGCTACTATTATATAAACTAAACAAAAGATCCAAATTGCAATAGGTGCAATAGTTACCACCTTTGGCAAAATCAAAGGGCTATTTTGCCAAGCATAGTAAATTTCCACTAACGCTTCAACCACTTGCTCTCCCTCCTTTTTGTTGTAATGAACTACTTTATTATACTTCCTTTTTTATTTTTTGTCAATAAGAACAGGGTTTTAATTGAGCATCCAAATGGAATAATTCAATACACTTGCTACGGTCACCCAAGCAGTATAAGGAATAAGAGCGATCGCCAAGTATTTTGAAGTGGGCCAAATGAGTACTATGAGAGCAAGGATGGTTAAGTTCAGTGCAATGATATGCGCAAATGAAAAAGCAAGAAGTTCAAGGGTGAAAAAAGATAAGGACCAAGTTACATTAAGGAAAGCATTGAGAATAAAAAGACCAATAACCAACTTGAACCGCGGATCATCTTTATATTTGTTCCAATAAATGAGAACTACACCAGTGACCAATACATAAATAAATGTCCACATGGCACCGATAAAGGATCCATCCGGCGTCCACTCCGGTTTCACCAGATTTTCGTACCAACCATCCATCCCCTGTGAAGTGAACCAACTTCCCAAAACAGAGATAAGAATGGTAATGAGCGGTATTATTATATAATTCGGTTTTACTTTCATTGATATGAATGAGTTATGAAGTATTCAATGACTTACTACATAATACTACGAAACTTAATTTTATTCAACTCGAGCTTTGTCGTGGTAAAATTGTTGACCCTCTCTCTTTTTTGTGCCATCGTCCAAAAAGAAAGGAGGGATGCAAAATGCTCCCTGTTCTTGTTCCCTATCATATTCCTGTAGAGCAATTGATGATAGCGGGAGGTTATTACTCTTTGAGAGGTGGGCAAAAGATAAATTCCAGTAATTTTCCACCTTGTGGTCAAAGCACCATCTCTTGGATAAATTTTATTCACTTTGAAAGGTATATCTCCACAGAAGAGCTGCTCATCAATCTTAGGTTTTCAAAGAAAAGACCCGCCAACTTATTCGAGCTCCTCTCTTTGGGAATAGCATACCCTTGGCTTCGGAGATATATCATTGTGGGATTTGATCGTATCATGGAAAGTAGCACTATCATTGATCCCAATGTTGTCCTAACCATGGAGAGAAAGAGCGGAAAGAAAGTTTTATCCTTGGAAAGTACTCTTCCTCAAGAAATACGGATCTTCAACGAAAACTGCATCTTTGCCGTAATATAAACCCTCGAAAATCTTCGAGGGTTCTTTTTAGGTAAGAGGTGGACCCTGCCGGACTCGAACCGGCGGCCTTCGCGTTGCGAACGCGACGCTCTGGCCAACTGAGCTAAGGGCCCGTAATTTGAAACATGATTAAAAAGGAAGAACGGTCAAAGTATATCAAAAAAAGAACGGGATCGCCACT
>CAYRME010000060.1:0-2607 GCA_964425505.1 uncultured Candidatus Saccharibacteria bacterium
TCAATATCCCCCTTGTATCCTTTCCATAAGAACCCGCTTCTCTTCGAAAGCAAGTAGAGTAACCCACATATCTCTTGGGAAGCTCATTCTCTTGAAAGGTTTCTCCGGCATACATGGCACCTATGACCTGTTCGGATGTGCCGGCAAGATAAAGATCATCCTTTTCGATGTGAAATATGTCATCTGCCCCTCTTTCCAAAAAGCCCATCGCATCCATCATTTCCGGTTTTAGCATAACAGGGGGAAGAATGGGGTAAAAACCTTTTTTCACCGTTACTTCAAAGGCAAGGTTAATGATCGCGAATTGGAGAAGTACCGCTTCTCTTTTGAGAAAAGTAAAACGAGCTCCGGAAGTTTTGGCAGCTCTCTTGGTGTCAATAATATCGAGTTTCTCTCCTATGCCGAGATGATCATCGGGAGTAAAATCAAATTCCGGAATCTCTCCCTCTTTTCTTAGTACCTTATTCTCATCATCATCCTCCCCTACCGGAACTTCATCAAAGGGAAGATTGGGTATCTTTTTCAAGAGATTTTTGAATTCTTGTTCAAGGCCCTTAAACTCTTTTTCCAGTTCGGCCTCTTTCTCTTTTATCTCTTTCATTTCAGAGATAATGCGGTCTTTTTCCTCTTGCGAGGAAGCCTCATTTATTGCTTTATTCGCTTCATTTTTCTTGGCTCTTATTTCTTCCAATCCTTTCTGCATTTCTCTCTTCTTTTTATCCACCTCAAGAAGCTTATCAATATCTACATCATGAACTTGTTTCTTCTTGCACCCTTCTTTTACTTTTTCCGGGTGTTCTCTTATGTATTTTATGTCAAACATAGATTCAAGTTTAATAAAATTCAAAAATCAAAATTGAGGTATTCACCTTCGGCAAATAATTAATTCGTAAATTTTCAAAGAAAATTCACACTTTCATTTTGACTTTTGATTTTTACATTTTGCATTTTGGATGGCATTTACTCTTTGGGGCGCATCGTCGGAAACAATATTATTTCTCGTAAACTATAAGAATTGGTAAGAATGGCACAAAGCCTATCCATTCCTACCCCACAACCAACCGCGGGAGGCATTCCATATTCCAAAGCCTCCAAGAAATCCTCATCCATTCTTTGAGCTTCTTCGAAACCCTCTTCCTTCATTTTCTCTTGCTCTTCAAATCTTCTTCTTTGTTCAAAGGGATCATTGAGCTCCGAAAAACCGTTCATTACCTCCCACCCAGCTACATATAATTGAAAAGTGGATAGTTTGCTCTCGTCATTCTCCTTGGATTTCGCCAATGGCTGAAAACCGTAAGGATGATGAATTATAAAAGCGGGTTGCCTTATCTTGTCTCTGCACTCCTCTTTAAAGATCTCGTCGCAGATCTCGGCTTTTCCCGCTCCGGGCTCTATATCGATACCTCTCTTCTTCGCCTCTTCTTCCAGGCTTTCTTTATTCATCTCGTTTATATCAAGTCCTGTTTCTTTCTTTATTATATCCTCGAATTCGATTCTTTGAAAAGGTCCCGAAAAATTTATTTTTTCTTCATTGTAAAATATTTCTGTACCTCCGAATACCTTCTCTACAACCGATGACATCATTTCCTCGGCAAGTTTCATCATGTCCTTGTAATCCGCATATGCAAAATAGAGCTCCAAAAGAGTGAATTCGGGATTGTGACTTCTGTCGATCCCTTCATTCCGGAAGCATCTCGCGAACTCGAACACTTTTTCAAAACCTCCCACAAGGAGACGCTTTAAATAAAGTTCCGGAGCTATCCTTAAGAAGAGCTCCATATCAAGAGCATTGTGATGAGTCTTGAAGGGATTTGCTGCTGTTCCCCCGTAAATGGGCTGCAATACGGGAGTTTCCACTTCCAGGAAATCCTTTTCTTCAAGATAGCTTCTCATTTCTTTGAAAATTCGGGATCTCTTTATAAAGGCCTCTTTTTGGTCCTTGTTAACGATAAGGTCCAAGTACCTTTTCCTATATCTCTCTTCCACCGATTGCAGTCCGTGCCATTTCTCGGGAAGTGGTAGCACGCTCTTTGAGAGCATTTTGTAATCAACAACCTTCAAAGTCTTCTCCCCTTTTTTGGTATGAAAGAGAGGCCCTCTTATTTCAATGAAATCACCTATATCAAAGACACGAGCGAAAAACTCATAGGCCCTCTTTCCGGTTTCGTTCTCGGAAACAAGAGCTTGCATGCTTCCGCTCTCATCTTCTATGGTAAAGAAAGTAAGTTTACCATGCCCCCTTAAGGATCTTATCCTACCCCCTAACCGAACCTCTTCTCCGGATTCCTCCCAATCTTCGAATTGAGAGAGGCAATCCTCTATTTTGTGAGTTCTTTTGCTTTTCTCGGGATAAGAATGATGCCCCGAGTTTTCCAGGGCTTCTTTCTTTTTGATGCGATTTTGCCTAATTTCTTCTCTTCTTTCCATTTTCTTTAAAAGATAAAAATTTGGTCAATGTCTTTTCATTTTATTTCAAAAACCTCTAAAAATCAATTTATTTCCACGATGTGAAAAATCTTTTCCCCCGCCGGCGTTTGTACGTTACAGGAGTCACCCTCCTTTCCGTCAAGGAAAGCTGTTCCCATGGGAGATTCACAAGATATGTTC
>CAYRME010000061.1:0-2398 GCA_964425505.1 uncultured Candidatus Saccharibacteria bacterium
ATTGTATTGAAAAATAAAATTTTTTGAGTTATTATCAGCAAAGCTCTTTAAAAAAGGAGGTGACCGAACTCATGAGTGAGAAAAAGAATGATAATGGTATCTTCAATTACCTGGAAGAGCTTAAGAGATATTCTCTTCTTGAAAAAGAAGAGGAAAAAGAATTGGCAAGAAGAATAAAAGAGGGAGATAAGGAAGCGGAAAAGGAGTTCATAAAGAGAAACCTTCGTCTCGTTGTCAATATCGCAAAGAAATACAAGGGTCAAGGATTACCTTTCCTGGATCTTGCTCAAGAGGGAAGCTTGGGGCTTATGAATGCGGTAAAGAAATTCGACCCCGAAAGAGATATTAAGTTCAGCACTTATGCTTATTGGTGGATAAATCAAGCTATAAGAAGGGCGATAGCGGACAAGGGGCACATGATAAGACTTCCCGTCCACCATCAGGAGAAGATCCTCTCTTATAAGAGAAGAAGAGAAGAGCTCATTCAAGATCTGGGAAGGGAGCCCACTATCGGAGAAATGGCAAGGAGAATGAATGTCTCCGAAGAAAAAATAGAAGAGATAATGGAGTCCCTTGATCATATCATCTCTCTTGACTCCCCTGTAAAAGAAGAAGATGACGATTTTCTTTTTCAAGACCTTGTTTCGGATGAGGAAACGCAGAATCCCGAAGAAAGGGCTGAAGAAAAATCCCTAAAAGAAAGCGTGGAAGAACTTCTTTCTCGTTCCCGCTTAACCGAAAGACAAGAGATGATAATTCGCCTTAGGTTCGGATTCGAAGGAGAAATTCATACCCTCCAAGAAGTGGGGGAAAAACTCGGAATAACGAGGGAAAGGGTTCGGCAAATAGAGCAACGAGCCCTATCAAAAGTAAGAAGAAAAGCCTCCGCGTTCCGAAAAAGCTTTCAATAAAGTCCCGCATCATGAGAAAAAGCGGGACTCTTTTATTTTCACCGCCCCTTCTCGTTCCACGGTCACTTTTCCTTCCGCGATCGATATGAGAGTAGAAGGATCCGAAGAGAGTTCTCCTTCATCAACATAGAAATCGACACCCTCTCCGAAATAGTCATACGCTTCTCTTGTATTCTTCGCGGGTAGATCACCTTCCGGGTTGGCGCTGGGCGCCACTAAAGGGCCCGTTTCCTCTATAACAGATCTCAGACCCTTGTGCGCCGGGTATCTGAAAGCCAGACTTTCCCCTCCCCTCTTTAAGTGTTCGTAATCTTTTCCGGGGCAAGGAAGAATGATACTTACTTTCCCTGGCCAAAAATATTCAAGATCAAGATTTGCCATGTCCCGCGACCTCACACCAAATCCTCGTAAGTGTTCCCATTCACTTACAAGAATAATAAGAGGCTTTGAGGAGTCTCTCTTTTTGAGTGCATATATCCTCTCTACTACCTCCTGACTCTTGGCAGTACCAAGTAATCCATAAAGAGTATCGGTGGGCATCACTCCCACTCTGTTATTTGCAAGCTCTTTCTTGGACTCCTCCAAGCTCAGTGATCTCATAATGATCTTTTTCTTGCTGTAACAAGATAACCCGTAAAACCGATCATCCTTTCTGAAGGACGCACCCCCCTTTTATTTCTTACAAGCATCTTTCTTAAAAGTATCTCCACAACTTCCAAGGAAGAGAAGTTGTTCTCTTGCAATTCCTTTGTTGCTTCCTTGAGTTGCTCGGCATTGGGAACTATCAATCCCAAGGTACGTCCCGGAAGAAGAACGTTATAAGCGGAAGGGATGGCCACCCAAGGCTCCGGAAGATCTAAAAAGACCGCATCCACTTCTTTGACAGGAAACTCCTCTCCGGCCTCAAGAATCCTTCCTTCTACTCTATCCTTTAAGCCAGCACGCTCCACATTCTTTAGGGCATTATTTAAGAATCCTTCTCGATTATCGAAAGAGTACACCTTCCCCTCTTCCCCTACCATCTGCGCTATAGAGATAGTGAGCGCTCCGGACCCCATTCCCATTTCCACTACTTTTGCTCCCGGAAAAAGATCCAAGGAAAGAATTATCCACGCAGCATCCTTGGGGTAAACTATTTGGGTCTTGCGCTTTACTTTCATCATGTGATCACAAGCGCGAGGTCTAAAAATAACGAACTCTGCTCCCATGTTCGTTAAAACACTTTCTCCCTCCTTTCTTCCCAAGATATCTTCATGCTTTATCATTCCCGCGTGAGTATTGAAAACCTCCCCTTCCTTGATAGTAACGGAAAGGTTTTTCTTTTTCTTTTCGTCGTAAAGGATGATAACCTCGTTTTTCTTTATTTCTTTACTCATAATTCCATTCTATACTAAAAAAAGAATGGTAAAAAATAAAGGGCTCCTTAAGAGAGCCCTTATACTTCTATTGGTTCGTTGAAAGAAGTGGGGTTGGCAATCACAAAACCT
>CAYRME010000062.1:0-2366 GCA_964425505.1 uncultured Candidatus Saccharibacteria bacterium
CCCGCGGAAGGAGCGCTTCTCTTCACCTCTTCTTCTTCTGTTATACCTTGAGCAGCGAAAAGAAGTTGCGATATTTTTTCCTTGGGAATTCCTTCATTTTTGAAGCTTCTCACACTCCTCCTTTGATCCAAAGTTTCCTCAAGAGATATTTCTCCTTCTTGAGAGGGAGAAGGAAGATCGATGACCTCTCTTTCTTCCGAAAATGCTTCCTTTTCCTCTTTTTCTTTCTCGAAGAACATGAAACCACCAATCAAAATAAAAAATACAAAAACTAAAATTGATAATTTCCAAAGCTCTCTTTTTATCATTACTTCATTATAATAAGTGAACGGCCAAATGTAAATTTTATTTAATCAAGAAGAAGAAAGAATTCCTTATTCCCCTTTTTTCCCTTCACAGGAGACTCTTGAAGATCTTTCACTTTGAATTCTGTTCTTTCAGCAAATTCCTTTACTTTCTTTAAAGCAAACTCTTGTGACTCTCTCTTTTTTACTACCCCTTTTTTGGTATTTGAAATTCCGCCAAGCTCGAACTGGGGCTTTACAAGAGCAATCAATACTCCATTCTCCTTGAGAATCTTCTTCGCTTTTGAGAGAAGCAAAGTAAGAGAGATATGAGAGGCATCAATACAGATAAGGTCCGCTTTTTCTTCTATTTCAAGCTCACGAAAGTCCGTACCCTCTAAAGATACCACTTCCTTTCTCTCTTTTATTTCTTTTGCCAATTGACCCTTTCCCACATCCACTGCATATACACGCTTTGCCCCATACTTCAAAAGGACATGGGTAAAACCTCCTCGAGAAGCTCCCACGTCCACACAAACACAGCCTCTTACATTCAGTTTCCACTTTTGCAACAATTTCTCTAGCTTCAATCCTCCGCGGGACACCCAAGGAAAATCCTTGTGCTTTACTCTTACCCTATCCCCTTTCTTTACCCCATAGGAGGGTTTTGAGATGGTTTTCCCATTAACAACAACACTCCCTCGCTTTATCATTTCGGTAATTCGCTCCCGTGATCTTGCAATCCCCTTCTTGAGAAGAACTTTATCAATTCTCTTCTTTTCCTTTTTCTTCTTTTCCATATTGTGGTTCCTTTTCTCCGTTCAACACCCTCTCTACCATTTCTATTTCCTCCAAAAGTCCTTCTACAAGATCATAATCCTTTGCTTCTTGACAGGTTACCCAAGCAAAATCAATATTATCCTCGTCCAATTCCACTTCCCCGGAATGATAAGGACAATAGAAACTCAAGATGATACAAGGAATACCATCAGGCCTTATGAAGGCAATATCAACAAGATATTTCATCTTTCCCACTTCAAGACCGCATTCCTCTCTTATCTCCCTTCTTAAGGAGTTCTCTATCGCAAAATACCAATGATCTCCGGTGGTTTTGGGGGTATTTACATAATCATCCGTCTCAAGACCCCCGCCGGGAACGGTCCACTTTCCGGGAAAAGCCTTTTTCTCTAGACTTCTACGTAATAAGAGATACTTTCCATCCTTATGAATGATAGCGGTGGAAGTTATCCTGTGAAGTTCTTTGTTTTCTTTTGGTATAGACATTATTTTCTTTTAGCACATTTTTGAAAAACTCAAAAGTCACTCAAGTTCTTTCCTAAAAAAAGAGACCTCAAAAAGAGGTCTCATAAAGTTCTTTTTTGAATTGATAACTCGTATTACATGGGGAAGTATTCTATACACTCTTCCGCCGCTTCATCCGCCAACTCCTCATCCTCTTCTATCTCAAACAACACATCTTCTCCATGTTCTTGGACAAGGTAGTCGTAACTACACTCACAAAATTCCCTTATTTCTTCCCCTTCTTCTTCCATGCACTCCTCCATATAGACACCCTTCATTGCGCCCATTTCCTCATCTTCATCTGCCTCTTCTTCCGGATCCCGCTCCTCTGCCTCTTCTGCTTCCTCAGTATCCATTTCAAAGTCTCCCTCTTCCGCCATATAAAAACCTAATCCTCCTATTACAATTAATACAATGATAACTATCAGTAGATTTCTAGTATTCATTATTATATTCTTTAATTATTTCATTGGACCTTTATCTTGCTCTTCCCTTTCCTGCATCCCCTCCTCTTCTTTTTCGGGAGGAATGAAAAATAAAAAGAATAAAAAGAAAAGGAAGAAAAGATTGAACAAAGAGGGTTCTATGAACCCCGCAAACCCCAAAAATCCGAGCCATCCCAAATTTCCCAACTTATGAAGTTTTGCCATAATCCTATTTGTTACTTATTATTCTTCTTATTTCTAACATATCAACACTGAGAAAGTAAAGTCCGAGTCCGGAAATATGTCTAGGTTCAGATACATGTGATACACCTAGGTCTGTAAAATGATTACTTTT
>CAYRME010000063.1:0-783 GCA_964425505.1 uncultured Candidatus Saccharibacteria bacterium
CTAGAAGGCCGATCTTGTATATTACCAAAGGTGCGTGGGCTCCTCATATCAATTATGAGGTCTTCCCGAGATTAAGGAATAAGAATCTTTTTTATGATGAAAGAAATTTCTTAGGAGGAAAAACAGGTATGTCGGAGGATGGTCACGAAGGATTCTTTGTTTTTGATATGGAGATCGAGGGAGAAGAAAGAACAGTAATTTTTGTGCTTCTTGGATCGGAGAGCAGGGCTTCTCTTGAGAGTGAAGTGAAGGAACTCAAGAATTGGTTGCGATCTTCTTATGAGTTATGAGTAAGTTCTATTTTTTTCTTTTTCATTTTGTGCTATCTTGGTAAAAGGTCGTTTATTAAAAAGTTAAAAAATATTTAATTATGAAACTAAAAGATAAAGTAGCCATTATTACGGGTGCGGGATCCGGAATGGGTCGTACAGCTGCAATGCTTTTCGCAAGAGAGGGAGCAAAAGTGGTGGTCAATGACGAACATGAGGATGAAGCAAATCAGGTGGCGGAAGAAATAAAAGGGGAGGACACAGAAGGAGATGCCATCCCCTTTAAGGCCGATGTGGCAAATGAAGAGGAGGTGAAGGCGATGGTGGAAAAGGCCGTTGAAAAATTCGGAGGGGTCGATATTCTTATAAATAATGCGGGTGTCTATAGAGGACATACGGTTCCCGAGACAACCAATGATGAATGGAAAGAACTTTTTGATAACAATATTTGGGGGGTCTTTGTTTGTTGCAGAGAAGTTCTTCCTTATATGTTGGAAAAAGAAAGCGGTAAGAT
>CAYRME010000063.1:793-2284 GCA_964425505.1 uncultured Candidatus Saccharibacteria bacterium
GGATTAGTGGGAATGGAAGGAAGCGCCCCTTATAACGCAACCAAAGGAGCGGTGGTCAACTTCACTAGAGGATTGTCCATGGAGTGTGCTCCAAAAGGGATAAATGTTAATTGTATCTGTCCCGGATGGACTAAGACTCCCATGGTGCAAGCTTTGATCGATGACCCTGACATGAGTCAAGCTTTGCTTGCCGATATTCCTTATGGAAAATTTGCCGACCCCGAGGATCAAGCGAACCTTATGCTTTGGCTTTCTTCTGAAGATTCCGATTATCTTCACGGATCTGTAATACCCAATGACGGAGGTTGGTTAACACGATAAGGTGATTTTCACCAATATAACAGGTAAAACGAAAGGGGATGGCTCAAAAGAAAAAATCAAAAGAGGAACTCAAAAAAGAACTCCAAGAAAAGGAAAAAGAGCTCAAGGAGACGAAGGAGGAACTTGATAAGGTAAAAAAGGAGTTCAAAAAGATGCGTGATGAATGGGAGATAAGACTTCAGTATTCACGTAGAGGTTTAGAAGTGAAGAACAGAGAGATAGCGCAGACCAACTCCAAATTGTCGCAGGCAAATGAAGAGCTTAAGAAGCTCAAGGAGGATCTGGAGAAGAAAGTTCAGGAAAGAACCAAGGAATTACAAGAAAGAGTAGAGGAACTTGAAAAGTTCCGAAAGATGACCACGGGAAGAGAATTAAGGATGGTTCAATTAAAAGAAGAGAATAAAAAGCTCCGAAAGAAACTAAAGAAGCTCATTAAGAAATTAAAAAAGGAAAAGAAAGTTTAACCCTTAGACGAGAATCCTTTTTATTCGGGGATTGAGGCATGTGGTGATCTCGTAAGTAGAAGTTCCTGCAAGAAAAGAGAGATCCTCGGGTCCTATTTTTACCCCCTCTTCTTCTCCGATTATAGTAACTTCATCTCCCACTTCCGCTTCCTTTATATTGGTAATGTCTACCATTGTCATGTCCATACAGATCCTTCCCAGTATTTTTGCCCTCTTTCCCCTTATTAAAACCTCTGCTTTTCCCGACAAGGAAAAGGGAAGTCCGTGCCAATAGCCTACGGGTAAAATGGCGATCCTGGATGAACGTTGAACTACTTCTGTGAACTCATAACCTATCCCGCTATTTGCGGGAAGGTTTTTTGTTTGCCCGATAATGGTCTTCCAGGATAATACGGGCTTTAGAGATATTTTGTCGCGGAAGGAGCTCTTCAATTCTTCGGAGGGCCAGAGACCATACATACCTATTCCCACTCGTACCATATCAAAATGTGATTGTGGTAGGGCGATCGTAGCCGAGGTTGCGGCGGCATGCTTTAGAATATTTGTGAACCCTTCTTCCTCTATTGTCTTTATGACTTTTTTGAATTTATCGAGTTGACGGAAGGTTTCTTCAAGAGAAGAAGGGTCTTTTGCTTTTGCGAAATGAGTGTAGACCCCTTCCAAGATAACATTACTCCTTAATTCTTTTATTCTTTTTATAACTTCC
>CAYRME010000064.1:0-2221 GCA_964425505.1 uncultured Candidatus Saccharibacteria bacterium
AACCTTATTTATTTCTTCCACTTTCGGAATTCTTTTTACCTCCACATTTTCCTTGTTTCCCTCTTCATCGTCGGTCTCACTATACATGCCAAACCTTACCACGGCCACATACTCTTTTTCTTCGAATCTCTCTTTGTGAAGCTCCTTTGTTGCTTCTCTATCTATTCCCACCACAAGCACTCCCTCGGCAAGAGGGTCCAAAGTTCCCGCATGCCCCGCCTTCTTTCTCCCGGTAGCTTCTTTTATTCTATTTACCACATCCCTGGAAGTGAACCCTTTTTCTTTGTATACGGCGATTATCATAAGCTTACTTTACCATAAAGAACCCGGTAATAAAAAGCGCCTCATTTTTAGCAGGCGCCTTCAATGTGAAAGACCTCTTCAACGTCCGGGGTTTCATTCAAAAATTTAACCAGTCTGTACGAAAGGAGAAACCCTTTCGCGTCGTATCTTATTATGCCTTCCTTGATCCCTAAATTATTTTCAAAGAAAAACCTTGCTTTGCCCGAATGTTCGAAAAATTCTTTACTTTTCCTCAGTTTCTTTCTATCATGATTGATTTTCTTCGAACGTCGAGACAGAGTGAACTCGATCACATATACCACTAATTTGCCCTTCTTTCTGTTTACCACTATCAGGTCCCCCACCTCATTTCCTTGTCTATCCTTAGGAAAAGAGTCTTTATAAATGGTCTTGCCCTTGTCAATCTCCTCAATTCCCGTGCTCTCGAGGTTTCTTTCAAACTCATGAACCTTATCATTATGCTCATTGATTCGATTGCTCTTTTTTACTTTCACTTTCAATCACCTCCTTTTCTTTTTTGAAAGAACTCCTCCTCAAGCTTTCAAAGCCCTTTTTAAGCTCTTCTTTTCTTGAGGGGTTATAAACCGCTACAGCAGGGTGCTGTAGAGGAATTATCAATAAATTCCCATCTTTTGTGTTATATATTATACCATGAATTTTAGATATTGAAAAGGGCTCTAATCTTATTTCATACTTCTCCAATATGTATTTTGCCGCAAATCTACCCAAGGGAGCAATGACCTTGGGTTGTATTATCTCGATCTGACGATCCAAGAAAGGAGCATACATCTCTATTTCTTCCGGGAGCGGATCTCTGTTGTTCGGAGGCCTATCTTTCAAGATATTCGTGATATAAACGTCCTCTCTCTTCAGGTCCGCGGATTCTATCATTTCCGTAAGGATCGTGCCGGCACTTCCACAAAAAGGTCTCCCTGTAGCGGCCTCCCTCGCACCGGGAGCCTCTCCCACGAACATGATCTCGGCATCATGATCCCCCTCCCCTATCACGGGAAAGACTTTATTCTTTTTTCTCTCTTCATATAAAGGAGAACTTTGAAGAGAGATCACCTCTTCCTTTATTTTTCGAAGAGATTCTGTTTTCTCGCTCATTCTTTCAATGATCTTACAATGACCTTTAATTCTTTGGGCCTGAGATTATCTTTAAGCTTCTTTTTCACATTCCTTGCTATCTTTTCGCTCTTTTCCTTGGAGAGATTCAATTCTCGCTCCACAATATCCATGGAATTTCTCATTCTAAGCTCGAACATCTTTTTCTCTCTTTCATCAAGAAAATCTTCCTCGAGCACCTTCTCTATCACATCTCTTTCTTTGAATATACAGAAAATATCCTTGTTATATCCATTATTAGAACTTATAAGTTCTGCATCCCCTTGGAAGATTTTCTCGTAATCACCGCAAGCAAAACATCTCCCCGGGTAACTGCAAGGAAAATGGTTCTTCTCTATTGCTCCTTTTATGGAAAGAGATCTTTCTTTCAGGGTGTTTAAATAATTACTCGGATCATCTATCTCTTGCTCTACCGGGTGATCGTCATGTTGCAAATACCAATAACTAACCTTCTTTACTTCTCTATCCAAATTCTCTCGGGCAAGAAGCGAATAAATGGGAAGTTGAAGTGATCCGTTATTCTCTTTATGGTTACCGGTCTTAAAGTCTACAATATGAGCTTTTCCGTCAGGTAACACTTCCACCCAATCAAGACTTCCCACAAGTTTTACCTCCTCCCCTATGAGATTCACAACGGGAAAATTGGTCTTGATGCTTGCCGACGGACGCCCCAAAAAAGAGGACCTCTCCACTCTCTCCACCATCATTACTCCTCTTTGTTTGAACTCCTCTTCTTTTTTTCGTGAGATGAAACCTCCGTTCACTCCCTTGTACTTCTCAAATACCTGTT
>CAYRME010000065.1:0-2152 GCA_964425505.1 uncultured Candidatus Saccharibacteria bacterium
AAAGTAAGGAGCAGTCACATAAAAGTGCTCCCCATTTCTTTGTACTTTGAACTGAAGAGACTTCAATATTCTCTCCATATCCTTTAGCGGCACGTTTACCCCGAGAATATCTCTCACTTCCTTTGCTTCAAATTCGATCTGCACCCTTTCCCTTCTTTCGAGGTAATGATCTATGTTCCCTTTAAGAGCTTTTCCTTCCGCTATGTCACACATGAGTGACAACGCTCTCTCCATTGCCACCTCTGCGAACTCCGAAGGAATCCCGTATTCAAACCTCAGGGAGGCATCGGTTCTTAGTCCCAATTTCTTCGATCCCTTTCTTATCATCCCGGAATCAAAGTTGGCCGCTTCCAAATAAACAGTATTAGTATCTTTATCAACTTCGGGAACAATACCTCCTTTTATCCCCGCGATTCCAATAGGAGAGAATTCGTCAGCTATCACAAGCACATTCTCGTCAAGATCATATCTCTTCTCATCCAAAGTGACGATCTTTTCTCTTTTTTTCGCTCGACGGACTATTACTTTTTCTCCTTCTATCTTGTCCGCATCAAACGCATGAAGGGGTTGACCCGTTTCAAGCATCACATAATTGGTTATGTCCACTATATTATTTATCGGTCTTATGCCGCAGGACCTAAGTCTTTTCTTTATGTACTCGGGGGAGTCTCCCACCTTTATGTTCTTTATTCCTCTTAACATGTAGCGATGACAAAAACCCCTTACTTCGGTATCCACCTTCCCCATTATCTCCTCCTTGTCCTCTTTTACTCTTTCCTTGGGAAGACTCATTTTCATTCCCGTGATCGCGGCTATTTCCCTTGCTACCCCTCTATGAGAGAGGCAATCTCCGGCTCTGTTTGACAATATATCGATATCAAGCACATGATCCCCTTCCAATTCCTCAACTTCCTCCACCTCGAAAAAATGCATCATTAGGAGATCGGAAAGTTCCTCCACAGGCGGAAGTTTCTCTTTAAAGAATGACTGAAGAAAATCGTAAGAGAATTTCATAAATAGGGTTCCAAGTTAGAACTGTTTCAAAAATCTCAAATCGCCTCCATAGAAAAGCCTGATATCGTCTATTTTGTGTTTTATCATTGCTATCCTATCAAGCCCCCCGCCAAAAGCGAATCCATTGAATCTCTCCGGATCCACCTTTGCACTTCTTAAGACATTGGGATGAACCATTCCCGCTCCCATAACTTCGATCCACCCGGTTCTTTCACATGTAGAACAACCATCACCACCACATATAGAGCAACTTACATCCACCTCAAAAGAAGGTTCGGTAAAAGGAAAGAAGGATGGACGAAGTCTTATACTAACCTCTTCCGACCCGAAGATCTCCTTAAAAAAATATCCTATGACAGATTTGAAATTCGCTACCGAAATGGACTCTCCCACCATCAATCCTTCCAATTGATAGAAATTAACTTCATGCGAGCTATCAGTAGCCTCATTCCGAAAAACTCTACCGGGAACTATTATCCGGAAAGGAGGTTTCCTTTCTTCCATATAGCGCACTTGCACAGGAGAAGTATGAGTTCTCATGAGAAGTTTCTTTTCCGAAGTAAGTTCCTCCCTCTTTTTTTGCTTTACAAAGAGGGTGTCTTGCATCTCTCTCACGGGATGATCCTCCTCGAAATTGAGAGCATCGAAATTATACCACTCATTCTCGAGTTCCGGTCCCTCAGCTACTATGAATCCCATTCCGGAGAAAATCCTTATACATTTATTTTGTAGATCCGTTAAAGGATGTACAGCTCCCACTGCGGGCTCTCTTCCGGGAAGAGTAACATCCAGCCTTTCTCTTTCTTCGGTCACCCTTTCCTTCTCCTCCTTTAAGCGTTGGGATATGAGACCCTTGAGTTCATTGGCCTCTCTTCCCACTTCCGCCTTTTTTTCTCCGGAAAGATCCTTTAAAGAAGAAAAAACAGAGGATAGTCTTTCCTCTATATATTTTTTACATATTTTCCTTCTTTCTTCCGGGTCCTTGGTCTCCTCAACATCCTTTAGGAATTCCTCCCTTATCTTTTGCACAGCTTCTTTGTCCATGCTTCATTTTAACTTAAAACGGCGACAAAATCAATACAGTGTACTGGTTCATATGATATGATACACCCCGAGGTTTCAAAAAACCATGAAAGGA
>CAYRME010000066.1:0-2134 GCA_964425505.1 uncultured Candidatus Saccharibacteria bacterium
ATGAGCCTCTCCGACCCCACAAAGAAGATGTCCAAGTCCGACGGAGAGGAAAGCTTCATTTCTCTTTTCGACGAACCCGAAGATATAAGAAAGAAACTCAAGTCCGCAGTGACCGATGCGGGAAAAACCATTAAGTACGACCCCAAGAAGAAGCCCGGCGTATCAAATCTTCTCGCCATACATAGCCTCCTCTCCGAGAAACCTATAAAAGAAATAGAGAAAGAAATGAAAGAAAAAGGATACAAGGACCTCAAAGAAGAAACGGGAGAAGTTATAGTAAATGAACTTGAGTCCTTCCGGAAAAAAAGAGAGAAGCTTTCAAGTAGAGAAGTTTATGTGGAAGAAATTCTAAAACAAGGAGAGAGAAAAGCTCGCTCGCTCGCTGAGTCCAAGATGGCAGAAGTAAGGAGGAAGATGGGGGTCTGGTAGGACAAAAACTAGGACAAAGGGTTTTGTCCTAGGACAACCTATTCTATTCCCTTTTGTCCGCCCCTTTAATGGTCTCGATAAGCTCTTTCTTTTTATTCTCTAGCAGTTCTTCGGTGTCCGCCTCGAGACGCAAACGAACCAGGTCCTCGGTGTTCGACTTCCTTATATTGAACCACCAATCATTAAATCTCACATATACGCCGTCTATATCAAGCAATTCCCCTTCTTTGAATGCTTCCTTGGCCCTCTCGAGGGCTTTTTCTTTCTCTCTCACCTCAATATTTATCTCCTCGCTTTGGTAGTACTTTCTCAAAGGCTTTATAAGCTCTGAGAAGGATCTCTCATCTTTGGAGAGGAAATTAAGGACCTTTATCGCCATAAAGAGCCCGTCATCAATACAGAAATTATCTTTGTGCATTATGTGCCCCGAAAGCTCCGCGCCCATAAGCCCTCCTTCCTTGATAAGTTTCTCTTTGTAAAAAGGATTGCCCACTTTCATCATTATCGGATCTCCTCCGGCCTCCTTAATGACCTCTTCTGTTACCCTGGAGAACCTGAGATCGAAATAAACATCTCTTTCCCGAGAACGAGAGAGCTCCTCCTTCACTATCATGGAAAGAAGGAGGTCGGGATAGACGATATTTCCTTTTTCATCCACAAAAAAGGATCTGTCACCGTCTCCGTCAAAGAAGATGCCGACATCCGCATTCTCTTTTTTAACTCTCTCTACGAGCTCCTTCATGTTCTCCGGTTCGGGATTGGGCAAATGAGCCGGAAAATCGCCTCTCACCTCCTCATAAAGCTCTGTCACTTCCGCATTTAATTCCTTGAAGGTCGGTTTTCCGGTTACGGAAGCCACTCCGTTCCCGTAATCGACGACCACTTTCAGGTCTTTTATTCCTTCGTTGAAGGAAAGGATGTGAGATACATAGGAAGGCAAAGGATCTTCCTTTTTCTCTCTCCCTTCTTCTTTTTTGAGAGTCCCTTCCTTCACCAGCTCCCTTATCCTTTGAATATCTTCCCCGTAAACTTGGAGTCCCTTTTGCCTTATAAGTTTCAGGCCATTGAATTGCGGAGGGTTATGAGAAGCGGTTACCATCACCCCTCCGGAGTAGCCATATTTGCAAACCGCGAAATTCAAAAGAGGCGTATTGGAAAGACCTATATCAAAAACTTCGGCTCCCGCGTTCTTTAGACCCTCTTTTAGGGCTTTATAAAGAACGGGAGAAGATTCTCTTCCATCTCTTCCCACCACCACTCTCGGCCTCTCTTCCCCCAAATAAGAAACGAACGCTCTTCCAATATCTTGAGCGTCCTTTTCATTGATCTCATCGGGGTAAACCCCTCTTATGTCATATTTTTTGAATATCTTTTCTTTGGACATGGGTTTGATTATACCAACCACTGTAGGGAAATTGCAAATTACAAAACCCAAACCCTCCACCTCACCGTCTTAATTTTCAATTCTCAAATCCACCCCACTCCAAGGGAGAAATTTCAAATAACAAATCCCAAATCTCAAATAAGTTCCAATGACCGAAAGCTCAAAACCACCTCCGTTCCGCCGGAAATTTGTAGAAATTTATGGAAATTTGTCGTCCACCCCGCCGCCGAGGGGAGGTTAAATAACTATGAACCAAGAACTAAAATATGGGTTGATTGTATAGGAAAGAAGTGCTATAATCACAAAGCTTTACAGTATGAC
>CAYRME010000067.1:0-1901 GCA_964425505.1 uncultured Candidatus Saccharibacteria bacterium
GTTCATTAAGATCTCTTCGGTGGCCACGTCGGGACTTGATACTATTGAGGTGGATGTGGAGATAAACATAATAAAACGTCAATTGCCTTCTTTTGAGATAGTGGGGCTTCCCGCTAAGGCCATAAGCGAGAGCAAGGAAAGAGTACGTTCTGCGATAACTAATTCTCAGCTGGATTTTCCCTCAAAGAAAGTGGTGGTGAACTTAGCTCCGGCAGATGTCCCAAAGGATGGCTCTTGTTACGATCTCCCCATTGCAGTGGGAGTTTTACTTTCTACTACAGATCTTGAAATACCCGAGAGCAGTCTCTTTTTTGGAGAGCTTTCCCTGGGAGGATCTTTGCGTCATACCAAGGGAGCACTTCCTTTGGCCCTCTTTGCCGCAGAGAATGGTTTCAAGAATATTTTTCTTCCCGCACAGTCCGCAAATGAAGCGGCGGTTGTAAAAGGAGTCAATGTTTATCCCGTAGAGAGTCTGGAGGACCTTGTAGGATTCCTTTCCGGGAAGAAGCAAATAGAGCCTGCAGAGTACGAAAAGACCAATGAAGTAACTTCTTTTGATTTTGATATGAAAGAGGTTCTGGGACAAGAAGCGGCAAAAAGGGCTTTGGAGATAGCGGCCGCGGGAGGACATAATATTTTCATGGTGGGAGGTCCCGGTTCAGGAAAAACCATGCTTGCCAGAGCTCTCCCCGGAATACTGCCTCTTCTCAATGAAAGAGAATCCATAGAGGTTACCAAGATATACTCGGTCTTAGGGAACATCCCTCCGGGCGGGTCTCTTATAGAAAAAAGACCTTTCAGGTCCCCGCATCATACCATCTCCTCGGTGGGACTCATTGGCGGAGGAGTGAATCCCAAGCCCGGAGAAGTGACGCTTGCTCATCGGGGAGTGCTCTTTCTTGATGAGCTCAATGAATTTCAGAGATCTGCACTCGAGGCCCTAAGACAACCTCTTGAGGATGGTTATGTGGCCATTTCAAGGAGCAAGGATCGAGTGGTTTACCCTTCCGAGCATATGCTGGTTGCCTCGGCGAACCCTTGTCCTTGCGGATATCTGAATCATAAAGAAAAGGATTGCACTTGTACGGAAAGAGAGGTGGAAAAGTACAAAAAGAGAGTCTCGGGCCCCATTCTTGATAGAGTAGATATGCATGTGGAGGTACCCGATGTGGAAGCGGAAAAATTATCTTTATCCTCTAAAGAAAAGGAAAATGCGGAATCCTCGGAGGATATAAGAAGGAGGGTGGAGAGAGTGAGAGAGGTGCAGAGGGAGAGATTCAAGGAGAGCGATATACTCACCAATGCGGAGATGAGGAATAAAGACATAGAGAAATATACTCTTCTTTCTCATGAAGCGGAAAGATTCCTTGTTAACGCGGCTTCGAAGATGACCATTTCCGCAAGAACTTACTTTAAGCTCATCAAATTAAGCAGAACCATAGCTGATATGGAAGAGAGTGAGAGTATAGAGGAGTCTCATGTAGCCGAAGCTTTGCAATATAAGCTACAGGATGAGGGGTAATACTCCAAAGAAACTGAAACGATTATTTTTCGATATTGTTTTCCCCAAGTTCTGTTTTGGGTGTGAGAAAGAAGGGGAGTATTTGTGTTCTCAGTGCTTTCTTTTTCTTTCCGAGGCGAGCTTTGCATGTCCCGCCTGCAATAAAGGGGAGTATTTTGGAAGGAGACACAAGAGGTGCGGACCCAAGAGCACGCCGGAGGGGGTGGTTTCTTTATGGGATTATGAGGGTCTCGCAAAGGATCTTGTTCATCGTACCAAATATGAGTCTCTCATTGAGATACCCCAAGAACTCTCTCAATACGCTTTTTCCGTAATGAGAGAAGATGAGACCAGATTTTCAGAGTTCCTCCCTTTCTTTTTAAAAGAAGACACGGCTATT
>CAYRME010000068.1:0-1679 GCA_964425505.1 uncultured Candidatus Saccharibacteria bacterium
TCTCCATGAATATCTTTCTTCTTATTACGAAATGGAAAGAAGGATACCTCGCCCCTGCTTCAATCTTGTTAATGCCGGTACGCATTCGGGAAGCAAGGTGAGTTTCCAGGAGTTCATGATAGTTCCGCAAAAAGGATCCTTTAAAGAGAATTTGCGCTTTGCAACGGAATTCATGTACTCCCTAAAGGAAAACATAGAAAGCTCTTACGGAAAAGATTCCTCCGACATAGGGGATGAAGGAGGATTCTCCATTAAAGCGGATTCCGCAGAAGAGATACTTCTTCTTTTAAGGAGTGTTGACGGAAATGTTCCCGTTCTCATAGACGCCGCGTCCACGGAGTTCTTCAAAGAGGGGAGGTATTTCGTGGATGGAAAGGAAATGGATAAGGAAGAGCTTATGAGTTTTTATGAGAAACTGGCTGAAGATTTTTTTCTTTTGGGAATAGAGGACCCTTTGAAAGAAGATGATTTTGAAGGGTGGAGCACCTTCAAGAAAAAGCTTCCTTCTTTACTTACGGTGGGGGATGATCTTCTTGTCACGAATCAAGAAAGAATGAAGGAAGCGTATGAAAATGATTCCTGCAATGCCATGATATTGAAAATGAACCAGATAGGCACGGTCTCGGAAACGGTTCTTGCGGCGAAGAAAGCTAAGGAGTTCGGTTGGAGTCTTATTGCTTCACATCGTTCGGGAGAAACCAACGACGATTTTCTTGCCGATCTCGCAGTGGGAATGGGTGCCGATCATATAAAGTCGGGAGCTCCTCAAAGAGGGGAGAGGTTGTCAAAATACAACAGACTTCTTCAAATAGAAAAAGAGATATTCGATGAAAAATAAGGAATTGGAAAAGGTTGTCCTTGTCATAAGAGACGGTTGGGGTCATAGAGAGAGCATGAGTGATAATGCCATCCATGCGGCCCATACTCCGCATGATGATCGCTTCAAAGAAGAGTATTCATTTACTCTTCTTGAGGCCGCCGGCGAAGATGTGGGGCTTCCCTCCGGTTACCAGGGCAACTCTGAGGTTGGACATCTCACCATGGGATCGGGGAGGATAGTGAAGCAAAACTTGAAGAAAATAAATGAATCCATAGAGGACGGTGGTTTCTTTAAGAAGGAGGAGTTTTTGAAAGCTATTTATAATTGCAAGAAAAAAGAAACCTCTCTTCATTTGACGGGACTTTTGCAAAAAGAAGGGGTTCATGCACATATGAAGCATCTTTTTGCTTTATTGGATCTTTGCAAGAGAGAAAAGTTTCATGATGTCTTCGTTCACGTGATAACCGACGGAAGGGATGCTCCCGTAAGAAATGCAGTAGTTTACCTCAAAGAGCTCCTGGAGAAAATGGAGAGAGTGGGAGTGGGGGAAGTGGCCACTATTTCCGGGAGATACTATGCAATGGACAGAGACAAGAGATGGGAACGTACAAAGAAGGCCTATGACGCTATTGTGGAAGCTCAAGCCGAAAACTTTGAAGCTCCTCTGGAAACTCTGGAACATTGTTACAAGGAAGGGGAGACGGATGAGTTCATTACTCCCCGGAAGAGAGAAGGGTATGAAGGATTAAAAGAAGGTGATTCCTTTATATTTTATAACTTTAGAACGGATAGGCCGAGACAACTCTCTCAAAAAATATTACAGGAAGGTCCTGAAATTCTTTTTGTTGCTATGACGGAT
>CAYRME010000069.1:0-1636 GCA_964425505.1 uncultured Candidatus Saccharibacteria bacterium
GTCATTCAAGTAGCTGCAGCCGGAAACAATGATTTAGATGAAGATTCCGTAGTTTATCCGGCGGCTTTTGAGGAGGTTATAGCGGTAAGTGCTACAAATGAGGATGATGAAATGGCGGAGTTTTCCTCTATCGGACCGGAGGTGGAGTTTGCTGCTCCCGGAGCAGATATCTATTCCGCTTGGGAGGGTGGAGAATACTACGAAGGAAATGGTACCTCCATGGCTTCTCCTCATGTGGCCGGCGTAGCTGCTCTTGTTCTTGCTATGGAAGGATATGAAACGGAAGAGGGGGTTCGTGGGCATCTCCAAGATACTGCAGAAGATATCGGTTTTGATGAAAACAAACAAGGGCATGGCTTAATAAATGCGGCGGAAGCTGTTGGTGTGGAAATCGAGGACAAGCATGATATTTCCATAACTCATTTTGAAGGCGATACGGTGATAAAGGGAGAAACTGCAGAGATTGAAATAACTGTGGAAAACACTGGCGACTTTGATTATGTTGATGATGATAGTGTAGAAATAAATGTAATTAACGATGATACAGAAAAAAGTTTATTGAAAGAAGAAGTAACACTTGAGAGCGGTGAAAACCATGTAGACACGGCGACTTGGACGACCACCGATGACACGGAAGCCAAAGATTATACTATATCAGGAAGTGCGGAAGTTGTAATGGAAGGAGAGGAAGTTGCTTCTGATAGCGATACTACCACCGTAACTGTCGAAGAAAAAGATGAAGACGATGAAGAAGATGATGAAGACGAAGAAAAAGAGCTTGAAATAACCGAGTTTGAAGCTGAAGATACAAGTAATCCCGCTTGGACGAGAGCGGAAGTTGCTTGGGCTGTTCAAGGAAATGAGCTTGATACAGTTGAATTGAAAATGTTTGAAAGTGAAGAAAAAGACAACCTAATGGACTCAAAAATCATTAATGTTAGTGGCTCCGAGGCGGATGGAATTGATGAATTGCGTAACCGTGACGGCGGCAGTTATGTGACTATTACCGTTAAGGATGAAAATAACAACGAAGAAGACAAAGGGAAGTCTTTTTAGAGAAAACATCAAGCAGGTAAAAGAGCGGGTAAAACCGCTCTTTTTCTTTTTTGTGTTATTATAAAAATAAAAAAGGTCTGTAGTTAACAATTTGATAACTAAAAATAAATTTATGATTAAAAGAATTACTATTGGAGTTCTGTTAGCCTCTTTTTTGACGGTTGGGGTAGCACAATCTCAAGTGGATGACCTGCCCGATCCCGGAATGCTTCCGGATAATCCTGTTTACTTCCTAAAAAGCTGGTCTGAGGATATAGGGACATTTTTCACCTTCGGTGAAGAGAATAAAGCGGAGCGAGATTTTGAACTTTCCGAGAGGAGATTGTCCGAAGCAAAAGCTTTAGCGGAAAAAGGAAGAGGAGATATGGCCGAGGGAGTAATGGAAAGATATGAAGAACAACTGGACAGTGCCATGCAAAGAGCAGAAAGAGCTAGAGAAAGAGGAGCAGATATGGACGAGCTTCTAGAAAGAATTTCGGAAAGAACACTTAAACATCAAGAAGTTTTAGCTGATGTGTATGAGAGAGTTCCCGAAGAAGCAAGAGAAGGAATAGAAAGAGCAATGGAAAACAGTATGAGA
>CAYRME010000070.1:0-1513 GCA_964425505.1 uncultured Candidatus Saccharibacteria bacterium
ACTCGACCTATTAAATTCTTCCCGTTGTACTCACCGAGAGCAAGGATAATGGTTTCCGCCATACATCCAAAAGTAATACCCGGTGGAAGGCCCATCCAATGAAAACGAATACGATCGGGAACTTTGGCATAAGCACCGTCAATCACAAGGATATCAGGTCTTTCTTTTTTTACTTGATAAGAGACGTTACGTGGCTGAGATACTTCATAGACCATCGCCCCCTCTTTAAGGTGTTTTGAAGAAAGAAGGCTCTCCGGGGCACTTGTTGCGGTTATAACAATATCGGATCCTTTAACCGCCTCCACATCAGTGGAAGTGACGACCTTCCCTCCTTGAAGAGAGAATTGTTCCGCCATTTCCTCCATTTTACCTTTTCTTCTTCCCACTAGCACAAGCTCGCGAGGAGGGAAGCGCTCAGCAAAGAACCTTGTGAATGCTTCTCCTATGATCCCGGTCGCTCCCACAATAGCTATCGAGGAACGATCAATATTGAGTCCCTTTTTAAGGGCAATCTTTAGAACCCCTTCCGTTGCAAGAGCGGTGGCATAAGTATCCCCGTGCGTTACGGTAATATCATTCATACCCCTCTTCTTCAATTCCGTCTCGACCCACTTCCCGGCTCCGGTAATAGAGGCCGTAAGAGCCCCGAGACCCAAAATTTCAACACCCAAACGATTTCTTGCATAGGAAGCAGCTTCAAGTATTCTTCTTCTTGCCAGCACAGGGTTTTCCATAACTTGCTTACCTGTCATCCAAAGGAGAATTATATATCCGGACCCTTCTTCTCCTTCTATCTTGAAACTCGAATCCACCTTGAATCCCGCTCTTCCCTTCAATTTGAGAAAGAGCGAGAGAACAGGTCTCCGAAGGAGTTTTGTTAGAAGCCACTTGGGCAAAGGCATCGCATGGGCAATATCCTCGATACTCCTAAGATGGACAATAAAAGCGAAATCTTTCAAACGAACACCTCCTTTCTTGTTTTGGATTCATACTATACATTAGACGAGAGAAAGTGTCAAAAAAAGAACGGCGCCCGAAGCGCCGCTCTCTCTTCATTTATTTCAAGGATGTTATTTCACGGCATCCTTGAGACCCTTTCCGGGCCTGAACTTGGGAACCCTGGTAGCGGGGATGTTGATCTTCTCCCCGGTGGCGGGATTCCTTCCTTCTCGGGCTTTTCTCTTTGTTACATCAAAGGTACCAAAGCCCGGAATGGTGACAGAATCCTTCTTCTTCAAAGAAGAAGTGATGGACTCCGTAGTGGCGTCAAGCGCTTTTTTCGCCTTCTCTTTGCTGATGTCAGCTTCCTTGGCGATAGCCTCTACGAGATCACCTTTATTCATATGGAAATTTGGTTATATGTTTTTAATCGACCTTATTCTTTGTATTCTAAAGCATTATTGTCTAAAAAATCAAGGGTGTGCAAGACATAGAGCTAATTTCCACCCTCCTTATTACTTTTTTTGACAACCTTGTCAAGAGATTTTTCCACTTTATCGGGGATAAGTTCCAT